>NZ_KI911783.1:4252036-4566600 GCF_000515415.1 Bradyrhizobium sp. WSM1417
CACAGGCATCCGCCTTCTCTGACCATGGTGTCCTCAATAGGTTGCGCGTCCCCCGGAAATATCAAACACCGCGCCGGTGGAGAAGGCACAATCCTCGGATGCGAGCCAGGCCGCCATCGCGGCGAGCTCTTCCACCAGCACGAAGCGGCCTTTTGGAATCTTCGACAGCATGAAGTCGATATGCTGCTGCGTCATCTGGTCGAAGATCGCGGTCTTCGCAGCCGCGGGCGTCACCGCGTTGACGAGGATGTCATGTGCCGCCAGTTCCTTGCCGAGCGACTTCGTCAGCGCGATCAGGCCGGCCTTGGACGCCGAATAGTGCGAGGCGTTGGGATTGCCTTCCTTGCCGGCGATCGAGGCGATGTTGACGATGCGCCCGTATTTTTGCTTGAGCATCGCGGGCACGATCGCCTTGCAGACGATGAAGGGGCCGTCGAGGTTGATGCGCAGAACTTTCCGCCATTCCTCGAGATCGGTCTCCCAGACCGGCTTGTTGACCCCGGCGATTCCGGCATTGTTGACGAGGATGTCGATGTTGCCGAAGGCAGCAAGCGTCGCGTCGCGCGCCTGCTCGACGGCCGCGGTATCGGTGACGTCGACCTTGAAGACGCGGGCGTTATCGCCGATTTCCTTTGCCGTCTTCTCGGCGAGGGCTGCATCAAAATCCCAGATCGCGACCTTGGCGCCGGAGGCGACGAAGCGCTGAACGATGGCGCGGCCAAAGCCCTGCGCGCCGCCGGTGACGATGGCGACACGGTCGTTGAGATCGATCTTGTTCATGCTGGATGCCTTCTGGATGCCTTGGCGTCAGAGCATGTAGCCGCCGTCGACGACGAGGTCGACGCCGGTGGTGAAGGCGCTCTCGTCACTGCCGAGATAGACCGCCATGGACGCGATCTCGTCGGCGGTGCCGAGCCGGCCCATCTTCTGGCGGGAGACGAACATCTCCTTGCCCTGCGGCCCTTGCGCCGCGGCGCGGTCGAGCATCGAAGGCGTCTCGACGGTGCCGGGGCAGATGCTGTTGCAGCGGATGCCCTTGGTGATGAAGTCGAGCGCGACCGCGCGCGTCAGCAGCGACACCGCGGCCTTCGAGGAGCTGTAGACGTAGCGGTTGGCCGGCGGCCGCAGCGCCGCGCAGGAGGAGATGTTGACGATACTGCCGCCGCCGCCCGCGAGCATGTCCGGCAGGAAGGCCCTGATGGTCCGGTGCATCGACTTGACGTTGAGGTCGAACGAGAAATCAAAATCCTCTTCCGAACACTCGAGAATGGTGCCGTGATGCACGAAGCCCGCCGCGTTGAGCAGGATGTCGACCTTGCCGACGCGCTTGGCGAAGGCGTTGACGTCGGCGGTGTTGCGAACGTCGAGCTTCGCGGTTTCGGCGATACCTTCCTTGGCCAGGCTCGCGATGCCGCTCTCGTTGATGTCGGTGGCGACGACGGTCGCGCCTTCACGCGCGAATGCGACGGCGCATGCGCGTCCGATGCCTGCCGCTGCAGCCGTGATGACGGCGCGCTTTCCCTTGAGGCGGTCTGCCATTTTTTCTTCTCCCTTGCCTGAAAGTTCTATTGGATCGTCATTGCGAGAAGCACTTGCGACGAAGCAATCCAGACTGTCTCCGCGGAGATAGCTCTGGATTGCTTCGCTGCGCTCGCAATGACGGTGTGGCTATCAGTGATTATCCCGCGCCACACCAAAGCTGCCGGCGACGTTCTGGTAGCGCGTGGCGAGCTCCATGCAGGCGCCGGTCGCGTGCTGGCCGACCGTGTTGCGATAAAGCTCCTGCCACGGCGTCTGGTTCGGCGGATGCTTGAAGCCGCCATTGGCCTTGAGCTCGGCGTGGCGCTTCTTCACCTCGTCGTCGGAGATCAGAATGTTGGCGCTGCCCTTGTTCAGATCGACGCGCACCTTGTCGCCGTTCCTGAGGATCGCGAGCCCGCCATTGGCGGCGGCTTCCGGCGAAGCATTGAGGATCGAAGGCGAGCCCGAGGTGCCCGACTGCCGGCCGTCGCCGATGCAGGGCAGGGACATGATGCCACGTTTGATCAGCGCCGCAGGCGGCTGCATGTTCACGACCTCGGCGCCGCCGGGATAGCCGATCGGGCCGGTGCCGCGGATGAACAGCACGCAGCGCTCGTCGATCTCGAGCGAGGGATCGTCGATCCGCTCGTGATAGTCCTCAGGCCCCTCGAACACGACGGCGCGGCCCTCGAAGGCATTGAGATCGGTCGGATTGCTGAGATAGCGGTCGCGAAATTCCTTGGAGATCACGCTGGTCTTCATGATCGCGGAATCGAACAGATTGCCGCGCAGCACCAGGAACCCGGCGTCCTTCACCAGCGGCTTGTCGTAAGACCAGATCACGTCGTTGTCAGGCTTTGGCGCATTGGCGCAGTTCTCGCCGATGCCGCGGCCGTTGACCGTGACAGCGTTCTCGTGGATCCGGTTGTGCTTCATCAATTCGCGCACCACGGCCGGCACGCCGCCGGCGCGGTGGAATTCCTCGCCGAGATAGAAGCCGGCCGGCTGCATGTTGACCAGGAGCGGCACGTCGTGGCCGACCTTCTGCCAATCGTCGATCGAGAGCTCGACGCCGATGTGGCGCGCCAGCGCGTTGATGTGGATCGGCGCGTTGGTCGAGCCGCCGATCGCCGAATTGATCACGATGCAGTTCTCGAACGCCTCGCGGGTCAGGATGTCCGAAGGCTTGAGGTCTTCCCAGACCATGTCGACGATGCGTTTTCCTGTCTCGTAGGCGATCTGGCCGCGCTCGCGATAGGGGGCGGGGATCGCCGCGCAGCCCGGCAGCGAGAAGCCGAGCGCTTCCGCAAGCCCGTTCATGGTCGAGGCGGTGCCCATGGTGTTGCAATGGCCGACCGAGGGCGCCGATGACGCCACGATCTCCATGAACTCTTCATAGTCGATCTCGCCGGCGGCGAGCCGCTCGCGCGATTTCCAGACGATGGTGCCGGAGCCGGTGCGCTCGCCATTGTGCCAGCCGTTCAGCATCGGCCCGCCCGACAGCACGATCGCGGGCAGGTTGACGGTCGCCGCCGCCATCATGCAGGCAGGCGTGGTCTTGTCGCAGCCGGTGGTCAGCACTACGCCGTCGAGCGGATAGCCATAGAGGATTTCGACGAGGCCGAGATAAGCGAGGTTGCGGTCGAGCGCCGCGGTCGGGCGCTTGCCGGTCTCTTGGATCGGATGGGTCGGGAATTCCATCGCAATGCCGCCGGCCTCGCGGATGCCTTCGCGGACGCGATGGGCAAGCTCGATATGGTGGCGGTTGCAGGGGGAGAGGTCGTTGCCGGTCTGCGCGATGCCGATGATCGGCTTGCCGGACTGGAGCTCGGCGCGGGTGAGACCGTAGTTCAAATAGCGCTCCATATAGAGCGCGGTCATGCCCGGATTATGCGGATTGTTGAACCATTCCTGCGAGCGGAGGTGGCGGCGAGCGCCGTTGCCGGCGGGGGCATGCCCATTGGTTGGTTTTTTTGTCATTGGTTTCTCCTGCAATGCAAACGCACTGGCGTCCGTTTTAGGGTATCGGCTTGTGCGATGCCCAACGGCGCGAGCGACGATTTGCCTGCCCGCTGGCGGGTCGTTTCCTCACAAATCCGATACTAATCATGGCCGCTTGGTAACGCTACCATTTTGTTCGCAGCGCCCGTGCCTGAAGTGGCTGGCCAGTTGTCCGACCGCCGGGCCAACGAGCTTTGCCGCTCGATCACCTTGAAGCCGAGATCGAGCACCGGATGCTCCGGGCGCCGTCCGTCGATCGCATCGATCAGCATGCTGGCGGCCGTGTTACCCATCTCGTAGCGGTTGGTGCGCACGCTCGTGAGAGTCGGGACGGCGGAGGCCATGAATTCGAGATCGTTGAAGCCGACAATCGCGATCTGTTCGGGGACCGCGATCTCGCGGCGCTTGCATTCGAACAGCACACCCAGCGCGAGGTCGTCATTGGCGCAGAACACCGCGTCCATGCCGGGCTCCCGCGCCAGGAGATCGGTGAACAGGGCGCCGCCGAGCGTCACCGAGGTCGGTGTCGCCGTCGTCACGACGAGGCGTTGCTCGAACAGCCCTGCGTCCTTCATGGCCGAGACGTACCCGTCGAGCCGCCGCTGCACCCGCGGATCCATCCGCGCGCCGACGAAGCCAATCTTGCGGTGACCTTGTGCAAACAGATGCGCAACTGCGGCACGGGCTGCTTCATAGTGCGAAAAGCCGATCATCATGTCGATCGGATTGGGCCCGATCTCCATGATTTGCACGATTGGGCAGTCGGCGGCATCGAGCATCGCGCGCGATTCCGTGGTCTGGTCGATGCCGGTGACAATCAGCCCGGCGGGCTTCTGCGCAAGAAACAGGCGCAGCAGCTTCTCCTCCTGGAGGATACTGTAGCGTGTGTTGGACAGCTGGATCGAGTAATGGCTGTTTTCGGAGGCGTCGTAGATGCCGCGCAGCACGTCGGAGAACACATTATTGGTTAGTGACGGAATCAAGACACCGATCACCTCGGTGCGTTGCGAGGCCAACGCGCGTGCCGCCAGGTTCGGCACATAGCCGAGCTCCCTGGCCGCGCTCTCGACCCGGGTCCGCTTGGCGACCGACAGCGCCTCGGGATTGCGGAAGAAGCGGGACGCCGTGATCGGGCTGACGCCGGCAAGCTCGGCGACTTCCGCCAGCCGGATTTTGCCTGACTTGGTGCGGTTTCGACCCATTTGCTGCTCATAACACACTCACTGTCGCAAACAAAGGAACGTTGACAGCGCTACCAGCACGGACTAACCAAAGACAAATTGCCAAAACCGCACAAACTGCCGACAATGTCGCCCGCCAAGGTTGGGCTTCGTTCGGTGAAGTCTGAAAAAACAAGACGGTCGCGGCGCGAGAGGCGTCGTGGACTTTCGAGGAGGGAGCTAGATGTCGTCTGTGCAAATCCGCGACGTGCGGAAATCGTTCGGCAATTTTGAAGTACTGCACGGCGTTTCGATTCCGATCGAGGACGGCCAGTTCGTCGTCCTGGTTGGCCCCTCCGGCTGCGGCAAGTCGACGCTTCTGCGCATGCTCGCCGGTCTCGAGAACATCACCTCAGGCACGATTTCGATTGGCGACCGCGTCGTCAACAATGTCCAGCCCAAGGAGCGGGACATTGCGATGGTGTTCCAGAATTACGCGCTCTATCCGCATATGACGGTCGGCGAGAACATGGGGTTCTCGATGAAGCTGCGGGGCGAGAGCACCGAAGAGATCAACAAGCGCGTCAAGCGCGCCGCCGAAATCCTGGCCCTGTCGCCGCTGCTCGAACGGTATCCGCGCCAGCTCTCCGGCGGTCAGCGCCAGCGCGTCGCCATGGGCCGCGCCATCGTGCGCGATCCGCAGGTGTTCCTGTTCGACGAGCCCTTATCGAACCTCGACGCCAAGCTGCGCGTCGCGATGCGCACCGAGATCAAGGAATTGCACCAGCGGCTGAAGACCACGACCGTCTACGTCACCCACGATCAGATCGAGGCCATGACCATGGCCGACAAGATCGTCGTCATGCATGACGGCATCGTCGAGCAGATGGGTACGCCGCTCGAGCTCTACGACAAGCCCGAGAACCAGTTCGTCGCCGGCTTTATCGGCTCGCCGTCCATGAACTTCCTGAAGGGTCATGTGCGCGTCAACGGCGTTGCGACCTTCGAGGGGCCGAATGGCGTCAAGCTGCCGCTCAGGAACGCGCCGGCGGCGTCCGACGGCCGTCCTGTCGTTTACGGCGTGCGTCCCGAGCATTTCACCATCGCGGACGACGGCGCCGATGCCGAGATCGTGGTGGTCGAACCGACCGGCTCGGAAACCCAGGTATTTGCGAAGCTCGGCGGTGAGCAGGTCGTCGCAGTCTTCCGCGAACGTCACCAGTTCAACCCGGGTGACAAGGTTAAGCTGAAGCCCGATCCCTCCGTGATTCATCTGTTCGACGAGGCGACGGGCAAACGCGTGTAGCGACGCCGAAGAACTGCCCAAGCAGAACTGCCCAATACGAGACGACCCAATACAAATATAAAATTTAGGGAGAGAACGATGAGCGATTTCGACAGGCGAAGTGTGCTTAAAGTCGGTCTGGGCGGCGCGGCGCTGCTGGCCGGCCCGGGCATCGTGCCGGTGCGCGCGGCGGAGTGGACCAACACGCCCGAGCCGAACGCTTCCATCCGCGTCTTGCGCTGGAAGCAGTTCATTCAGGCCGAGTTCGACAAATTCGCCGAGCAGACCAAGGCGTTCTCCGAGAAGACCGGCGTCAAGATCAAGCTCGAGGCCGAGAGTTGGGAGGACATCCGCCCGAAAGCCGCGGTCGCCGCCAATGTCGGCGCCGGTCCCGACCTGATCATCGGCACGCTCGATGATCCCCACAAGTTCCCGGAAAAGCTGATCGACATGACTGACGTCGCCGACTATCTCGGCGCGCAGTATGGCGGCTGGTATCCGGTTGCTGAACGCTACGGCAAGAAGGGCAACAGCTGGATCGCCATTCCGCAGGGCGCGACCGGCGGCTGCCTGAACTACCGCGTCAGCCACGTGAAGGCCGCCGGCTTCGATGAATTCCCCAAGGACACTGCCGGCTTCCTCAAGCTCTGCCAGGCGCTGAAGAAGAACAACACGCCGGCCGGCTTCGCGCTCGGCCACGCCACGGGCGACGCCAACGGCTGGTGCCAGTGGGCGCTGTGGGCCTTCGGCGGCAAGGTCGTCAACGACAAGAACGAGGTCGTGATCGACTCGCCGGAGACGATCGCCGCGCTCGAATACGTCAAGCAGCTCTACGAGACCTTCATCCCCGGCGTGCTGTCGTGGAATGACTCGAACAATAACAAGGCGTTCCTCAACGGCGAGCTCAGCCTGACGCTGAACGGCATCTCGATCTGGACGGTCGGAAAGAACTCGACCGATCCGAAGCAGCAGGAAATCGCCAAGGACATGAACCACGCGCCGATGCCGATCGGTCCCGTGGGCGTGTCGACCGAGCAGCAGAACGTGCTCGTCTATTACGGCTACAAGCACTCGAAGTATCCGAAGGCGGTCAAGGAATACATCAAGTTCATGATGGACAAGGCGAACTACGACGCCTGGGAGGTCTCCTCCAACGGCTACGTGTCGCCGCCGCTTCCGGCCTACAACGACAACCCGGTGTGGACGTCGGATCCGAAGATCACGCCGTATCGCGACTGCCTGAAGCGCTGCCGCGACAACGGCTATGCCGGCGATCTCGGCTATGCCTCCGCCGCTGTCATGGGCGACTTCGTCGTCGTCGACATGTTCGCGGAAGCCGCGTCAGGCTCCGTGACGCCGAAGGCGGCAGCCGCACGCGCGGCCGAGCGCGCCAAGCGCTACTACCAGGTCTGATCAGCGCCAATCTACGCGGCGTCCGGTTCGCTGGACGCCGCAACTTTTCGTCGAGGGGAATCCGACATGGCAGTTATGGCCGAGTCCACTGTCGCGCAGGTCAAGCGCAGCAGCTTGTGGACCAGAGCATTCGAGAGCCGGAATTTCCTCGGCGCGATGTTCATGGTGCCGGCGATCGCCATCCTCATCCTGTTTCTGGCTTACCCGCTGGCGCTGGGCTTCTGGCTCGGCATGACCGACACCAAGATCGGTGGCGCCGGGCGCTACATCGGCTTCCAGAATTTCGTCTCGCTGTCGAAGGACTCGGTGTTCTGGCTGTCGGTGTTCAACACCATCTTCTACACGGTCGCCGCCAGCGCGGTGAAATTCGCCATCGGCCTCTATTTGGCGCTGCTGCTCAACGAACGGCTACCGATGAAGTCGATGGTCCGCGCCATCGTCCTGTTGCCCTTCGTCGTGCCCACGGTGCTCTCTGCGATTGCGTTCTGGTGGATCTATGACAGCCAGTTCTCGATCATCTCCTGGGTGTTGATCAAGGCCGGCCTGATCACACGCTATATCGATTTCCTTGGCGATCCCTGGAATGCGCGCTGGTCGGTCGTCGCCGCCAATATCTGGCGCGGCGTGCCCTTCGTGGCGATCACGCTGCTGGCGGGATTACAGACCATCTCGCCCTCGCTCTATGAGGCCGCCAATCTCGACGGCGCCACCAATCTGCAGCGCTTCCGCCACATCACGCTGCCGATGCTGTCGCCGATCATCGCGGTCGTGATGACGTTCTCGGTGCTGATGACCTTCACCGACTTCCAGCTCATCTACACCATCACGCGGGGTGGGCCGATCAACTCCACCCATCTGATGGCGACGCTGTCGTTCCAGCGCGCCATCACCGGCGGCAATCTGGGCGAGGGCGCGGCGATCTCGAACGCCATGATTCCGTTCCTGGTCGCGGCGATCCTGCTCAGCTTCTTTGGGCTTCAGCGTTCCCGGTGGCAGCAGGGCGGGAGGGACTGACATGACCACTGCAGACGACCAAAGCGTCGGAATGGACTACCTCGAGAGCTTCCCGCGGAAGTTTTTTCGGGTCTACCTTCCGCTCGGCCTGATCATCTTCTTCCTGCTATTCCCGTTCTACTGGATGGCGGTCGCGACGTTCAAGCCGGACGCGGAAATGTACGACTACGAAAAGTACAATCCGTTCTGGATCGTGCACCCGACGCTGGAGCACATCAAGAAGCTGTTCTTCGACACCGACTATCCGCTCTGGATGTGGAACACCGTGATCGTCTCGGTGTCGTCGACCTTCATCTCCCTGTTCGCCAGCGTCTGCGCCGCCTACGCGATCGAGCGCTTGCGCTACAAGGGCTCGCGCTATGTCGGCCTTGCGATCTTCCTCGGCTATCTCGTGCCGCCCTCGATCCTGTTCATCCCGCTGGCGGCGATCGTGTTTCAGCTCGGCCTGTTCGACGGCAATCTGGCGCTGATCCTGACCTATCCGACCTTCCTGATCCCGTTCTGCACCTGGCTGCTGATGGGCTATTTCCGCACCATCCCCTATGAGCTGGAGGAGTGTGCGCTGATCGACGGGGCGACGCGGCTGCAGATTCTGATGAAGATCACGCTGCCGCTTTCGCTGCCGGGCGTGATCTCGGCGGGCATCTTCGCCTTCACCTTGTCCTGGAACGAGTTCATCTACGCGCTGACCTTCATCTCCTCGTCCGAGAACAAGACGATCCCCGTCGGCGCGATCACCGAGCTCGTCAATGGCGACGTCTACCATTGGGGTGCGCTGATGGCGGCGGCTCTGACCGGCTCGGTTCCCGTAGTTATCCTTTATTCCTTCTTCGTGGAGTACTATGTGTCGGCGATGACCGGCGCCGTGAAGGAATGATCGCGGGGCCTGCCTTGAGAGCGCGCCAGGACGAATCGCCGAAATCGGCGCGTTCCGGCCAATAAAAAGGAGTAGGCTCTTGCACATTCTGGTTCTTGGCGCCGCCGGCATGGTTGGCCGCAAATTGTGTGAACGGCTGTTGCGCGACGGCCGGCTCGGCAAGAGCGACATCACCAAGCTGACCATGCATGACGTGGTCGAGCCGAAGGCGCCGGAAAAGGCCGGTTTTGCCGTCGAGACCGTGTCGAGCGATTTCGCCGTGCCGGGTGCGGCCGAAAAGCTGATCGCCGGCCGTCCGGACGTGATCTTTCATCTCGCCGCGATCGTCTCGGGCGAAGCCGAGCTCGATTTCGACAAGGGCTACCGCATCAATCTCGACGGCACGCGGATGCTGCTCGATGCCGTCAGGCTCGCCGGCGGCGGCTACAAGCCGCGCGTGGTGTTCACGTCCTCGATCGCCGTGTTCGGCGCGCCGTTCCCTGATGCGATCGGCGACGAATTCTTCCACACGCCGCTTCTGAGCTACGGTACGCAGAAGGCGATCGGCGAATTGCTGCTGGCCGACTATTCCCGCCGCGGCTTCCTCGACGGCATCGGCATCCGCCTGCCGACCATCTGCATTCGGCCCGGCCTGCCCAACAAGGCGGCATCGGGCTTCTTCTCCAACATCCTGCGCGAGCCGCTGGCCGGCAAGGAAGTGGTCCTTCCCGTGTCCGAGGACGTCCGCCATTGGCATGCCACGCCGCGCTCCGCCGTCGGCTTCCTGCTGCATGCCGGCACCATGGACCTCGCCGCGGTGGGGCCGCGCCGTAATTTGACCATGCCGGGCCTGTCGGCGACGGTTGGCGAGCAGATCGCTGCGCTGAAACGCGTTGCCGGCGACAAGGTCGCCGCCCGCATCAAGCGGGAGCCCGATCCTTTCATCGTCGGCATCGTCGGCGGCTGGCCGCGCAACTTCAATGCAAAGCGGTCGCTCGAGCTCGGCTTCACCACCGCCGAGAAGACTTTCGACGACATCATCCGCATTCACATCGAAGACGAGCTCGGCGGCAATTTCGTCGCGTGATCTCTGACTGAGCGGGTAAAGTGATGGCGAGCGTTGCTTGCATCGGCGAATGCATGGTCGAGCTCCGGCAGGCCCAGGGTGGACAATCCGCCGGACATTCCAGCGGGCAGGGTGGCGGCCTCTACTCGCGTGGATTCGGCGGCGACACTCTCAACACGGCCGTGTACCTCGCGCGGCTCGAGGTCAAGGTCGATTATTTCACCGCGCTTGGCGACGATGCCCTGAGCGATGAGATGATCGCGGCCTGGACTGCGGAGGGCGTCGGCACGAGGCGCGTCGCACGGCTGCCGGGCAAGCTGCCCGGCCTCTACATGATCCAGCTGGATGCGAAGGGCGAGCGCCAGTTCTTCCACTGGCGCGACAGTGCGGCGGCGCGCCAGCTGATGAATCTGCCTGAGACGGACGATCTCCTCAACTCCCTGATGAGCTACGACATCGTTTATCTCTCCGCGATCACGCTCTCGATCTACGACGCGGCCGGGCGCGAGCGCCTGTTCGCGGCGATCAAGCGCGCGCGCCTGCTCGGCACCCGCTTCGTGTTCGACACCAATTTCCGTGCGCGCGGATGGCCGGATCGCGACGTCGCGCGCGAGGTGTTTTCAGCGGCCTTCGCGGCCGCCGACATCGTGCTGACCTCGACCGAGGATCTGCTCGCTCTCTATCCCGGCGAAAGCCGCGAGCAGTTGATGGCGCGCATCCCGAGCCCTGAGCTGGTGTTCCGGCTCGCCGAGCCGGTCAGCCTGCTGCGTTTTCCCGGGGGGCCCTACGAGGTCCGCGCCGAGCCCATGACCAAGCCCGTGGTCGACACCACCGCGGCCGGCGACAGCTTTGCGGCGGCCTATATCGCGGCGCGGCTCGCCGGTTCCGACCCGGTCGAGGCCGCCCAGGCCGGGCACCGCCTCGCCAGCCTCGTGATCTGCTATTCCGGCGCCATCATTCCGGGGTATGCCATGCCGCCGAAGAAACGGCACCGGCCGGCGACGACGCGTCAAGCGACCAAGTGAAACGAAAGCCAAGATGACCACGACTGCCCAACAGAACCACCTTGTCGCGCTGTTCAAGGCCGCGACGGTCATTCCCGTCCTCACCATCGAGCGTATCCAGGATGCGGTGCCGCTGGCGCGTGCGCTGGTGGCCGGCGGCGTCCGCACGCTGGAGGTGACCATGCGGACCCCTGTTGCGATCGAGGCGGCGAGGGCGATGATGGCCGAGGTGCCCGAAGCGGTGGTCGGCATCGGCACGATTCTCAATCCGGCCGACTTCACCCGTGTCGAGAAGCTCGGCGTCGCCTTCGGCATCAGTCCGGGCTTGACCCCGGACCTGTTGAAGGCCGCCACCCATAGTTCCTTGCCGTTTGCGCCGGGTATCGCCACCGCGTCCGAGCTGATGATGGCGCTGTCCTACGGCTTCGACGTCGCAAAATTTTTCCCGGCCGAGCAGGCCGGCGGCATCAAGGGCCTGCGCTCGTTGGGTGGGCCGTTCCCGAACGTGCGGTTCTGCCCGACCGGCGGCGTCGGCGAGGCCAATGCGGCAACCTGGCTCGCGGAGCCCAATGTGGTCGCGGTCGGCGGTTCCTGGCTGTGCCCGACGGCGGAGATCAGGGCCGGGAACTGGGCCGGCATAACTGCCATCTGCCAGCGTACCCTCCAGGCCCTTAAACCTACGTGAAGTCTTGCCATCCCTGGGCTAAGACTTAGGTCAGCAAGAGACCGCCAGGGAGAAAGACCATGACCGCCAGCATCGTCGGATGGGCGCATACGCCGTTCGGCAAGTTCGACACCGAGACCGTGGAAAGCCTTGTGGTGAAGGTCGCCAATGAGGCGCTGGCGGATGCCGGCATTTCGGCCGGCGATGTCGACGAGATCGTGCTCGGCCATTTCAACGCCGGCTTCTCGCCCCAGGATTTTACCGCCTCGCTGGTGCTCCAGGCCGACCCGAAGCTGCGCTTCAAGCCGGCGACCCGGGTCGAGAACGCCTGCGCCACCGGCTCCGCCGCCGTCCATCAGGGCGTGCGCGCGATCGCGGCCGGCGCGGCCAGGATTGTCCTCGTCGTCGGCGTAGAACAGATGACGCGCACGCCAGGGCCGGAAATCGGCAAGAACCTGCTCAAAGCGTCCTATCTGCCTGAGGACGGCGACACCGTCGGCGGCTTCGCCGGCGTGTTCGGCAAGATCGCCAGCTCCTATTTCCAGAAATACGGCGACCAGTCCGATGCACTGGCGCTGATCGCGGCCAAGAACCACAAGAACGGCGTCGCCAATCCCTTCGCCCAGATGCGCAAGGACTTTGGCTTCGAGTTCTGCCGCGCCGAGAGCGAGAAGAACCCCTACGTTGCCGGCCCCCTGAAGCGTACCGACTGCTCGCTGGTCTCGGACGGTGCCGCTGCCCTGGTGCTGGCCGATGCGGAAACCGCCAAGGGCATGAGCAAGTCGATCGGCTTCCGCGCCACCGCGCACGCCCAGGATTTCCTGCCGATGTCCAAGCGCGACATCCTCCAGTTCGAGGGCTGTACGGTCGCCTGGCAGCGCGCGCTGGAGAAGGCGGGCGTTACACTTGCCGATCTCTCCTTCGTCGAGACCCATGACTGCTTCACAGTCGCCGAGCTGATCGAGTACGAAGCGATGGGCCTGACGCCGAGGGGGCAGGGCGCCCGCGCCATCAAGGAAGGCTGGACGCTCAAGGATGGCAAGCTGCCGGTCAATCCGTCCGGCGGCCTGAAGGCCAAGGGCCATCCGATCGGCGCCACCGGCGTCTCCATGCACGTGATGACCGCGATGCAGCTCGCCGGCCAAGCGCCCGAGGGCATGCAGCTCAAGAATGCAAAACTCGGCGGCATCTTCAACATGGGCGGTGCGGCGGTTGCCAACTACGTCTCCGTGCTGGAGCCGCTGAAGTAAGGCTGCACGGTGGGCAAGGCGCGAAGCGCCGTGCCCACTTCTTATCTTGCGCTAGATCATGGTGGGCCCGCCGGGGGCCCTTAAAGCTCATGATCGATTTGCAGGGGATGCATCATGAGCAATGACTACGAAGATTCGCTGTCGATGGACGCACTCAACGATCGCATCGCGATTCTCGAGGACAATATCCGCCAGCTCATCGAGCAGGCCGCGGCCGCCTCGGGTGAGCAGAACGAGTCGCGGATCGCGGACCGCATCAACCAGCAGAACGAGGAGCTCGACCGTCTCCTCAAGATTCGTGAATCCCGTCAGAAGAAATAGCGGCCCTTCGCCGCCGGCGCATGCGGCCATACGCCGGCCGCCCTTGCGCACGCGACGCCGCTGCCGTTAGCTGGACCGAAATCGCAGGGCTCATCTGAGCCCGCGCAATCGGGAGCGAACGATGGGACCGCTGAAGGGCATCAAGGTCGTCGACATGACCACCGTGCTGATGGGTCCCTATGCGACCCAGATGCTCGGCGACTACGGCGCAGACGTCATCAAGGTGGAATCTCTGGACGGCGACGTCACCCGCCTGATCGGTCCGATGCGGCACGCCGGCATGGGCCCGGTGTTCCTCAACACCAACCGCAGCAAGCGCTCGATCTGCCTCGACCTGAAGAAGCCCGCCGGCCGCGAGGCCGTGCTGCGCTTGCTGAAAGACGCCGACGTTCTCGTCTACAACGTCCGCCCGCAGGCGATGGCACGGCTTCAGCTGGGCTATGACGTTGTTGCCAAGATCAATCCGCGTCTGGTCTATGCCGGCGTGTTCGGCTTCGGCCAGGACGGGCCGTATGCTGCAAAGCCCGCTTATGACGATCTGATCCAGGGCGCCACCGCGCTCCCGGCCCTGATGGCGCAGACCGGTGACGGCGTGCCGCGCTATGTGCCGAACGCACTGGTCGATCGCATCGTAGGTTTGACCGCCGTCGGCGCGATCTGCGCCAGCCTCGTGCACCGCGACCGCACCGGACGTGGCCAACGCGTCGACATCCCGATGTTCGAGACCATGGCCGGCTTCGTCATGGGCGACCACATGGGCGGGCTCACCTACGAGCCCCCGCTCGACAAGGGCGGTTATGCCCGCCACCTCTCGCGCGACCGCCGGCCCTACAAGACGTCAGACGGCTATCTCAGCGTCATCGTCTACAACGACAAGCAGTGGGACAACTTCTTCAAGGCGACCGGACGCGACGATCTGCGTGCCGACGCGAAATTCGCGAGCTTCGCCGGCCGCGCCGCCAATATCGACGTCGTCTATGCCGAGCTCGCGCGCATCTTCGAGACGCGTTCCACAACGGAATGGATCGACCTGCTCACCAAGGCCGACGTGCCTGTGATGCCGATGCACGACCTCGCCTCGATGCTGCACGATGAGCATCTGGAGGCGACCAACTTTTTCCCAGTGGTGAACCATCCAACCGAAGGGCCGATCCGGAGCATGAGGGTGACGGCGACCTGGTCCGAGACCGAAGCCGAACCGGTGCGGCTCGCGCCGCAGCTCAACGAGCACGGCGCGGAAATCCTGCGTGAGGTCGGCTATGCCGCCGACGAGATCGACGCCATGGTCCGCGATGGCGTCACCCGTTCGCCGCCCCGGAATGACGATGCGCAGGTGCGCCCGTGAGCTTCATCACCGGCGTCGGCCTCACGCCTTTCGGCAGGCACGAAGGCTCGTCCTCGCTCGACCTGATGAGCAAGGCCGCGCAGTCCGCGCTCGACGACGCCGGGCTCGAGCGCGCCGAGATCGACGGCATCCTCTGCGGCTATTCCACCGTCTCGCCGCACATCATGCTGGCGACCGTCTTCGCCGAGCATTTTGGCATCCGGCCCGCTTACGCCCACGCCGTCCAGGTCGGCGGCGCCACCGGGCTCGCGATGACCATGCTCGCCCATCATCTCGTCGAAGCACGCGTCGCCCGCAATGTGCTCGTCGTCGCCGGCGAGAACCGCCTCACCGGGCAGAGCCGCGATGCCTCGATCCAGGCGCTGGCGCAGGTCGGTCATCCCGACTACGAGATGCCGCTCGGCCCGACCATTCCCGCCTATTACGGCCTCGTCGCCAACAGATACATGCACGAATACGGCGTGACGGAAGAAGACCTCGCCGAATTCGCGGTGCTCATGCGCGCCCACGCCTGCACCCATCCCGGCGCCCAATTCCGCGATCCCATCACTGTTGGCGACGTCATGGCCTCCAAGCCGGTGGCGATGCCGCTGAAGCTGCTCGATTGCTGCCCGGTGTCCGACGGCGGCGCCGCCTTCGTCATCAGCCGCGAGCGGACCGGAGTGGACGGCGTGCGCATTCGCGGCTGTGCCCAGGCCCATACCCATCAGCACGTCACTGCAGCACCCGCCCTAAGTGAACTCGGCGCCGAAATCTCCGTCGCCCGCGCCAGGGAGGCCACCGGCCTCGCGATTTCCGACGTGCGCTACGCCGCGATCTACGACAGCTTTACGATCACCCTTGCAATGCTGCTGGAAGACCTCGGTCTCGCTGGCCGCGGCGAGGCAGCCGCGCGCGTGCGCGCCGGCCATTTCAGCCGCGACGGCGCGATGCCGCTGAACACCCATGGCGGCCTGCTTAGCTACGGCCATTGCGGCGTCGGCGGCGCCATGGCGCATCTGGTCGAGGCCCATCTGCAGATGATGGGACGGGCCGCGAATCGTCAGGTGCGCGACGCCTCGATCGCGCTGCTGCACGGCGACGGCGGCGTGCTGTCGTCTCACGTCAGCATGTTCCTGGAGCGGGTGCGATGAGCGAGCGTCTAGCCGACTGGACCCAAGGTGAGCAGGTCGTCATCTTTCAGACCTGCACCTCATGCGGTCATGTGCAGTATTTCCACCGCGCCTTCTGCGCTGCCTGCGGCGCGTCCGATCCGCGCGCGCAGCGCGCCAGCGGCAAGGGCAGGGTCTACGCGACGTCGCTGGTCTGCCGCGCCGCCACGCCCGAGACGCGCGCGCACGTGCCCTACAACATCCTGCTGGTCGATTGCGCCGAGGGTTTTCGCATGATGGCGCATGGTGAGAATGATCTCGTCATCGGCGATGAGGTCAGCGCGAGCTTCAAACGGTTCGCCGGCAAGCTGGTGCCGTTCTTCGCCAAAGACGGATAGTGAAATTGGATGTAGCCCCGATTGCGCTGCTCTCCATCTGCGCTACTGCAGCAACGCAAGCGGTGGGATCCGTCATTCGGGGGCGGTCCTGAGAGACCGAGCCTGGAACGGGAATTCTGGGCCTGGCCTGTGCGAGGGCCACCCCGGAATGACGAAAGCTCCTACGCGCCTTAACTAACGCCCGTAGAACAGGATGCTGGCGATGACGAGCATCGCCATCACCGCCAGCATATGCGCGAACGCTTCCGAGGCCGCCCCCTTGGTGGCTTCCTTCATGCCGTTTTCTCCCTAGACTTGGGCGTGACTCATCGATGCGCGGTTAGCGCCCAACGGCCAATTGTTTTTACTCGGAACACCCCTTGCGAGTATCCGCCGCGATCAAGTCCCCACGCGGCGAATATCGACTGTACCAAGGTCGTTCAGCAATGCGGCGGCATTTTGACTCGATGTTGTTGCTCCTGCGGACGCGCAAGAATACAGTTTCGTGGAACTTTCGCCGCTAACGACAAAAAGCATCAAAGGCCTAGGGAAAAACTTCAGGAAAATCATGGCCCGTATCAACTACAGCGACCCGTCCAAGGCATCCGACCGCACCCGCGAGATCCTCGACAAGAACCGCAATGCCAACATCTTCCGGATGATGTCGCATTCGCCGAGCTACTTCGAGCAGTACTGCCGGCTCGGCGGCGCCATCCGTCACAAGGGCGAGCTCGATCCGATCGTGCGCGAACTCGCGATCACCCGCACCGGCATTTTGTGCGAGGCGCCGTACGAGATCGTCGCGCACAAGCGCATCGGCAAGAATGTCGGCGTCACCGACGAGCAGAACGAAGCGCTCGAGAACTGGCAGGCCGCGAGCTGTTTCGACGAGACGCAACGCGCCGCACTCGCCTTCACCGACGAGATTGTGAAGCTGAACAAGCCGACGGATGCGACCTTCAAGGCGATCTCATCGAAACTGACGCCGGCCGCGCTCGTCGAGCTGCAGCTCTCGGTTGGCTTCTACATCATGACGTCGAAATTTCTGGAGACCTTTGAGATCGACCTTCAGCCGGTCACCGAGGTGGTAGGCTGATCGAGCAATTGCTGTGAGGGACGCTCATGACGATCGATGAATATGCCGCCTGGGCTGCAACGATTGCGAAAGTCGATGAGCGTCCGTCCAACGAACGGCTGTCCTATCTCGGGCTCGGCCTCGCCGGCGAATCCGGCGAAGTCGCCGACCACATCAAGAAGCTGCTCCGCGATGACTGGCTCGACCAGGCGGGCCTCGTCGAAGAGCTAGGTGATGTCATCTATTACTGGGCATGCCTGTGCGTGGCGACCGGCCAGCAGCCATCCGAGCTGCTCAAGACCAGTGCCGCCAAGATCAAGCGGCGGATCAGCGAGGCGGCGAGCCGCTAGGCCGCTCAGGTCGACGTCAGGATATCCACCCTGGCGTTGGCGACGATCAGGCGATCGGCGAGAAGCTGCGCAAGATTGCGCATGATGCGTTCGCTGGCGTGCGGGTGCTGCTTGCGGAAGCGTTCGAACGCTTTCAGAGGCGCCTCGAACGCGGTCGCCGCCATATCCGCGAACACGTCGGCGGAGCGAGTGGTCTCGATCAACGCCATCTCGCCGAACGCCATGCCGGCGGTGAGTGTTGCGAGCCGTACGCCGTCGGGCAGGGTGACATGCACCGCGCCGCTGCGCAGGAAGAAAAGGGAATCGGCTGCGGCGCCCGTGGTGAGGATTTTCGCGCCAGACTGATAGGTCCGGATCGTGCAGATCGAGGCGAGGTCGGTCAGCTCTTCCTCGCTCATGCCGGCCAGCAGCGGCTGCTCGGCAAGCTCGGTGGTCTCGTGGAAATCGATCGAGCCTCCGTACCGATAGATGATCTGGTCTTCGGCCCATTCGATCGCGGTGTCGAGCAAATAGAAGTCGCGGACGTTCTTCAGCTCGGCGGTCCATTCCCGCAGGCTGTCCCATTCCTTGGAGGCACGCCTGACGCCTGACAGCACGACGGTCACATTCAGCACCGCGAGTTCCTCGAACGCTTCGGCCACCAACCGCGCTCCGGCGCGTGTGGTGGAGGTGACGCGGTGGAGATCGAAGACCACGAATTGCGGCCGCGGCCGCCCCGCAAGCCGGCGCGAGACATAGTCGACCGCCGACAGCGACAGCGTGCCGACCAGCTCGATGATCCTCACCTCCTGCTCGTGGGCTGCGAGAATATCGCGTTCCTGCGGGCGGCGCACGCGCCGCGACGGGCTCTTGCCGATGTCGTAATCGGCGATGACGGCGTTGCGTGCGTCGTCGCTGCGGTTGAGCATATGCAGATCGTAATGCGAGGACAGCGCCTCGCAGACCTTGATGCCGCGCACGCTGTTGCCGTGCTTGTCGAGTCTTGGCGAATAGCTGCCGAGCCCGAGGCGAGCGGGGAGGGCGGCGAGAATTCCGCCGCCGACGCCGCTCTTGGCGGGGATGCCGATCCGGTAGATCCATTCGCCGGCATAGTCGTACATGCCGGACGACGTCATCACCGAGAGTGTGCGCGAGATCGCGTAGGGGGTCAGCACCTGCTCGCCGGTGACGGGGTTGACGCCGCGGTTGGCGAGCGTTGCCGCCATCACCGCGATGTCGCGCGCGGTGACCAGCACCGCGCATTGCCGGAAATAGACGTCGAGCACTGCGGCGACATCGTCCGAGATCACCGCATTGGTCTTGAGGAGATAGCCGATGGCGCGGTTGCGGTCGCCGGTCTGGCTTTCGGAAACGTAGACGGACTCGTCGACGGCGAGGTCGCGGCCGGCAAAACGACTGAGCGCGAGGCGAATGTGCTCGAAAGCGTCCGGACCCTTGCTGTCGTGGATCAGCCCGGTGCAGGCGATCGCGCCGGCATTGACCATCGGGTTGAATGGATGGTTCTCCGAATTGAGCCGGATCGAGTTGAAAGGATCGCCGGAGGGCTCGACGCCGATCGCGCTCTCCACCCTGTTTGCGCCGAGCAGGTCCAGCGCCAGTGCGAACACGAACGGCTTTGACATCGACTGGATGGTGAAGGGCACCCTGGAGTCGCCGACCTCGTAGACATGACCGTCCAGGGTCGCGAGGCTGATGCCAAAACAGGCAGGATCGGCCTTGCTTAGCTCGGGAATGTAGTCGGCGACCGCGCCCGAGGTCTCCGCCGAGAATTCGTTGAGGCAATTGTCAAGAAACCGCAGCAAAGGCGGCTTCGAGCGGGTCCAGGCGGTGGCGAGAGGCGAAAGCGGTTTCATCGCCTCTCTTTGTGCAACGCAATCAGGGCACGCGCAACCCGTCCGGCACCAGGGTCTGCCGCCGGACCAGCAGCAGGGCGAGCAAAACCGTGGGGACGAGGATGGCGAGGCCGAGCGCCGTCACCTGCATCTGCGACAGCGGCATGATGCCGCCGCCTGGGGTGGCCACCACGAACCCGCCGAGCACCAGCAGCACGCGGATCGGCCATTCCAGCGCGCCGGCGCCGCGGAGATCGCCGACGAAGGGCTGGTAACCCTGGATGCCGCCGCAGATGAACAGCGTGCCGAACGCCGCGAGCGCCATCAGCCCGAGACCCGCGAGATAGGGGCTCGGCCCCTGCAGCACCAGCGCGGGATTGAGCACGAAGAAGAACGGGATGAAATAGATGATGCTACCGACCCACATCGATTCCCAGCCCGTCTTCATCGCCGGCGAGCCGGCAATGCCTGCGGCCGCGAACGAGGCGATCGCGACCGGCGGGGTGATTGACGACAGCATGCCCCAGTAGAAGATGAACATGTGCACGGCCATCCTGTTCAGCCCGAGCTTCTCCAGCGCCGGCGCGACCAGGATGGCGAGGAAGATGTAGCAGGCCGTCGTGGTCAGCCCGAGCCCGAGGATCAGGCTGGTCAGGGCGCACATGCCGAGCAGGAGGAACGGATTGTCACCGGCGATGCGCAGCAAGTCGTTGGCGAGGCTCGACACCACGCCGGTCATCGAGAAGGCGCCGATCAGCAGGCCGCAGCCGGCGAGGATGCCGACGAGCTCGACGAAGGTGCGCCCGTTGACCTCGAGGAATTTGCCGATCGTCGCGACAGTCCAGCGCGTGTCCTTCGAGAACAGCTGGTTGAGGACCAGAAGCAGGGCGGTGGCGTAGAACGGCGCATGGCTCTCGCGCTTGAAGTAGAGCAGCATCACGATCAGCAGCGCGATCACGAAGACGTAGTACCAGCCGTCCTTGATCGTATCCATGACCCGCGGCAGCTCCGCGCGCGGAATGCCCTTCAGCCCGTGTCGCGCGGCGTAGGAATCGACCTGCATGAACAGGCCGATGTAGTAGAGCACCGCCGGAATGATCGCCGCGAGCGCGACATCGGCGTAGCTGACATTGAGGAATTGCGCGATCACGAAGGCGGTCGCGCCCATCACCGGCGGCGCCAGCACCGCGCCGGTCGAGGCACAGGCCTCGATCGCGCCGGCATAGGAGGCCCTAAAGCCGCTCTTCTTCATCACCGGAATGGTCATGGTGCCGGCGGTGAGCACGTTGGAGATGATCGAGCCCGACATCATGCCGAGCAGGCCGCTGGCGAAGATGCAGACCTTTGCCGCTCCGCCGCGGAAGGTACCGCACAGCGCGAAAGCGAGATTGATGAAGAACTTTCCGGCGCCGGTCATCATCAGCGCGGTGCCGAACACCAGGAATCCGATCACGGTGTCGGCAAACGCCTGGATGGGAATGCCGAGCAGGCTCTCGCCCGACAGCACGTGATAGGCGGTCGCCTGCTCCAGCGTCGACTGCGTGCCGCGGAACGGACCTAACCAACTGGATTCCGCGAACAGCGGATAGACGGTGAAGGGGAGCACGCTCAGTAGCAGGCTCCAGCCGCCGGTCCGGCGCAGCGCCTCCATCAGCATCACCCACATCACGAGACCCGCGGCTGTCACGCTGTTCGGCGCGCCGCCGAATTCCCAGCCGGCCTCCGCGGCCCTGCGCACGTTCGACATCAACACAAGCGCTGCGGCAAAAGTCACGACGAAGCAGAGAAGGTCATACCAGGGAATGCGGTCGAGCGGCGCGCGCGCGGTTCCCGGGAAGATCAGGAACGTGAACGGCAGCATCAGCGCGATCAGGAGATAGAAGTACTCCGTGTTGAGCTGGGTGTAGCCGACGAAGAAGCGCAGCGAGAATTGCTGGTTGATGCAGAGCAGGATGGTCGCGGCGGTCGCGACGACGAGCATCCAGCGCCACGCGCCGGGCAAGCTTCGGACGCGCGTGACCTCCGCTTCCTGCATGTTGCCGGCGGCGCCATGCGGATCGTCGAACACGATCCGCTTGGCCTCGTCCTGCGCGGCGGTGGAGTCTGAAGCAGACGACATGATCGACCCCGCGCGTGGGCAATAAACGCTGAGAATTAATCCTCGAACCCGTTCGGCATGTCGGCCTTCGCAAGGGCTGTGGCACGCGCCTTCATCCAGCCGTCGAGGAACGCCTTGTCATCCGCAGGCGGGTTGGACTTTCCGTAGTCGGTCCACGCGGCGCCAAGCACCTCTTGCCGCTTGATCAGTCTGTTGTTGTGCGCGTCCTGCGCGTCGCTCCATTGCCCGGCTTCCTTCAGGGCCTTCACCGCGCCGGGATGCACCGGCACCACCCAGTTCTTGGTCTGGCGATCGGCCGCAAGCCCGCCGGCGCCGGGCGCGGAGTCCTTGTAGGAATCGTAGTTCACGATCATCGCCTTGGTGATCGCATAGACCTGGTCGGGGGCTTGCGAGGCGTAGGCGACGAAAATCGGGTAGGGATAGTTGCCGAGCTCGATCGGCTTGTCCGGCGAGATGCCGGCGCCGCAGGTCGCGGTCTGCGGGAAAAAGAACGAGCCGACCTTCTGCATCCGCGCCCAGCCTTCCTTGTCCTTGGCGGGCAGCGGCGGCCAGACCAGGCCGCGCGGCGAGGTCTCGGCTTCCTTGGCGGGGCCGGTGATGGTGGTGCCGAAGGCCGCGTCGGTGTCGTTGTTGATCAGGCCCTTCCACATCGCGCCGTAGCTTGCGAACTCGACGATCTTGACGTCCTTCTGCGTCAGGCCGGCGAAGGCGAGCACCGCGAGCGAGTTCTGGTTCAGCGCCGGCGAGCCGACGACGAATCCGATGCGCTTGCCCTTGAGATCCTTCAGCTCCTTCACGCCTGTATCCGCAGCTACGCCGAGCGTGCCGCAATTGCAGTCGACGGATGAGAGCAGGATCTGGAGCGGTTGCGGACCCCATTCCCTGGAGCCGAATTCGAACACGCCTTCCTGAGCGAAATAGGTCCCCGATCCCATCGCCGCGGAGACCGCACGCTTGGCGCGCAGCGGCGCCAGACGCGCGACGTCGTTGCCTGCGGGGAGCACGCGCACGTCGGTTGAGTATTTGTCCTTCATCATCTTGCCGACGCCGACCGCGATGTTGAAGCCGGCGGTGCCGGTGTCATAGGCGGTGAACGTCAATGTCGCCGGCAGCTTGATGTCTTCGGCGAATGCATAGCTTGTAGACACAAAAGAAAGGCCCGCCACCAAGGCAGGCGCGAGCATGACCAGCCCACGACGCATGTTTCCCTCCAATGATCCTCGCGTTTGGTGCGACGATTTTCTTTCTTTGTTTGAAACAGGTTTTGTTTGAAACGGATCATGTCATCGCGATCAGGCGATGGCAACGCCGTACCGCAAACGCAGCAATGAGGCTGACAGATTGTCGCGGAAACGACGGTTAATGCAGTCAGTTCGCCACGATCGCGATCGCCTGTCCCTCGGCAACGACGTCGTCGAGCTTCACAAGAAGCGATGTGATCTCGCCGCTCACAGGAGAAAGCACAGGGATCTCCATCTTCATCGCTTCGACCACCACAATCTCATCACCATCCGCAACGGTTCCTCCAACTTGCACGGGAGTTGAGCAGATGCGACCCGCGACCTCCGTGACGATCTTAATTTCTGGCATGCCATCGCCTTTTTGTTGTGGTCGCAAAATGCCTGAGGTAGTTTCTTCTGCAAGCGAAATTTAATTCCGCATAGCGGAACAAGCGGTAGGGATCATGGGACGACGTTCGGAGCGGTTGAGTAGACAAGGTGCGCTCGCCGGCGATGCCGGTGAGGGGGATGTCATCCAGGTGGTGTCGCGCGCGTTCGACGTGTTGCGATGCTTCGAGGGCCACGATAGCAGGCTCGGCAATCTCGAGATTTCAAATCGCTGCGGCCTACCACGCTCGACGGTGTCGCGGCTCACGCACACGCTGACGCGGATGGGGCAGCTGGTCTATCTGCCGCGCGATCAGAAATATCGCATCGGGCCGAGCGCGGTGGCGATGAGCGCCTCGATGATGAAGGGCGCGCAGCTGCGCAGCATGATCCGTCAGCGGCTCCAGGAAGTCGCCGAGCAATTGCCCGGCACGGTCGGCTTCGTGGTCCCCGATCGCTTCCATCTGGTCTATCTCCAGTTCGCGCGCTCGGCCTCGGCACTCGGCCTACACGAGGGCACCGGCAGCCGCATCTCGATGGCCTCGACTGCTGCGGGCGCAGCCTACACCGCGGCATTGGCGCCCGAGGTCGGCGATGCTTTCATCACGGACATGGAGCGGGAAGCTCCCGAGGCTGCGAAGATCCTGCGGCCCCGCATCGAGGCCAACCGGCAGTCGCTGCATGAGCGCGGCTATGTCGTGGCCTGTGGCTTGTGGAGCCCGCATATCAACGGGCTCGCGGTGCCGATCTGGTCGCCGCAGTATCAGACGTTTGTGGTGATCACGATCGGTCTTCTGTCGTCGATGTATGACGAGCAGCGCTTGCATGCCGAAGTCGCGCCGCTGATGCTCGCGCTCGGCCGCTCGCTCGGCAGCCTGATGGACGGCGCGGAGGGCGACGTATTCAACGCCCGCATCCCGCGTAAACCAGTTGCCATGGCCGTCCATAACAATAACAAGCCGATCAATTCGGAGGGAGTGAATGAACTGGAAGCCGGAACTCGACGAGCTCGCCCGGCGCGAAGCCTTCGCGCGGGAGATGGGCGGCGTTGACAAGGTCAAGCGTCAGCATGACCAGGGCCGACTGACTGTTCGGGAACGTATCGACAGACTGACCGACAAGGGCAGCTTTCACGAGATCGGTGCCGTCTCCGGCGTCGGCGAGTACGATTCCAGCGGCGAGTTGCAGAAATTGACGCCGGCGAACTGCGTGTTCGGCCGTGCCCGCGTCGAAGGCCGCACCGTCGTCGTGGTCGGCGACGATTTCACCGTGCGCGGCGGCTCGGCGGACGCGTCCATCTCCGCAAAACCGCTAATGGCGGAGGAGATGGCGCATGATCTCCGCCTGCCCATCGTCCGCATCATCGAAGGCTCGGGCGGCGGCGGCTCGGTCAAGACGATCGAGACCAAGGGCGCGGCGAACTTGCCGGGTGGCATCGGCGGCACACGCTGGTATCGCTTCACCACCGAGAATTTGTCGCGCGTGCCCGTGGTCGCGCTCGGCCTCGGCTCGGTCGCGGGGCTCGGTGCCGCGCGTCTTGCCGCCAGCCACTATTCCATCATGACCCGGAAGTCCGCGATGTTCGTCGCAGGTCCGCCGGTGGTGAAGGCGCTGGGGCAGGACCTCTCGAAGGAAGAGCTCGGCGGCGCCGACATCCAGACCCGCGCCGGCGCGGTCGATCATGCCGTCGACACCGAGGAGGAGGCCTTTGCCTGCGCGCGGCGATTCCTGTCTTATCTGCCGTCGTCGGTTGACGGGCTGGCGCCGACTTTGCCCTGCACCGACAATCCGGAGCGCACCGAAGAGGCGCTGATGAACGCGGTGCCACGCAATCGCAAGCAGGTCTACAAGATACGGCCGATCGTCGAAGCGGTCGTGGACAAGGGCTCGTTCTTCGAGGTCGGCAAGAATTTCGGGAAGCCGATCATTGTCGGCCTCGCCCGGCTCGAGGGCAGGGCTGTGATGGTGCTTGCCAGTGACAGCTTTCACTATGGCGGCTCCTGGACCGCGGATGCCTGCCAAAAGGTGGTGCGCTGGGTCGACTTCGCAGAGACCTTCCATTTGCCAATCGTCTATCTCATGGACTGCCCCGGCTTCATGATCGGGCTCGATGCGGAGAAGGCGGGCACCATCCGCCATGGCGTTCGCGCCATGGCCGCGGTCAACCAGACCACGGTACCCTGGTGCACGGTGATCCTGCGCAATGCCTTCGGCGTCGCCGGCGTGGTGCATCAGCCCGCCGACCGCTTCTCGATCCGCTACGCCTGGCCGTCGGCCTATTGGGGCTCGCTCCCGCTCGAAGGCGGCATCGAAGCCGCTTACCGCGCGGATATCGACGCGGCCGAGGACAAGGCGGAGAAACTGAAAGAGATCGAGAACCGCCTCAACAAACTGCGCTCGCCGTTCCGCTCGGCCGAAAAATTCTGGGTGGAGGAGATCATCGACCCAAGGAAGACGCGGTCGCTGCTGTGCGAATTCGCGCGGCTCGCGGAGCCATTGCGAAAGCCGGGCCCGTCGGGGAATTTTTCGATCAGGCCGTAGCTTCAGCCGTCACTGCGAGCCGCTGATGCCGACCTCAGCCCCACTGCAGTTGGGCAAAATTGATCTATCGCAACGCCACGCGTCCGATTGTCTGCAAGCGTCTCGTTCGAAACGAGGGAGAGACGCCATGACAAATGCGGGTAACGCGCTGCTTTGGACAGCCATATTTTTCTGCCTGTCGTTCGCTTCAATTTTTGTAGTCTGGTTTGCCGAGCGTTTGCGGGCCGGCTTCGTGAGGAAGCCGTAAAGCCTCCCAGGTTCGGTAGCTCGTCAGTTGCTGACCCGACGATGGGTGCCTGTCGATAGGGCGCCTTCGATGTTGCCGGTGTCTGTGCTCCGCTTTGCCGCGGCAGTGATGACGTGACCTCAAAACAATTACGCGCTACGCTTCCCGGGCAAGAACAAGAGGAAGCGGCAATCGTGTACGACTTCATTATCGTGGGCGGCGGCTCGGCGGGGTCCGTGCTGGCCCACCGGCTCTCCGCGAGGAGCGCCAACAAGGTCCTGCTCTGCGAGGCTGGACAGGACACACCGCCCGGCGACGAGCCGGCCGAGATCAGGGACAGCTATCCGGGCACGGCCTATTTCGATCCGCGCTTCCACTGGACCGAGCTCAAGGTCACGACGCAGATCGTCAGCCACAACAATCCAAACGAAGGACGTCCGCCCTTACGCAAATACGAGCAGGCACGCGTGCTTGGCGGCGGCTCTTCGATCAACGGCCAGATGGCCAACCGCGGCGCGCCGACCGACTACGACGAATGGGACGCGCGCGGCGCTGCGGGGTGGAGCTGGAACGACGTGCTGCCCTTCTTCAAGAAGGTCGAGCGCGACCTCGATTTCGACGGTCCCTACCACGGCAAGGACGGCCGCATTCCGGTCCGCCGAATCCCCAGGGAGCACTGGACGCGACATTCGCAGGCGTTCGCGCAAGCCTTCCAGCAGGCCGGACATCAGTTCCTGCCGGACCAGAATGGCGAGTTCGTCGATGGGTTTTTCCCGGTGACGCACTCGAACCAGGCCGAGCAACGCGTCTCGGCTGCCATGGGCTATCTGGATCGCGACACGCGCAAGCGCGCCAACCTCACGATCTCCACCAACACGCAAGTCAGAGAATTGCTGTTCGAAGCCACGCGGTGCGTCGGCGTGAAGGCTGTGGTCGACGGGCGGGAGCAGGAATTCCGCGCCCACGAGATCATTCTCTCCAGCGGCGCCATCCATTCGCCGGCGCATCTGTTGCGCGCCGGCATTGGCCCGGTCGGTCACCTCAAGGACATGGGCATTCCCGTGCTGATGGGGCTACAGGGCGTCGGCCAGCGCCTGATGGATCATCCCTCGATCTCGCTGTCGTCCTTTGTCCGCCGCGGAGCGCGGATGAACGAGCACACCAGGCGCCACATGCAGCTTGGCCTGCGTTACTCGTCCGGGCTCGAAGGCGTACCGAAAGGCGACATGTTCGTCGTCCTGCTCAGCAAATCAGCCTGGCACGCTGTCGGTGAGCAGATCGGATCGCTGCTGACATTCGTCAACAAGACCTATTCCGAGACCGGACAGGTCAAGCTTGCCTCGCGCGATCCGGCAGTCGAGCCGATCGTCGAGTTTAACCTGTTGTCCGACCGGCGCGACCTTGATCGCCTGATGAGCGGTTTCCGCAAGATGGCGGCCGTCCAGATGAGCGACGTCGTCAGGGCCGTGACGGACAAGCCGTTCCCGGCCTCCTATACCGACCGTGTACGCAAGATCGGGGTGGTCAACACCAAGAATCGGATTCTGACCAAGATCGCCGCGGCCCTGATGGACGGGCCGGCGGCGCTGCGCCACTACATGATCGACAATTTCGTGGTCGAGGGCTTCAACTTCGACGACGTCATCAACGACGACGAGGCGCTGGAAGCCTTCGTGCGCAAGGCCACCATCGGCGTGTGGCACGCCTCCTGCTCGTGCCGCATGGGCCGGGCCGACGACCCGATGGCGGTGGTCGATCCAGAGGGGCGGGTCAAGGGCGTGCAGGGCCTGCGCGTCGTCGATGCCTCGATCTTCCCGGTGGTGCCGTGCGCCAACACCAATTTTCCGGTCCTGATGTCGGCGGAGAAGATAGCGGCCGCGATGATGCAGTGAGCCGGTGCGGCTTTTGGGCTAGCGAACTGTCTTGTCGATGACCGTCTAGGACCGCCAGTCAGACCGCAAAAGCTAAAGCGGGGGCCCGGAACGGTTCCGCGGCAGGCGGTCTGGCGGACATGCGTCCGGGGGCGGAACTTGGAACCCGGTTTGGGCGTTCTTTGCCAGATTTCGCCTTACGGCTGGGCCGGGCCGCTGACCGCGCGTCCCATCTCGGGGCCGGCCGGAGCGCACTGTCGGCTACGGAGCTTCACGGGGGTTCAATGACCAATTCATCAAGCCGGGCGCAAACCAGCGACCCCGGAGAGTTGCCCAGGATTTCGACCGGCAGTGACGGCCTCGACGACATCCTGTACGGCGGGCTCGATCCCAATCGCATGTACCTCTACGAGGGTCGGCCCGGCTCGGGCAAGACCACGATGGCGCTGCAATTCCTGCTCGAGGGCGCCCGCTGTGGTGAACGCGTGCTCTATATCTCCTTGTCGGAAACCAAGCGTGAGCTGACGCTGGTTGCACAGCGGCACGGCTGGTCGCTGCACGGCGTCGACATCTTCGAACTGGTGCCGCCGGAGACGACGCTCGACCCGGAGCGCGAGCTCACCGTCTTCCACCCCGCCGAAATGGAGCTGAGCGAAACCACGGGTCTGATATTCAAGGAGGTCGAACGGATCAATCCCGCGCGCGTGGTGCTGGACAGCCTGTCCGAGCTGCGCCTCCTTGCGCAGAACCCGCTGCGGTACCGGCGCCAGGTTCTGGCCCTGAAGCACTTTTTCACCAACCGCAATTGCACGGTCATCCTCCTCGACGATCTCTCGTCCTCCCAGGACGATCTGCAGCTCCATTCGATCGCGCATGGCGTCGTGATGCTCGAACAGCTCGCCATTGATTATGGAGCGGAGCGCCGGCGGCTTCGCGTGATCAAGATGCGCGGCATTCGATTTCGCGGCGGCTTTCACGATTTCACGATCGAGGCGGGAGGGGTGCGGATATTCCCCCGTCTGGTCGCGGCGGAACATCACACCTCGTTTATCGGTGAGTTGACGCCCAGCGGCAATGCGCAACTCGACCAGCTCCTCGGGGGAGGGCTCGAGCGCGGCACCAGTGCGCTGCTTTTGGGCGCCGCCGGTGTCGGCAAATCTTCCCTCGCGCTGACCTATGCGATCGCGTCGGCGGATCGCGGTGAGCATGCGGTGTTCTTTGCCTTCGATGAAGGTCGCGGCACCGTGGAGGCCCGGGCTCGAACGCTGGGCCTGCCCCTTGAAGCCCATCTGCAATCGGGACTCATCCGATTTAAACAGATCGATCCCGCCGAGATGTCCCCCGGCGAGTTCGCCGCCAATGTGCGCAACAGCGTCGAACAGGATAACGCCCGCATTGTTATCATCGACAGTCTGAACGGCTACCTCAACGCAATGCCGGATGAGCGATTTCTCATCCTCCAGATGCATGAGCTCCTGAGCTATCTCGGGCAGAAAGGCGTACTGACCGTCCTGATCCTCGCTCAGCATGGGCTGGTCGGTCCGATGGAGACGGCTCTCGATATCAGCTATTTGAGTGATGCCGTGCTCATGCTGCGCTATTTCGAAGTCGGGGGAACGGTGCGGCGTGCTCTCTCGGTCGTGAAGAAGCGTAGCGGCAATCATGAAAATTCCATCCGCGAGTTTCGTCTTGGCAGTGCCGGCATTACGGTAGGTCCGCCACTGACCGGGTTCAGCGGCATCTTTTCCGGGAATCCGCGCTACTCGGGCACGGAGATGCCGGAAGGGCTGCCGGAATGAGCGCCGACCGCGATCATTGCGTTCTCGTGTTTGCTCCGATCGGCCGCGATGGACCGGCATCAGTCGAGCTTTTCCGTAATTCGAATCTCCTGGCAATCAATTGTCGCGGTCTCCCTGAACTGGTCAGCGAGATGTCGGCGGGCGTGGGCGCGGTGCTTCTCGCCGAGGAGGGCTTGTTCGGGAAGGATACCCAGCCGCTGGCACATTGGATCGAGAGGCAGCCGCCCTGGTCCGACCTGCCCTTTGTCATTCTCACCAGCCACCGGGAGCAGCCGGCGGTGGTTGCCTGGCGCCGCAGCATCGTCGAGACGCTTCGCAACGTTTCGCTGCTCGAGCGCCCGGTTCAGCCGATCACGCTGACGAGCGCAATTCAATCCGCAATGCGGGCCCGCCGGCGGCAATATGAAATTCGAACCTTGCTGCAGGCGCGCGAGCGGACGGCCCAGGAGCTTGAGAAGCTGGTGGTCGAGCGCACGCGCGCGCTCGAGGAGGCCAACAAGCATCTGCGGGCGGAAATGGAAGAGCGTGCCCGCGTCGAGGAGACACTTCGTCAGGCCCAGAAGATCGAAGCCATCGGGCAGTTGACCGGCGGAGTAGCTCACGACTTCAATAATCTGCTGATGGTAATCTCCGGTGGATTGGACATGCTCGACCGGCAGACGGATCCTGATCGGCGGCGTCGTCTGTTGGAAGGAATGGTTCAGGCGGCGCAGCGTGGTGCCGGCCTGACCAGGCAGCTTCTGGCTTTTTCACGGCGGCAGAAGCTCCGGCCCGAGGCCGTCGACATCCCAGCGCAGATCGGCGGCATGCGCGAATTGCTCGATCGGAGCCTGAGAGGCGACGTTCACGTCGAGTTCGATTTTCCGGAGGGGCTTTGGCCGGTGGAGGTCGATCCGGGAGAGCTCGAACTGGTCATTCTCAACTTGGCGGTCAACGCCCGCGATGCGATGCCGAACGGTGGTACGATCGTTGTCCGCGGCGAGAACCTGGCCGGCCTGGCCGAGGACGAGATCGCGGGCGATTACGTTCGTCTGTCCGTGATTGATAGAGGTGTTGGAATGAGCCCCGATATCCTGGCGCGGGTCTTCGAACCGTTTTTCACGACCAAGGATGTCGGGAAAGGGTCGGGCCTGGGGCTTGCGCAGGTCCACGGATTTGCGACGCAATCACGCGGAATGGTTCGAATAAACTCGATTGTCGACGAGGGCACCAGCATCGAGCTCTATTTGCCGCGATCCAGGAATATCCCTTCGGGTGAACGGCATCTCATCGACCTGAACAGGGCTCGACCCAAGAAGGCCAATCAGGGCCGAATCCTCCTCGTCGAAGACGACGACGAGGTCGCCGCGCTGGTCAGCGAGATGCTTGCGCAGCTCGGTTACCAGGTCACGCGCGCGGCCAGTGCCGCGGCGGCTCTCGGTGCCCTAGCGGACGGCCGCTCCGTCGATCTGGTGTTTTCCGACATCATGATGCCGGGCGGCATGAACGGTGTCGAACTCGCGCGCGAGATCCAGCGACGGCGAAGTGATATCCCGGTCTTGCTGACGAGCGGATATGCCGAAGCCGCGGTCCACGACGCCGAAATGGCCGGGATCCGGATCCTGTCGAAACCCTACCACATTGACGAGCTCGCCGCAGCGCTCAGTGCTGCAAAATCGGACTTTGCGATAGCCGCAGGAGCGGGTTTGGCGACGACTCGGGGCTGACCACGCGCGCAAAAATCACTGCCCGGGTTTATGGCTCGACGGGCACCCTGCGCAATTGCGCGCTCGGGCCGGTCGACCGCCCGTCGCTGAGCGGCGCGTGCACATGCGATCGCGTCTCAGTTGCGACGACACGCGTTCGTTCTCTGCGAGTTATCCATCTCCGCCGCTACGTCTGGCTATGAGGACTGCAGAAATCGGTCCGCAAATGAAGCCACTTTCGGCCGCTCTTTTAGCCCATTTCAGCCAAACTGTTATTGGTTTCTCATTGCCGGGGCAGGGATCTTCAATTTGGAGCCCTGCAATGTTCAAGGCGGTTCTTTCTGCGTGTCTCTTGGTTGCCCTCAGCTCCGTCGCTTCCGAAGCACGGACTTATCGCATTCATCAAGTACCTGAATGCAACGTAACGATGCCCTGCGACTTCTCGTATGCGCAAACGCGTCGTGAGCGGACTTCCCGGTCCCCACTGAATCCCAGGGCCTCGCTACAAGCCTATCGCGCGACGCAATTGACAGTGACCGACGCGGGCGGCACCCCGACGACGAGCATCTCCGGCGCCCGCATCGTCGGCAGTCGTCCGGCAGGGTGTCCTTCCTCCTTCTGCGGCTGCGGCGCGGCACTGCGCGTGTTCGGCCGTATCGTGCCGGAATTGAATCTTGCGGCCAATTGGCTGCGCTTCCCGCGGACATCACCCGCACCGGGAATGGTCGCAGCGCGACATGGACACGTGTTCGTCCTCGAGCAGCACCTCGAAGGGGACACCTGGATGGTGTACGACGCCAACTCGGGCGGACACGCGACGCGAATGCATGCGCGTTCGTTGCGTGGCTATACGATCGTCAACCCGCGCGGGGGTTCCGTCGCCTGAGAGGCCAGCCGACATAATTGCGACGCATGAACATCCGCAAGGCGTCTGTTGACGGCTACGGCAGGTTCGCCTTGCTGATTTTCGATCTGCGACGGCTGGTCGCGCTTTATTCAGGTACGTCTTCCGCCAATCGAGCGGCACCCCGAACCCCAACGACCCGCCTCGTGTCGGGCGGATCGGTGACGCCGCACTCTACGGCGTCACCGCACCATCAGATACTAAGCCATCGCGGCTTGCGGCTTTGGCTTCGGTTGCCTCGACAGCGTCAGCACGATCAGCGCGGCGAACACGCAGAGCGCGCCGGCGATGAAGAAGGCGGGCAAGTAGCTCTGATAGACCGTCCGCGAGAAACCGGCGCCGAAAGCGGCGGTGCCCGCGCCGAGCTGGTGCCCGGCAAAGATCCAGCCGAACACCAGATTGGCGCGCTCGGGTCCGAATTTCTGCGCGGTGAGGCGCACCGTGGGCGGCACGGTTGCGATCCAGTCGAGCCCATAGAACATCGCGAAGATCGAGAGCCCGTAGAACGAGAAATCGCTGAAGGGGAGGAAGATCAGCGAGAGCCCGCGCAGGCCGTAGTACCAGAACAGGAGGTAGCGGTTGTCGTAGCGGTCCGACAGCCAGCCCGACATGATGGTGCCGAAGAAGTCGAAGATGCCCATGGCTGCCAGCAGGCCCGCGGCCTGCACCTGCGGGATGCCGAAATCGAGGCACATCGGAATCAGATGCACCTGCACGAGGCCATTGGTGGATGCGCCGCAGACGAAGAACGTCGCAAACAGGACCCAGAACGCGCTGCTCTTCGAGGCGTCGCGCAGCGTGCCGAGTGCGACGCCGGTGATCGAGCCATGGCTGGCGGGCGGCGCGGGCAGGGGTGTGGTGCCTTCGTCGCCGAACGGGCGCAGGCCCAGATCGCTCGGACGGTCGCGCATCGCGAGCAGGACCGCGAGGGCGGAAACACCAAGCGCGATGCAGACGAAGCCGAGCGCTAGCCGCCAGCCGAAACGTTCGGTGAGGCTTGCCAGCAGCGGCAGGAACACGAGCTGGCCGGTGGCGACGCTCGCGGTCATGATGCCGACGACGAGGCCGCGCCGCGCTGCGAACCAGCGCGTCGCGATGGTGGCGCCCAGCACCAGCGCAGTCATGCCAGTGCCGATCCCGATCACGACGCCCCACAGCGCGACGAGCTGCCAGACCTCTGTCATGCCCAGCGAGAGCACCAGCGCCGAGACGACGATGAGCTGCGCGGTCAGCGTGACGTTGCGCAGGCCGTACCGGTTGAGCAGGGCTGCCGCAAACGGCGCCATCAGCCCGAACAGGATGAAGCGGATCGACAGCGCGGAGGAGATCTCCGCCGTGCTCCAGCCGAACTCCTTCTGAAGCGGAACGATGAACACGCCGGGCGCGCCGACCGTGCCGGCGCTGATCAGCGCGGTGAGGAAGGTCACGCCGACCATCACCCAGCCGTAGTGGATATTGCGGCGGCCGAGTGCTGCCGCGAGCCAGTTCGAGATCATTGGGCCTCAATCTTGGTGGGCAGGATTTGAAACACCTGCGCGAGTTTCCAGAATGGCACGAGACGCGTCTGTCTGAAATGACAGAGTTCCCTCATTTCCGGACTTTCAGGTCAATGGGACAAACGCTCCACCGCGATCGCTGTGGCTTCGCCACCGCCAATGCAGAGCGCCGCCACGCCACGCTTGAGGTTTCGCGCCTCGAGCGCATGCAGCAGCGTTACGATCAGCCGTGCGCCGGTGGCGCCGATGGGATGGCCGAGCGCGCACGCGCCGCCGTTGATGTTGAGCTTCTCGCGGGGAATGCCGAGATCGCGCTGCGCCGCCATCGCCACCACGGCGAAGGCTTCGTTGATCTCGAACAGGTCGACGTCGTCGGCGCTCCAGCCGACCTTGTCGAGCAGCTTGCGGATCGCCGGGATCGGGGCCGTGGTGAACCATTGCGGCTCTTGGCTATGGGTGGCGTGGCCCCTGATCTCAGCCAGAGCCGGCAGGCCGCTGCGATCGGCGAGCGAGCGCTCGTCAGCACCAGCGCAGCGGCGCCGTCGGCGTTGGCGGAGGAGGCCGCCGGCGTGATGGTGCCGTTGGCGCGGAACGCCGGCTTCAGCCCGGGGATCTTTGCGGGATCGACCTTCAGCGGATGCTCGTCGTTGGCGACGATGCGGGGGCCGGCCTTCTCGCTCAGCGTGATCGGCGCAATCTCGGCCTTGAACGCGCCGCCCTCGACCGCCTTGCGCGCGCGGTTCAACGTTTCCATCGCGAAGGCGTCCTGGTCCTTGCGGGTGAACTGGTAGGCTTCGGCGGTGGCCTCGCCGAAATCGCCCATGGAGCGGCCGGTCTCGTAGGCGTCTTCGAGCCCGTCCATCATCATGTGGTCGATGATGCGGTCATGGCCGGCGCGATAGCCGCCACGCGCCTTGGCGAGCAGATACGGCGCGTTGCTCATGCTCTCCATGCCGCCGGAGACGACGATCTTGGCCGAGCCGGCGCGGATGATGTCGTGCGCCAGCATGGTCGCTTTCATGCCGGAGCCGCAGACCTTGTTGACGGTGGTGGCGCCGGTAGCGTCGGGCAGGCCGGCGGCACGCGCAGCCTGGCGCGCCGGGGCTTGGCCCTGGCCCGCGGGAAGGACGCAGCCCATAAAGACCTCGTCGACCTTCTCCGGCGCAAGCTTGGCACGCTCAAGTGCCGCGCCGATCACGTGCGAACCGAGCTTGTGTGCTGGGAGCGGCGACAGCTCGCCCATGAAGCGGCCGAGCGGGCTACGGACGGCGGAGACGATGACGACGGGATCGGCGGCTTCGGCCATGGGGGAGGCTCCCTACGATGTCGGATATGTAAGATTATGATCATCATATGATGCGGCGCAAAAAATGCAACTGCGTCTGGCATGAGAAAATCTTGTGGTTCGCATGAGATTTGGTCGTGCGAACGGGGAAGGTTGAGAGCGCCTACCGCTTCCGATTCACAAACGCGCCCATCAGCCGCGTCGGCTCGTCAGTCAGGAACGACTCGCCGAACACTTTGACGCTCACATTCACCGACTCCGTCAGCGGCAGCTCCTCCCATTGCCGCAGCAGCGCTTTCTGCGACCGCAGCGCCTCGGGGCCGCATTCGAGCAGCGCTTTCACGAGGTGCTCGACCTCGGCATCGAGCCCACCTTCGGGCGCGATCTTGTCTACCAGTCCCCACGCCAGAGCCGTCGGCGCGTCGATGTTCTCAGCGGTCATCACCAGCCAGCGCGCGCGAGCCCAGCCGATCAGGCGCGGCAGCAGCGCGGCATGGATCACTGAGGGAATGCCGACCCGTACCTCCGGCATGCCGAAATGCGCGTCATGCGCCGCGATGCGGAAATCGCAGGCGGCCGCGACTTCGAGTCCGCCGCCGAGGCACCAGCCGGGCATGCGCGCGATCATCGGGGCCGGGAAGGCGCGCACGGCCTCGCAGAGGTCGCGCAGGCGGCTGATGAAAGCCTCGGCGGACTTCTGGTCGAGCCTGGCCATCTCCTTGATGTCGGCGCCGCCGATCATGCTCTTCTCGCTCTGGCCGCGCAGCACCGCGACCCGGATGCTGCGGTCGGACGAGAGCTGCTGCAAGCCTTCGCGCACCGCATCGGTGACGGGCGAGCCCAAAATGTTCAGCGAGCCGGCATTGCAGATCGCGACATGAACGACGCCGCGCGCATCGCGCGTCACGCCGCAGTGGTTGTTGAGCATTTCCATGATGAGATCTCTGAGTTTCGTGGACGTGCGATTACGCCGGTCGGGATCACTTCCGGGCCGAAACGCATTGCTTGTCAAGCGGGCGGCAGGGAGTTGCCAGCGCGAAGTCCGCAGCATAGTATGATGGAAATCATACCAAGAGGCCACGATGACCAGCAACGATCAACTCGACCTGTTTTCGCCTGCGGGGCGGCGTGAGCGGGTGGTGGAGTGGCAGGTGCCTGCGCCGGTTGCGAAAGTGGCGATGGGTCTGTCAGGCATGGATGCGATGCTGGGCATCCGCGACGGACGGTTACCGCCGCCCCCCTTTGCCAAGTTGATTGGCTTCGTCATGGCCGTGGTCGAGCCGGGCCGGATCGTCATGGAACTCGAGCCGCGCGAGGATCTCGAAAACACTATAGGCCTCCTGCACGGAGCCACAGCCGCCGCGCTGCTCGACACCGCCATGGGGTGTGCGATCTCCACCCGGCTGGAGCCCGGGCAGGGCTCCGTCACCCTCGATCTGAAAATGACCTTCCTGCGTCCGCTCTCGGTCCGGTCCGGGTTGGTCGCCGCTGAAGGCAAGGTGATCAAGCTGGGACGCCAGACCAGCTACACCGAGGGCTTCGTCCGCGACGGTAAGGGGGCGCTTGCGGTGCACGCGACGGCAACCTTTTCCATGATCGGCAACAATTTTACCGGGAATTAATGCGCCGTCCGGCCGATATCCATGTTATTAGATGACCTCCGACATCCAATGAGTTCCGCATGCGCTATTCCCGGGAACACAAGCAGGAAACCCACGACCGCATCGTGAAGAAGGCCTCCGTGCGGCTGCGCGAAAAGGGCGCCCACGGCATCGGTGTCGCCGACCTCATGAAGGAAGCGGGCCTGACACATGGCGGCTTCTACGCCCATTTCGATTCGCGCGAGGCGCTGGTGATCGAGGCGTTTGACTACGCCATGGATCGCTCGATGGAACACTGGCGCAAGCAATCCGATCAGGTCGCGCCGGAGAAGCAGCTCAGTCAGATCGTCGAGACCTATCTCTCCACGGTGCATCGCGACAATCCCGGTCACGGTTGCTCGATCCCCGCTCTTGGCGCCGAGATCGCCCGCGAGAGCCCGAAGACGCGAAAGGCCTTTGCCGGCAAGCTCGACGAGATGATCGAGATGATCACGGACTTCATCCCGAATCTGCCGCGCAAGGCTGCGCGCAAGCAGGCGATCGCGACGCTGGCGACCATGGCCGGCACCATGCTGCTCGCGCGCATCGCCGGCTCGAGCGAACTGTCGGACGAGGTGCTGAAGACGGGCAAGGACAGCGCGCTGGATGGCGCGCGCCGCGAGCCGAAGGTAACGGCGGCGAAAAAGCCGAAGCAGGGTTAGGCTTCACAGCCCAGCAAACAGCGCCCGCTCGCGCTCCACGATCTCGGAGATGTAGTCCGCCACCGCGCGGATCCGCGCGAGATCCTTGCTGTCGGCGTGCATCAGCATCCAGAAGGTGCGGGTGATCGACACCTCTTCCGCCAGCACCGCAATCAGCTGTGGATAGTCGGTCGCCATGAAGTGCGGCAGGACGGCAATACCGAAGCCGGCGAGCGTGGCGTTGAGTTGCGCGATCAGATTGGCGCTGCGCAAGCGTGCGGAGATCTTCGGCGATACTTGCGGCAGATAGTCGAGCTCGGGCGTGAACAAGAGCTCCTCGATATAGCCGACGAATCGATGCTGCGGCAGCACCTCTCGCGAGGTGATTTTCGGGAAGCGGTCGAGATAGGCGGGCGCGGCATAGAGTCCGAGCCGGTAGTCGAGCAGCTTGCGGCCGACGATACGGCCTTCCTTCGGCATGGTCAGGCTGATGGCGATATCGGCCTCGCGCTTGGAGAGGCTGAACAGCCTTGCGGTGGCCACAAGTTGCAAATCGAGATCGGGATACCGGTCGGCGAACTGAGCGAGCCGCGGCGCCAGGAACGCGGTGCCAAATCCGTCTGGCGCGCCGATCCGCACCGTGCCGGTCAGCCGCGCCACGGAGCCACCGACCTGCTCCTGGTTGGCAACGATGGTCGATTCCATGGCTTCCGCGCTGTCGGCGACGCGCTGGCCGGCCTCTGTCAGCAGGTAGCCGGTCTTGCGCCGGTCAAACAGCTTGGCCGAGAGGTGCTTCTCCAGCCGGTCGACGCGGCGAATGACGGTAGCATGGTCGACGCCGAGCTGTTTTGCCGCAGCCGAAACCGAGCCGCCCCGCACGATGGCCAGCACGAAGCGGAAGTCGTCCCAGTCGATAGCGCCTTGATCCAGCATTTTCGCACATCTATGGTGCATTATCTCAGACTTGAATCCTATAAAATGCAGGTCGATAGGATTTGTCAAAGCGTTCAAGCTCGCCTCAAGGAGACTATTCCATGCGTTCAGTCGGACATTTCATTGGTGGCAAGGAGGTCAAGGGCACCTCGGGCCGCACCGCCGACGTTTTCGAGCCGATGACCGGTGACGTCCAGGCCAAGGTGGCGCTGGCGTCCAAGGCCGAGGTCCGCGCCGCCGTGGAGAACGCCCGCGCCGCGCAGCCGGAATGGGCCGCGACCAACCCGCAGCGCCGCGCCCGCGTCATGATGAAATTCGTCGAGCTGGTGCAGCGCGACTACGACAAGCTCGCCGAGCTGCTCGCCCGCGAGCACGGCAAGACCGTTCCTGACGCCAAGGGCGACATCCAGCGCGGCCTCGAAGTCGCCGAATTCGCCTGCGGCATTCCGCATCTGATGAAGGGCGAATACACCGAAGGCGCCGGCCCCGGCATCGACATCTACTCGATGCGCCAGGCGCTCGGTGTCGTCGCCGGCATCACGCCGTTCAATTTCCCGGCGATGATCCCGATGTGGAAGTTCGCGCCCGCAATTGCCTGCGGCAACGCCTTCATCCTGAAGCCGTCGGAGCGTGATCCCGGCGTGCCGATGATGCTTGCCGAGCTGATGATCGAGGCGGGCCTGCCGGCCGGCATCCTCAATGTCGTCAACGGCGACAAGGAAGCGGTCGACGCTATCCTCGACGATCGCGATATCAAGGCCGTCGGCTTTGTCGGCTCCACGCCGATCGCGCAGTACATCTATGAGCGCGCAGCCCAAACCGGCAAGCGCTGCCAGTGTTTTGGCGGCGCCAAGAACCACGCCATCATCATGCCCGACGCCGATATGGACCAGGCGGTCGACGCACTGATCGGCGCCGGCTACGGCTCGGCCGGCGAACGTTGCATGGCGGTCTCCGTCGCCGTTCCCGTCGGCAAGTCCACTGCCGACCGTTTGATGGAAAAGCTGGTCCCGCGCGTGGAGAGCCTCAAGATCGGCACCTCGATCGATCCATCCGCCGATTACGGTCCGCTTGTGACGCGCGAGGCGGTCGAGAAGGTCAAGGGCTATATCGACATCGGCATCAAGGAAGGCGCGACGCTCGCCGTCGACGGCCGCGGTTTCAAGATGCAGGGCTACGAGAACGGCTTCTATCTCGGCGGTTCGCTGTTCGACAATGTCACCAAGGACATGCGGATCTACAAGGAAGAGATTTTTGGCCCCGTGCTCTCGGTCGTGCGCGCGCACGATTACAAGGAAGCGCTGGCGCTGCCGTCGGAGCATGATTACGGCAACGGCGTCGCGATCTTCACCCGCGACGGCGATGCCGCGCGCGACTTCGCGGCCAAGGTCAATGTCGGCATGGTCGGCATCAACGTGCCGATCCCGGTGCCCATCGCCTATTACACTTTCGGCGGCTGGAAGAAGTCCGGCTTCGGCGATCTCAACCAGCACGGCCCGGATTCGGTGCGCTTCTACACCAAGACCAAGACGGTGACCTCGCGCTGGCCGTCCGGCGTCAAGGAAGGCGCGGAGTTCTCGATCCCGCTGATGAAGTAACACTCGTTGGAGCGAAGCTAACAGATGCAGTTCGCTCTGAACGAGGATCAGATCGCGGTTCGCGACATGGCGTTGGCGTTTGCGGCGGAAAAGATCGCGCCGCACGCGCTGCGCTGGGACGAGGAGAAGCATTTTCCGGTCGAGGTGATGCGCGAGGCCGCCACGCTCGGCATGGGCGGCATCTACATCCGTGACGATGTCGGCGGCTCCGCGATGTCGCGGTTCGACGCGGCGCTGATCTTCGAGGCGCTGGCGACGGGTTGTCCGACCACCTCGGCCTTCATCTCCATCCACAACATGGCGTCCTGGATGATCGATGCCTACGGCAGCGACACCCAGCGCCACACATGGTTGCCCAAGCTCTGCACCATGGAGCTGATTGCGAGCTACTGCCTCACCGAGCCGGGCGCCGGCTCGGACGCGGCAGCGCTCCGCACCCGCGCCGTGCGCGACGGCGAGCATTACGTGCTCAACGGCCAGAAGCAGTTCATCTCCGGCGCCGGCGGCACCGATCTGCTGGTCGCGATGGTCCGCACCGGCGGTGACGGTCCCGGCGGCATCTCGACGCTCGTGATCGACGGCAAGACGCCGGGCGTCTCGTTCGGCGCCAATGAGCGCAAGATGGGCTGGAACGCGCAGCCGACCCGCGCCGTGATCTTCGAGAACGCGCGCGTGCCGGTCGCCAATCGCTTGAGCGAGGAGGGCGTCGGCTTCAAGATCGCGATGGCTGGTCTCGACGGCGGCCGCCTTAACATCACGGCCTGCTCGCTCGGCGGCGCGCAGACCGCACTCGACAAGGCGCGCGCCTACATGAAGGAGCGCAAGGCGTTTGGAAAACGCCTCGACGAATTCCAGGCGCTGCAGTTTAAGCTGGCTGACATGGCGATCGAGTTAGAAGCTGCGCGCACCTTCTTATGGCGGGCAGCGGCTGCACTCGACCGGAAAGATCCGGACGCCACAATGCTCTGCGCGATGGCCAAACGCTTCGGCACCGACGTCGGATTCGAGGTCGCCAACCAGTCGCTCCAGCTTCATGGCGGCTACGGCTATCTCAGCGAATACGGCATCGAGAAGATCGTGCGCGATTTGCGCGTGCACCAGATTCTCGAAGGCACCAATGAAATCATGCGGCTGATCGTGGCGCGCAAATTGATCGAGGGCGCCCGATGAGTGGAGCGGAGGAGGGCGATCTGGTCGCGCGGATCGAGGGCTCGGCCGGCATTATCAGGCTCAACCGCCCCAAGGCAATCAACGCCATCACGCTGGAGATGTTTCGCGACATCGACAGGGCGCTCGACCGCTTTCAGGCCGATCCAGCCGTTGCCGTGATCGTGCTGGAAGGTGCCGGCGAGCGCGGCCTGTGCGCCGGCGGCGACATCCGCGCGCTCTGGGAAAGCTCGAAGGTCGACGGCGACCTCGGCAAGATCCTGTGGCGGGAAGAGTACATCCTCAACGCGCGGATCAAGAAATTCCCAAAACCCTATGTTGCCTTCATGGACGGCATTGTGATGGGGGGCGGCGTCGGGCTCTCGGCCCATGCGAGCCATCGCATCGTCACCGACCGCACCAGGCTCGCCATGCCTGAGGTCGGGCTCGGTTTCTTCCCCGATGTTGGCGGCACCTATCTGTTGTCACGCGCGCCGGGCGAGATTGGCACCTATTTTGGCCTCACCGGCCAGATCATGAACGGCCCCGATGCGATTCACGCGAAGTTTGCCGACGCAGTGGTTCCGGCCGCCAAATGGCCCGAGTTGCGCGACGCGCTGATCAAGGTTCGCCAGGGCGTCACCGCGGCCGATGTCAGCACGCTCATCGACGGTTTTGCGACCGGGGAGACAGCGGGGCCGGTCGCCGCAAAGGAGCCGGCGATCGACGCATTGTTCGGCTTCGACCGCATGGAAGACATCTTTGCCGCGCTCAAGCGCGACGGTTCCGAGTTCGCGCTCGAGACGTTGAAGACGCTCAACGAAAAATCGCCGCGCGGCTTGGTGGTGACACTCAAGCTGCTGCGGCTCGCGCGCACCGCGTCGAGCCTGGAAGAATGCCTAGTGCGCGAATATCGCGCTGCGCTGGAAGTCTTCCGCAGCGACGATTTTCGCGAAGGTGTGCGTGCCGCCGTGATCGACAAGGACCGCAATCCGACCTGGTCGCCGTCGCGGATCGAGGACGTCACGCCGGACATGCTGGCGCAGTATCTCGCCGAGATCGGCGCCGACGAATTGAAGTTCAACTAATCAACGAAACGTTCAGCGGAGGAAACGAAGATGGCCACGATCGCATTTATCGGTCTCGGCAACATGGGCGGCCCCATGGCCGCCAATCTGGTCAAGGCCGGCCACAAGGTCGTCGCTTTCGACCTCGCCGAGGCCTCCCGCAACCAAGCCAAGACCGATGGCGCCGGCATCGCCGAGAGCGCCGCAGGCGCCGTGAAAGGCGCCGATGTGGTCGTCACCATGCTGCCGGCCGGCAAGCATGTGCTCGGCGTGTGGGGCGAGGTCGTTCCTGTCATGACCAAGAGCGCGCTGATCATCGACTCCTCCACCATCGACGTCGAGAGCGCGCGCCAGGCGCATACGCTGGCGGCCAGGCACGGAGTGCTTTCGGTCGACGCGCCGGTCTCCGGTGGCACTGGCGGCGCCAAGGGTGCGACGCTCACCTTCATGTGCGGCGGCGAGGACAACGCGTTCGCAGCGGCAAAGCCCGTGCTGGAGAACATGGGCAAGAAGATCGTGCATTGCGGCGGCGCCGGCGCGGGCCAGGCGGCAAAAATCTGCAACAACATGATCCTCGGAATTTCCATGATCGCGGTGAGCGAGGCGTTTGCGTTGGCCGAGAAGCTCGGGCTCTCGCACCAGGCGCTGTTCGACGTCGCTTCGACCTCGTCCGGCCAGTGCTGGTCGCTGACGACCTATTGCCCGGTGCCCGGGCCGGTGCCGACCTCGCCCGCCAACAACGACTACAAGCCGGGCTTTGCTTCCGCACTGATGGTGAAGGATCTGACGCTGGCGCAGGACGCCGCCAAGGCCGCCGGCGCGGCGACGCCGCTCGGCAAGCATGCGCAGGAGATCTATCGGTCATTCGACGCAGCCGGCCAGGGCGGGGTGGATTTTTCCGGAATTATCAAGCACGTTAGGAGTCTAGCCGGGAAAGCTTGATGACGACATTTCAGGAAGCGCGCGCGTTTCTGCTTCACAACCGCACGGACTACGAGACAGCGGTCAAGGACTTCCGCTGGCCGGATCCGGTTCCCTTCAACTGGGCCCTCGACTGGTTCGACGCCGAGCTGGCGGCGAATGTGGACAGCAAGGATCGTCCTGCGCTCTGGATCGTCGATGCCGCGCAGGACCGGCAGACCAAGCTCTCGTTCGGGGCGTTGTCGCGCCGCTCCAACCAGGTCGCGAACTTCCTTCGTGCACAGGGCTTGAAGCGCGGCGATCATCTCCTGCTGCTGCTCGGCAATGTCGTTCCGCTGTGGGAGACCATGCTGGCCGCGATCAAGCTCGGCGTCGTCGTGATTCCCGCAACGACGCTACTGACCGCCGACGAGCTGCGCGACCGGCTCGATCGCGGCCAGGCGAAAGCGGTGGTGGCAGCGCAGGACCAGGTTGCGAAGTTCGCAAGTCTTGGCGCCGACAATATTGTCCGCATCGTCGTGGGCGAGGCCTCCGATGGCTGGCTTTCCTATGATGAGGCGGCAAAGGCGTCGGAGAGCTTTGCAGCCGACGGTCCGACCAACGCCGATGACCCCATGCTGCTCTATTTCACCTCGGGCACGACCGCAAAACCAAAACTGGTGCGGCACAGCCAGCGCAGTTATCCCGTCGGCCATCTCTCGACCATGTACTGGATCGGGCTGCAGCCGGGCGATGTCCATCTCAATATCTCTTCGCCCGGCTGGGCCAAGCACGCCTGGAGCTGCTTCTTCGCGCCGTGGAATGCGGGCGCAACCGTCTTTGTGGTCAACCAGCCGCGCTTCGACGCCAAGGGCCTGCTTGCCACGATCGGCCGCTGCGGCGTCACCACGCTGTGCGCGCCGCCGACGGTATGGCGGCTGTTCATCCAGGAGAACTTGGCGTCGTTCAAGGTGGTCTTGCGCGAGGTCTGTGGTGCCGGCGAACCGCTTAATCCGGAAGTGATCGACCAGGTGCAGGCCGCCTGGGGCCTCACCATCCGCGACGGTTACGGGCAGACCGAAACGACGGCGCTCGCTGGCAACTCGCCGGGGCAAAAGATCAAGGTCGGCTCGATGGGCCGGCCGCTGCCGGGCTATCGCGTGCAGGTCAGCGATGCCGATGGTCATCCGGCCAAGGAGGGCGAGGTGGCTCTGGTGCTCGGCGAAAACCGCCCCGCCGGCCTGATGCAGGGCTATCAGGGCGACAACGGTGGGCTGTCCGGCGCCGAAGGCGAGCTCTATCGCAGCGGCGACGTCGTGTTTAAGGACGATGATGGCTATCTCACCTTCGTCGGGCGGTCCGACGACGTGTTCAAATCCTCCGACTATCGCATCAGCCCGTTCGAGCTCGAGAGCGTGTTGCTCGAGCATGAGCTCGTCGCAGAAGCCGCGGTCGTGCCGAGCCCCGATCCGATCCGGCTCGCGATTCCCAAGGCTTTCGTTCTGCTGACATCCGGCGCGGAGCGCTCGCCGGAAACCGCGCTCTCCATCTTCAGGCATCTGCACACGCGCCTTGCGCCGTTCAAGCGCATCCGCCGCCTCGAAATCGTCGCGGAGCTGCCGAAGACGATCTCGGGAAAGATCCGCCGCGTTCAGCTCAGACGTCTCGAGCGCGACGACGACCGCAACGATCCCCTGCGCGGCCGGGAATTCCGCGAAGAGGATTTTCCGGAGCTGCCGAAAACACGGAGCGAGACCTAAGTGAACGAAGTGTGGAAGAAGCCGCCGATTACGCTTCAGGCCTATCAGGCAATGGTCGGCAAGGAGATTGGCGTGTCGTCGTGGCACCTGGTCGATCAGCCCCGCATCGATACCTATGCCGACGTGATCGAGGATCACCAGTTCATTCACGTCGACCCGGAGCGTGCGAAGAAGGAGACGGCGTTCGGCACCACCATCGCGCACGGCTTCCTCACGATGTCGCTGCTGTCCATCATGTCCTACGAGGTGATGCCCGTCATCGCGGGCACCACGATGGGGGTCAATTACGGTTTCGACAAGTTGCGTTTCATCTCGCCGGTGCGTTCGGGAAAACGCGTTCGCGGCCGTTTCGTGCTGGCGGAAGCCAAGCTGCGCAAGCCGAATGAATTGCAGTCGCGCACCAACGTCACCGTGGAAATCGAAGGCGAGGACAAGCCCGCGCTGGTCGCGGACTGGCTAGGGTTGATCTATTTCGCCTGAGTGGACCGTCGCTGCCGGGCTTGACCCGGCAACCCATCGCTGCTCAAAAGCTGTCCAAATCGGTGCGCTCGAACCCTCTCCCCTTGTGGGAGAGGGTGCCTCGCGGAACGCGAGGCGGGGGTGAGGGGTCTCTCTCCGCGAGCACATCCGTTGCGAGAGACCCCTCATCCGGCGCCGTAGCCAACGCTACGCGTTGGCGTTTTAACCAGGAACGGCGGCCGTTGGCCGCCTACGCCACCTTCTCCCACAAGGGGAGAAGGAAGAAGAAGCAGGAACTGCACAATGGCAATCAGGTTCGACGGACGCGTCGCCATCGTCACCGGCGCGGGCAATGGTCTGGGGCGCGCACATGCGCTCGGCTTGGCCAGCCGCGGCGCCAAAGTCGTGGTCAACGATTTCGGTGGCGCGCGCGACGGCAGCGGCGGCTCGCTCTCGCCAGCGGAGGCCGTGGTCGAGGAGATCCGTAAAGCGGGCGGCACCGCGATGGCCGACGGCGCCGACGTCTCCAATTTCGAGCAGGTCACCGCGATGGTCGAGCGCGCCACCAAGGAGTGGGGCAGCGTGGACCTCTTGTGTGCCAATGCCGGTATTTTGCGCGACAAGTCGTTCGGCAAGATGGAAGCGGCCGATTTCCAGAAGGTGCTCGACGTGCACCTCGTCGGCACCTTCTATTGCTGCAAGGCGGCGTGGGCCGGCATGCGTGATCGCAACTACGGCCGGATCGTGCTGACGACGTCGTCCTCCGGCCTCTACGGCAATTTCGGCCAAGCCAATTATGGTGCGGCCAAATCCGGCATGGTCGGCCTGATGAACGTGCTGGCCGAAGAGGGCCGCAAGGCCGACATCCGCGTCAACATCATCTCGCCGACGGCGGCAACCCGCATGACGGAAGAGCTGCTGCCGCCGCAGGCGCTGCAGTTGATGAAGCCGAACGCGATCACGCCCGCGGTCGAGTACATGCTGAGCGAGGACGCGCCGACCCGCACCATCATGGGCGCTGGCGCCGGCTCGTTCGCGGTGATCAAGATCGTCGAGAGCGAGGGCATCAACCTGCCGGAGTCCGACTGGACCCCGGATGCGGTCGCGGCGCATTTCGCGGAGATCAGCGACATGTCGAAGGCGAAGGCGCTGCAGGGGGCTTTCGAGCAGACGCAGAAATACGTCGCCCAGGCCGCTGCGCGCGCCGGGGTAAAACTCTGACAGCCGTCGCCATCATCGGCGCCGGCCCCGCCGGTCTGATGGCGGCCGAAGTGCTCGTGCAGGGTGGTGCTCGCGTCACCGTCTACGACGCAATGCCGTCCGCGGGCCGCAAATTCCTGATGGCCGGCCGCGGCGGCCTCAATCTCACCCACAGCGAACCGCTGCCGCAGTTCATGGCGCGCTACCGCGACGCGGCGCCAAGATTGCAGGCCGCGATCGAAGCGTTTCCGCCTGACGCGCTGCGCGCCTGGAGCGAGGCGCTGGGCGAGCCGACTTTTGTCGGCTCCAGCGGGCGTGTGTTTCCGAAGGCGTTCAAGGCCTCGCCCTTGCTGCGGGCCTGGCTACGACGCCTCGATGCTGCCGGCGTGCGCTTTGCCTTTCGCCAGCGCTGGATGGGCTGGGACGGAGAAGGACGACTGGTCTTTGACACATCCGGCAGTGGCGCCACGATCGCAGCGGACGCGACAGTGCTGGCACTCGGCGGCGCCAGCTGGCCGCGACTAGGCTCCGATGGCGGCTGGACGACGATCCTGGCCGACAAAGGCGTTGCGATCTCGCCGCTGCGGCCGGCGAACTCCGGCTTCACCGTCGACTGGTCGGAAATCTTCCGCACACGCTTCGAAGGCCAGCCGCTCAAGGGCATCACGCTGTCCTTCGGCCCGCAGCGCGTGCGCGGCGAGGCCATGATCACAAGCGGCGGGATCGAGGGCGGGGCGATCTATGCGCTGTCGGCCGACTTGCGCGAGGCGATCGCGGCGAACGGCGAAGCGGTCCTGCAGGTCGCGTTGCGGCCGGATGTCGATCATGGCGAACTCGTCAAGCGCCTGTCCGCCTCGCGCGGCAAGCAATCCTTCTCCAACTTCTTGCGCAAGGCTGCGCAGCTGTCGCCGGTCGGGGTCGGGCTGCTGCAGGAGGCCGCCATTGGTGCCGGGCAGTCGTTGTCGGCAATATCGGCTGAGCGATTGGCGGAGCTCATCAACGCCGTGCCGGTCACGCTCATAGGCGTCGCGCCGATCGCGCGCGCGATCTCCAGCGCCGGCGGGATTTCCTTCGATGAACTCGACTCGGATTTCATGATCCGCAAGCTGCCGGGTGTGTTCGCAGCCGGTGAGATGCTGGACTGGGAGGCGCCGACGGGCGGCTATCTGCTCCAGGCTTCGTTCGCGACGGGGGCTGCTGCGGGCAGGGGTGTGTTGCGGCGGCTCGCCCAACTGTCGTCCTGACCGTCTCTTCATTACGTCCCGGTCCGGGTTGCGAGATCGGTGAGGAGGCCGAGCGCGCCGAAGCTTGCCGCCACTGCGCAGACCATCGTCCAGCCCCCGTAGCTCCAGGCTAGCGATGCCGCCGCCGCGCCGACGCCACCGCCAATAAAGAACAGCGCGACGAACAGGCCGTTCATGCGACCGCGGGCCTCAGGGCGCAACAGATTGATCGCGCGGCGGCCCAGCGTCTGGTCGGTGGTGATGCCGACGTCGAGCAGGATTGTGCCGAGGCTCAGGACCAGCAGACTGGTGATCCGGGATTCCAGCATGCTCGCCCAGGCGCAGAGCGCGAGCGAGCCGATGATGAGCAGATGGGCGGCAAAGAACATCGGCCGCGCCCGGCCCTTGTCGCCCCAGCGGCCGGCCATCGGTGTCGCCGCGGCGCCCGCGACGCCGATGAGCGCGAACGCCGCAACTCCCTTGGCGTCGAGCTCGAACGGCACCTCCGGCAGCCGCAGCGCGACCGCCGACCAGAACGCTGTGAAGGAAGCCATGACAAGCGATGCGGTCCAGGCCCGCACGCGCAGCACGGGCTCTTCGCGCAGCAGTCTTGGGAAGGACAGCAGTAACTCAGTGTAGCTCGCGCGTGCCGTCGGTCGAAGGGTTGGAAGGTAACGGGCGAGTGCGCCGGCAAGCAGGGCCATCAAAGCGGCCGAGACGACATAGTAGGCACGCCAGCTCCAGAGATCTGCAATCAGGCTCGCCGCAGGTCGTGACAACAGGATGCCGATCATCAATCCGCCCATCACCTCGCCGATGGCCTGGCCGCGGCGATCCGGTGCCACCATGGATGCGACCAGCGGAACCATCATCTGGATCGCCGCGCAGCAGGCGCCGAGGATGAAGTTGGCGAGCAGCAGGAGCGAGGGCGTCGGCGCGAGGGCCGTCGCGAGAGCGGCGAGGATCGCGCAGCCGAGTGTGCGGAGGATGACAAGCCGGTTCTCGACGAGATCGACCAGAGGTACGAGCAGCAGCAGGCCGAGCGCATAGCCCAGCAAGGTCAGCGTGCTGATCAGCCCCGCCTGCCACGCCGGCATGGACATTGACCGGCCGATCAAGCCGAGCAGGATCTGCGGCGCGAACAAATTGGTGACGACGACACCGGCGGTGATCGCGCCGAGCCAGATCAGCGGCCGCTCGGCGAGCTGGTTTCGGGACGCAGGCCTGGTGGTTTCGGAGACAGTCATGGGACCTCGCAGCTGTGGCGCGGGACCCTTTAAGCGGGGGCATCAATATGCTACAATTCAAATAAGGCTATAAAGAATATGCGGGTTTGTTATGAATACCCATGACCTTGTCGCTTTCGTCGCCGTGGTCGAGACCGGATCGATTGTCGCAGCGTCGGCGCGTCTCAATCTCACCCAGCCTGGCGTGACCCGACGTATCCAGAATCTCGAGGAGATGCTGGGGGCGCAGCTTCTGGATCGGCTCTCGAAGCCGCTGAAGCCGACGGCAGCGGGGCACGAGGCCTATGAGCAGGGCAGGCGCCTGCTCAGGATGCTGGACGATCTCAAGTCGGGTGTCGCCAACGACGGAATGGTCCGCGGCGAGTTCAGGCTCGGCCTGACGCCGTTTCTCTCGGAAGCGGGTTTGACCGCACCGCTCGATGCAGTGCGTGCCGAATTTCCCGCGCTGGCGGTGCGGGTGGTCTCGGGTTGGTCGCCGAACCAGCTCGAGCGTGTCTGCCGCAACGAGCTCGATGCTGCCGCGATTTGTCTACCCGACGGCGCGGTGCCGCCCGCCGATCTCGCGGCCGACGATCTCGGCGCGCAGCCCGTCGTCTTCGTCGTCGCACGCGAGATGAAGATCCCGCGCACGGTCGATCTGGAACGGTTGTCCCAACTGTCGTGGGTGATCAACCAGGACGGTTGTGGATTTCGCGATACGCTGAAGCGAAGATTCGATGCCTCGCATCTGCCGTTCAACATCGCAGTCGAGGCGCTGGACAGTGAGCTTCGCCTGTCGCTGGTGTCGCGCGGCCTCGGCGTCGGGCTGGTCACCCCGATCGCCCTGAAACGCAGCGCGTTCCGCGACAGGCTCAAGCCGGTCGCTGCGCGCGACTTCAAACCCGCCGTCCGCGCATGGGTGGTGCATCGCGCCCCCGCCGGTCGGGTGGAGCGGCCGATCAAGCTCTTCCGCGATGGACTGGTCCGGGAACTCCAGGCGCTGATCGGGGGCTAGCTACCGCAGCTTGCCCCGCGCCGCCACCGGCAGCGTGCCGATGATCTCGTCGCCGCGCACCATCACCACTTCGTCCATCATGTTGACGACGACGCAGACGTGATTGGGCACGATGCGGACGACGTCGCCGACATTGGGCCGGGTGTTGCTGCGGGAGAGGTCGAGGAAGCCGTGCTCCTCGGCGAAGCGTGCGATCCTCGCTTCGGGATGCTCCAGGATGAGGCCGTGGCCGTCGAGGCCGCCGGTGTCGGTCGTCAGCGTCTTCGAGCCCGCGTCCAGGATGCCGCGCTCGGGCGCGGCGCGGCTCACCACCGTCGAATAGATGTGAAGCGCGCAGTCGTCCCAGGTGGCGGAGCCGGCGGCGACCTGCATGCGGTCGTTGTAGATATAGGTGCCGAAGCGATGCTCGGTGCCGCCCTTGAGCTTGCCGAGATTCTTCAGGTTCGGCGTCCCGCCGGTCGAGACGATCTTTGCATCCAGCCCGTGCGCGCGCACGCCGGCCAGAGCTTCGTCGTAGAATTTTTGCGCATCCGCCCAGCCAGTCTCGGTCGGATACATCATGAAGCCGGCGAATTGCAGGCCCTTGGATGCGGCAATCTCCTGCGCCAGGGCAATCGCCTCCGCTGGTGTCTCGACGCCGGCGCGCTTGCGGCCGGTATCGCATTCGACGACGACCGACAGCGGTCGGCCGGAAGCCGCGGCGGCCTTGGGCAGGCCGGCAACGATGGTCGAATTGTCGGCGGCGACCGTCATGTTCGCCTTCGCCTGCAGCGCCCCTAACCGCGCCATCTTCTCCTCGCCGAGCAGATTGTAGCTGATCAGGATGTCGTCGATCCCGGCATTGGCCATGATCTCGGCTTCACCGAGCTTTTGGCAGGTGATGCCCTTGGCACCGGCAGCGATCTGCATCTTCGCAATGGTCGGGTTCTTGTGCGTCTTGATGTGGGGCCGGTTGGCGATCCCGGCGTCATCGCAGGCCTTCTGAATCCGGATGATGTTGCGCTCGACCTTGTCCATGTCGATGACGGCGCAGGGCGTGCCGTACTCACGGGCGATCTTGGCGGCGAGGGTCGTTGTCATGGAAGTCTCTGAGTTGGCGCGCATTCCGTTTGCAAAAGCGGTGCCCACTTTTGCGAATGCGCGCTAGGCCTGTTCAATCTCTTCGCGCCGCACTTCGAGCTCCAGCCATTTGTCTTCGGCCTCCGCCAGCTCCTTTTGCGCCTTCGTCAGAGCATCGGAGGCCTGATCGAAGCGTTTGCGATCCTTGCGGAAGAGATCCGGATCGTCAAGGAAGCGCTGCTGCTTGGCGATCTCGGCCTGCAGCTTGGCGATGGTCTTGGGCAGCGTCTCCAGCGCGTGTTGCTCGTTGAAGGTCAACCGTCGTCTCGCGACGCCGGAAGGCGCGACGGATCGCTGCTCTCTCGTCTCTTCGACGGCCTTCGCTGTCGCGCGCTTCACGTCGGCGCCGCGCTGGGCCAGCATGTCGGTATAGCCGCCGGCATATTCGAGCCAGCGTCCGTTGCCCTCGGGCACGATCACGGACGTCACGACGCGGTCGAGAAAATCGCGATCGTGACTGATCAGAATCACGGTGCCCTCGTAGTCGCTGAGCATTTCCTCGAGGACGTCGAGGGTCTCGAGGTCGAGGTCGTTGGTCGGCTCGTCCAGCACCAGGAGGTTGGAGGGCTTCGCCAGCGCGCGCGCCAGCATCAGCCGGCCGCGCTCACCGCCCGACAGCACCTCCAGCGGCGTGCGCATCTGTTCCTGGGCGAACAGGAAGTCTTTCATGTAGCTGACGACATGCTTCGGTTTGCCGCCGACCATGACGTGGTCGCCCCGGCCGCCGGTGAGCGCCTCGGCCAGCGTCGTCTTCGGATCGAGACTTTCACGATGCTGGTCGAGCGTTGCCATCTCGATGTTGGCGCCGAGCCGTATGCTGCCGCTGTCCGGCGCGCTGCCGCCGGTCAGCATCTCGATCAGCGTGGTCTTGCCGGCGCCGTTCGGGCCGACGATGCCGATGCGATCACCGCGCTGGACGCGGATCGAGAATCCGTCGACGATCTTTCGCTCGCCATAGGACCGGCTGATATTCTTGGCCTCGATGACGAGCTTGCCGGATTTGTCGGCTTCGGCAGCCGCGAGGTTGGCGTTTCCCGTCGCGCCGCGATGGGTGCGGCGCTGGTCGCGCAGCGCGTGGAGGTTCCCCAGCCGCTTGACGTTGCGTTTGCGGCGGCCCGAGACGCCGTAGCGCAACCAGTGCTCTTCGTTGACGATCTTGCGGTCGAGCTTGTGCTGGTCGCGCTCTTCCTCCGCGAGCACCTCGTCGCGCCAGGCCTCGAAGGCACTGAAGCCCCGGTCGATCTGCCGGATCTGGCCGCGGTCGAGCCAGGCGGTGCTGCGCGAGAGATTGCCGAGGAAGCGCCGATCGTGGCTGATGATCACCAGCGCGCAGCGGCGGCTCTCCAATTCGCTCTCCAGCCATTCGATGGTCGGAAGATCCAGATGGTTGGTCGGCTCGTCCAGCAGCAGGATATCGGGCGAGGGCGCCAGCACGCGCGCCAGCGCGGCGCGGCGCGCTTCGCCACCGGAGACGTGCGCCGGATCTTCTTCGCCGCTGAGACCGAGCTGCTCGACCAGATAGCGCGCCTGATAGTGGTCGTCGCCGGCATTGAGGCCGGCCTCGACATAGGCGAGCGTGGTGGAGAAACCGGAAAAGTCCGGCTCCTGCGGCAGGTAGCGGATGGTGGCGCCGGGCTGCACGAAACGGCTGCCGCCATCCGGTTCGACCAGGCCGGCGGCGATCTTGAGCAGCGTCGATTTACCGGAACCGTTGCGGCCGATCAGGCAGACGCGCTCGCCGGTTGAAACCGACAGTTCGACGCCCGCCAGCAGCGGTGTGCCGCCGAAGGTCAGCTTGATATCGCGCAGTTGAATCAGCGGTGGCGCCATGCGGTGTCTCAGTCCTGTCTTGTTGCGGCCTGGTCGGCGCGGCGGCGCTGGATGCGGCGGATGGTCTGGTCGAGCGTCGACAGAAACGTCGAGCGGTCGCGCGGTGAATATGATTTCGGACCGCCGGTGACTTCGCCGGCCGAGCGCAAATCGGTCATCAGGTTTCGGACCGCCAGCGTCATCCCGATCGATTCCTCGCTGAACGCCTTGCCGTTGGACGCGATCACATCGGCGCCGGCCTTCACGCAGCGGCTCGCGAGCGGAATATCCGAGGTAATGACGATATCGCCGGGCCCGGCGCGTTCCGCGATCCAGTCATCGGCCGCGTCCATGCCCGCGCCGGCGGCGACCCGCTCGATCAGCGGATCCTGGGGCACGCGGATGAAATTGCCCGCGACCACGCTCACGGGCAGGCCGTGCCTGCCGGCGACGCGATAGATCTCGTCCTTCACCGGACAGGCGTCGGCGTCGACATAGATGCGGGTGGTGTTTTGAGGGTTCGTCATTGTCCGTAGATGGGGCTTGCGAAGCGGTTCCGCAGCAGCCGCGTGGTACCCCATTCGGGCCGCAAAGGCGAGGGGATTGACCCCGGTTCCTCAGAGCCTACGATCGGCCCGAAACAACAAGAATTTGGGGAAAGCCAAGCCATGCCGAACCGGCTCGAAACCTATCGCGTCGAGGCCTACAACACGGCCAAGCAATCCGAAAACAAGATGCATGACGACAATGTGGCGCGCCGCTTCGGCTTTTCCGGCGGGCTGGTCCCCGGCGTCGACGTCTTCGCCTACATGATGCATGTGCCGGTGGCGCGCTGGGGCCGCGATTTCCTGTCGCGCGGGCTGATCGAGGCGCGTTTCATCAAGCCGGTCTATGACGGCGAGACCGCCGACGTCGATGCGACCGAGCACAACGGCCTGCTCACCATCGAGGTGTTCAGCCGCACCGAGCTCTGCGCGACGGGGACGGCGTCGCTGCCGGCGACTGCGACTTTGGCGTCGTTGAGCGACTATGTCGAGGTCCCCGCGGTTGCCGAGCGCAAACCGGTCAACCCGGCAACCTTCGAGACCGGCAAATGGCTCGGCACGACGCCGCGCCGCTGGGCCGGGCAGGATGCCGCCGACTATCTCGCCGACATCCGCGAGACCGATCCGATCTTCGCGCGCGAGGGGCTCGGCCATCCCGGCCTGATCCAGCGCGTTATGAACCGCGTGCTGGTGGACAACACGATCCTCGGCCCCTGGATCCATGTCGGCAGCCGCATGCAATTGTTGTCAGCCGCACGCGTCGGTGACGAGATCACCGCGCGGGCCAAAGTCACCGCGAACTACGAGAAGAAGGGCCACCGCTTCGTCGAGCTCGACGCGCTGGTGGTCGCCAACGGCACGACGCCGCTTGCGCGTTGCCAGCACACCGCGATCTACCAGCCGCGCGAGCAGGCGGCGGCGTAGGGGTTGGCTGAGCTGTAGCTCTCTCGCCAAATTCGGAGTCATGCCCCGCGAAGGCGGGGCATCCAGTACGCCGCGGCTCATCTGTGAATCACGACTGCCTCGGAGTACTGGATCGCCCGGTCAAGCCGGGCGATGACAGTTGTGCGTGTGGAGGCGCCGAGTGACCACCTCCGAAAACGTCCCCTACGCCGCTTTCTCCTTCGCATCCTGAATCGCGCGCCACACGCGCTCCGGGGTCAGCGGCATGTCGATGTGCTTGATGCCGTAGTCGGAGAGCGCGTCGATGACCGCGTTCACGACTGTTGACAGGCTGCCGGCGCAGCCGGCTTCGCCGCAGCCTTTGCTGCCGAGCGGATTGGTCGTGGCCGGCACCGGGTGGTCGCCGACTGTCATGTTCGGAACGTCCTCGGCGCGCGGCAGTGCGTAGTCCATCAGCGAGCCCGTGATCGGCTGGCCGCTCTCGTCGTAACGGACGTGCTCCATGAGAGCCTGGCCGATGCCCTGGACGACGCCGCCATGGAGCTGGCCCGCGACCAGCAGCGGGTTGATCACCGTGCCGAAATCATTGACCGCGCTGTAGCGCACGATCTGCACGACGCCGGTCTCAGGGTCGATCTCGACCTCGGCGACATGGCAGCCGTTCGGGAAGGCCGACGGCACCGGTTCGCTGGTGTGATCGACGTCGAGGCTGTCGGGCACGCCCTCAGGCATCTTGCTGTCGTGCAGGCGCTTGGCGAGCTCCATGATGTCGATGCTGCGGTCGGTGCCGGCGATCGTAAAGCTGCCGCCTTCGAATTCGATGTCGGCTTCGGATGCCTCCAGCATATGCGCGGCGGCGCGCTTGCCCTTTTCGATCACGAGCTTGGCGGCACCCACGATCGCCATTCCGGTCGCGGTGATCGAGCGCGAGCCGCCGGTGCCATTGCCGGTGTGGACGATATCGCTGTCGCCCTGCACCAGCTTGACGCTGTCGAAGGGGACGCCGAGCTGCTGGCAGAGCACTTGCGCGAATGCGGATGCGTGGCCCTGACCGTAATCGAGCGTGCCGGTGATGAGCTGCACCGAGCCGTCGGGATCGAACACGATCTTGCCGAGCTCGACGCCGGGAGGTGCGGTCACCTCCAGATAGGAGCCGACGGCGATACCACGCAGCTTGCCGGACTTCTTGCTCTCCTTCTTGCGCTTGGCAAAATTCTCGTGGTCGGAGATTTCGAGCGCCTTGTTGAAGACTGCCTGGAAGTCGCCGCTGTCATAGGTGACGCCGGAGGACGCGGCGAATGGCATCTGGTTCTGCTTGATGAAGTTGCGCTTGCGCAAGGTCAGCCGGTTGATGCCCATCTCGTCGGCGGCGCGGTCGATCAGCCGCTCCATGTAGTAGTTCGCCTCGGGCCGGCCGGCGCCGCGATAGGCGCCCATCAGCGTGGTGTTGGTCAGCACCGTCTTGATGTCGACGGCCATCAGCGGCGTGCGATAGACGCTGGAAAAGTTCTTGCTGGTGTTGAGCGAGAGCGGACTGGGCGCGACGCCGGTGATGTAGGCACCGAGATTGCCGTAGCCCGAGAGTTTTGCGGCGAGGAAATGCCCCTCGGCGTCCAGCGCGAGTTCGGCGTGAATTTTCTGCGCGCGGCCGTGGCTGTCGGACAAGAAGCTGGTCGAGCGTTCGTCCAGCCATTTCACCGGCCGTCCCAATTCCTTGGCCGCGTACAGGATGCACATGTACTCGGGATAGTTGACGTTCTTCATGCCGAAGGAGCCGCCGACATTGGCGGTGAGGATGCGCACCTTCTCGTTCGGCACCTTCAGGTTCTTGGCGAGATTGGCGCGGTTGCCGGCGACGCCCTGGGTCGGCATCTGGATGGTGTAGCGCTCGGTCTTCTTGTCGTAGGAGGCAAGGCCGACGCGCGGCTCCATCGAGACCACGGCGACGCGGGTGTTCTCGATGTCGACCTTGGTCACGTGAGCGGCGCTGGCGAAGGCGGCGTTGACCTTCTCGATGTCGCCATAGTGGTAGTCGAGCGCGACATTGTTCGGGATGTGGTCGTAGAGCTGCGGCGCGCCGGGTTTTGCGGCTTGCTCGGGATCGGTCACCGCCGGCAGCGGCTCGATATCGAGCTCGACCGCCTCGGCCGCGTCGCGCGCCTGGGCCAGCGTCTCCGCCACCACGAAGGCGACGGGATCGCCGACGAAGCGGACCTTGTCGGTTGCGAGCGGCTGACGGTTGGTCTGCAGCAGGGGCGAGCCGTCGCGGCTTTTCAGCGGCAGGCCGCAGGTGAAGGGGCCGTAGCCGGCCGCATCGAGGTCTTTGCCGGTCCACACCCCGAGCACGCCCGGCATCGCCCTGGCGGCATCGATGTTGATGCCGCGAATGACGCCGTGGGCATGGGTCGAGCGGACGATCGCGGCATGGGCCTGGCCCGGCAGGTTGAAATCGTCGGTGTAGCGGCCCTTGCCGCGCACCAGCGTGTCGTCCTCCTTGCGGCGGACCGGCTGGCCGACGCCATATTTTTGCAGTGCAATAGCGTTTTCGAGCGTGGAGGATTTGGTGTGTTCTTGCATGGAATTGACCTGAAAAGCCGGCAAATGCGCGGTTTGGGGGGCGCCTGGGAGACCGGACCCCTCAAAAATAACCCACCGGCCCGTTCACGACAACGCACGAATGGGCATGGTCCCATGTGATGCGTTGTTGCGCAGGATTGGCGCGCTGCTAAGGTTTCAGGCGAAAAAGCAATTCCAGATCGGCCCAACCGGCCGCGGAAAGACAGTTTGTATGAATGACCACACGCGGCTCCGCGACGGCCTTGCGCCGCACGGTGAGCTGGGGTCGATGGCGGCGGCGTTCGCCACTGAACCGGCCGTCGGCGCGCAAGCGCCGGGAACCGGCGTCTACGCGGCGCTCGACCTCGGCACCAACAATTGCAGGCTCCTGATCGCCTGTCCGACCCACGACGGCTTTCGGGTGGTCGATTCCTTCTCGCGCATCATCCGGCTCGGCGAGGGCGTCTCGGCAACCGGGTGCATCAGCGAGGCCGCGATCGAGCGCGCCATCGTGGCGCTCGGCATCTGCCGCGACAAGATCAACCTGCGCAAGGCGCGGCGGCTGCGGCTGATCGCCACCGAAGCCTGCCGCGCCGCCTCGAATGCCGAAGGCTTTCGCAGCCGCGTCGCTGCCGAGACCGGGATCGAGCTCGAGGTGATCGACCGCGAGACCGAGGCGGCGCTTGCCGTGCTCGGCTGCTCGCCGCTGGTCGATCCCAGGGGGCGCGGCGCAATCCTGTTCGACATCGGCGGCGGCTCGACCGAACTGGTACGGATCGAGCGCGACGCCGCAAATCCGGAGCCGCGCATCAAAGCCTGGATGTCGATCCCGTTCGGTGTGGTCACCCTTGCCGAGCAGTTCGGGGGCCGCGACGTCACGCCAGAGATCTACGCCGCGATGGAGCGCGAGGTCGCCCATCACATCGCGCCGTTCGCCGAACAGCATGGCGGCGATCTCGCCGACATGCATCTGCTCGGCACCTCAGGCACTGTGACGACGCTCGCCGGCATCCATCTCAATCTCGCGCGCTACGACCGCCGCCGCATTGACAGCGTCTGGATGAACGATACCGATGTGACCGCGACCATCACCAAGCTGCTCGGCATGAGCTACGAGGAGCGCGCCGCGAACAGCTGCATCAGCGTCGAGCGCGCCGATCTCGTGCTGGCCGGCTGCGCCATCCTCGACGCGATCCGCCGCGCCTTTCCGCTGCCACGCCTGCGCGTCGCCGACCGGGGCCTACGCGAAGGCATGCTGGTCGAGATGATGCGCGAAGACGGCGCGCTCAGGAGCTGGTGAGATGGCCAAGGACACCACCGGCCGCTTGCACGTCCAGGTCAAGACCCACGGCAAGCGCAAATTGTCGTCGAAGCTCTGGCTCGAGCGGCAGCTCAACGACCCCTATGTGGTGAAGGCGAAGGCGCTGGGCTATCGCTCGCGCGCCGCGTTCAAGCTGCTCGAGATCGACGACAAATACCGGCTGCTCAAGCACGGCATGGCAGTGGTCGATCTCGGTGCCGCCCCGGGGGGCTGGAGCCAGATCGCCGCCAAGCGTGTCGGCTCGGTCGACGGCAAGGGTAAGGTCATCGCGATCGACCTGCTGGAAATCCCCGAGATTGCCGGGGTCGAGTTCGCGCAGCTCGACTTCATGGACAATGACGCGCCGGACAAGCTCAAGGCGATGCTCGATGGCGGCGCCGACATCGTGATGTCCGACATGGCTGCCAACACCACCGGTCACCGCAAGACCGACCAACTTCGCATCGTCGGCCTGATCGAGACCGCCGCCGCGTTCGCCTGCGATGTGCTGAAGCCGGGCGGGACCTTCCTGGCAAAGGCGTTCCAGAGCGGCGCCGACGCCGAGCTGCTCGCCCAGCTCAAGCGCGATTTCGCCACGGTGCGTCACGTCAAGCCGGCCGCGAGCCGTGCGGATTCCTCGGAGCGCTATGTGCTGGCGACGGGATTTCGAGGCGGGGCGACGCAGTAGCCGCGAATTCCGTCATTGCGAGGAGCCCTTGCGACGAAGCAATCCAGACTGTCTCCGCGGAGGGATTCTGGATTGCTTCGCTCCGCTCGCAATGACGTGACTACCCCAGCCGCTGATCCCGCACGTCCTGCGTATCCTCGGTTGCGGCCTTGACGGCCGCCTTGGCCGCGCCCTTGCCGGCACCCTTGCGGCTTGCGATCTCCACGGCCTTGCGGCCGGAGACTTCGTGGCCGGCATCGGCGGGCATCTGCCAGAAGAACCAGCTCGACGCCGCCGAGGTCAGGGCGACCACGATGAAGGCCGGCGCAAACACACTGGCGTTGAGCTCGCTGACGTGGCTGAGCCACATCGTCGTCTCCACGGACGCAGCGCCGACGGCAACGCCGGCCGAGACCGCGAGCTGCTGGTTGACGCTGACGAGCGTGGTGGCGCGGCTCATCTGCGCGTGCTCGACCTCGGCATAGGCAACCGTGTTGATCGCGGTGAACTCGAGCGAACGGAAGAAGCCGCCAACCACCAGGATGATCATGATGATCAGCAGCGGCGTCGTCACGGTGAAGAGGGCACAGGCGGCCAGGAAAACTGCACTGATGATCGCGTTCGCCGTCATCAGGTTGCGAAAGCCGAAGGCGCGGATGATGCGTGCGGCCAGCGCCTTCATGCCCATGGCGCCGAGCGAGGAGCCAAACGTGACGAGGCCGGACTTGAACGGCGAGAGGCCGAAGCCGATCTGCATCAGCAATGGCAACAGGAATGGCAGCGCGCCGATGCCGAGCCGAAACATGAAGCCGCCGAGAACGGCCGCGCGCAGTGTCGGCAGCCTCAGCAGCGTGAAGTCCAGCACTGGCGACCCCGTTCGCCGCGCGTGAAGGACATACAGTGTCATCGAGATCGATCCGCCGACGACCAGGGCGGCGACCGTGCTCCATGGCAGCAGATTGAGTCCGGCGACCGACAGCCCGAAGGCGATGCCGGCGAGCCCGAGGCCCGCGAGCACCATGCCGTAGAGGTCGAACGGCTCTCGTTCCTCGCTCTTGATAGGATCGATGAAGCGCAAGGCCATGAAGATGCCGAGCAGCCCGATCGGGATGTTGATCAGGAAGATCCAGTGCCACGACGCATAGGTGGTGATGAAGCCGCCGAGCGGCGGCCCGATCACGGGTCCGATCAGGGCAGGAACCGTCACCCACGCCATGGCATTGACCAGCGCGCTCTTGTCGACCGATCGCAACAGCACGAGGCGCCCGACCGGCGTCATCATCGCCCCGCCCATGCCTTGCAGGATGCGCGCGAATACGAAATCGGTGACCGATGTCGAGAGCGCGCAGCCGACCGAGCCGACCATGAACACGCCGACGGCAATCGCAAACACCATGCGCGCGCCGAAACGGTCGGCGGTCCAGCCGCTCGCCGGAATGAACACGGCAAGCGACAGCAGATACGAGGTGATCGCGAGCTTGAGCGTCAGTGGGCTGGTGCCGATGTCGGCCGCGATCGCGGGCAGCGACGTGGCGATCACCGTCGAATCCATGTTCTCCATGAAGAGAGCAGTGGCCACGATCAGCGGAATGATGCGTTGCTTGTCGACCATGACGGATTGGTAATGGAAATCAGAAGGAAGGGCGAGAATTGCGGCTTATCACCGCCACTGGGCCGCGACCATTGCGGATCGACGCATGGCACCTAAATCCTGCGTGACCCCAGGGTGGGGTGCGTCCTGCGTCGGAGAACGTGATGATCTGCCGGCACAGGAGGGGCGTGGACGCCGTCCGCCGGCACGAGCTGACGCCGGTTATCCCGGCTGAACTTGCCTAAAAAGCCTGTGCATGGCTGGCCGGCGGTCCGAATTGCTTTGATTCGTCGCCCGCCCGTGCTATCGACCCGCGTCAACCCCACCGATGGGCTCCGATTCTCCGGCGTTGCCGCAAGGTACGCCGAGGGCGGCGCTCATCCATAGCTATTTGCGGCAGGGCCGCGGAAGGAGTTGGCACATGGCCACGGTGCAACAAGGCATTCGCGAAGCCCTCACGTTCGACGACGTGCTGCTGAAGCCGGGCCTGTCGGACGTCATGCCGGGCGAGGTCGACATCCGCTCTCGCGTCACCCGTGCCATTCCGCTCAACATCCCGATCATGGCCTCCGCCATGGACACGGTCACCGAAGCCCGCATGGCGATCGCCATGGCGCAGGCCGGCGGCATCGGCGTCATTCACCGCAATTTCGATCCCGAGGGACAGGCCGCCCAGGTGCGGCAGGTCAAGCGCTACGAGTCGGGCATGGTGGTGAACCCGCTCACCATCAGCCCCGACGCCACGCTGGACGACGCGCTCAAGCTGATGAGCGATCACGGCATCTCCGGCATTCCCGTCGTCACCGGTGCGGGCAAGTCCACGCCGGGCAAGCTGGTCGGCATTCTCACCAACCGCGACGTCCGCTTCGCCACCGACCGCCAGCAAAAAATCTCCGAACTGATGACGCATGAAGGTCTCGTCACGGTGCGCGAGAATGTCAGCCAGGACGAGGCGCGGCGGATGCTGCATCAACACCGCATCGAGAAGCTGCTCGTGGTCGACGAGCAATATCGCTGCGTCGGTCTGGTCACCGTGAAGGACATGGAGAAGGCGGTCGCCCATCCGCTGGCCTGCAAGGACGCACAGGGCCGTCTGCGCGTCGCCGCCGCCACCACGGTCGGTGATAGCGGCTTCGAGCGCACCGAGCGGCTGATCGACGCCGGCGTCGATCTCGTCGTGGTCGACACCGCGCACGGCCATTCCCGTCACGTGCTCCATGCGGTCAACCGCATCAAGCGTCTCTCCAACTCGGTGCAGGTCGTTGCCGGCAACGTCGCGACCTCGGAGGGTGCGCAGGCGCTGATCGATGCGGGCGCGGACTGCATCAAGGTCGGCATCGGCCCGGGCTCGATCTGCACCACGCGCATCGTCGCCGGCGTCGGCGTTCCCCAGCTCACCGCGATCATGGATGCGGTCGAGGCGGCGAAGAAGTCCGACATCCCCGTGATCGCCGACGGCGGTATCAAGTTTTCCGGCGACCTCGCGAAAGCGCTCGCTGCCGGTGCCGACATCGCGATGGTCGGCTCACTGCTCGCCGGCACCGACGAGACGCCCGGCGAAGTGTTCTTGTGGCAGGGCCGCTCCTACAAGGCCTATCGCGGCATGGGTTCGGTCGGCGCGATGGCGCGCGGCTCGGCCGACCGCTACTTCCAGCAGGACATCAAGGACACGCTCAAGCTCGTGCCCGAAGGCATCGAAGGCCAGGTGCCTTACAAGGGCCCGGTCGGCAACGTCATGCACCAGCTCGCCGGCGGCCTGCGCGCCGCGATGGGCTATGTTGGTGCAAAGGACATGAAGGACCTGCACGACAAGGCCCAGTTCGTGCGCATCACCGGCGCGGGCCTGCGCGAAAGCCACGTCCACGACGTCACCATCACGCGCGAGGCGCCGAACTATCCGGGCGGGGGTTAGTTTCCGCTCTCGCCGCTCGGCTGCGCGTTGTTTTTCGCGCGCTAGACTAGCCTCGCATCCGCTGTCATGCCCCGGCTTGACCGGGGCATCCAGCACGCCGCGGCCTCTCGGCTCAATCACGACCGCCTCTGGAATACTGGGCGGATTCAATGGGTCGTCGCAACACTTCAGCAAGGGAGGTTGCGATGAGGCACGGTGTTCGAGCGGGTCGAGCTCAAAAGGCCCTACGAGAGGGTTATAAGCCTTTCTGGTCTGCAATTGCCTCGGGGCGGTCAAGCGAGGATGCTGCGGTGGAGGCCGGGGTATCTCCTGCGGTCGGAGTCCGCTGGTTCCGGAGGGCGGGCGGTATGCCGCCGACACATTTATCGCAATCGTCAAAACCTGCATCGGGGCGTTACCTCTCGTTCGCTGAGCGCGAGGAGATCGCCATTTTGCGCGCGCAGGGTCATGGGGTGCGAGCGATCGCTCGTCAACTCGATCGCCCTCCATGCACGATCTCTCGTGAGCTCCGGCGCAATGTGGCGCGGCGCCACGGCGCTCCAGAGTACCGAGCGACCACGGCACAATGGCACGCTGATCGGTCCGCCCGACGGTCCAAGCTGGCGAAGTTGGCAATCAATCCGGCCCTGAGGGATTATGTGCAGGGCAGGCTTGCCGGTATGATCGCCAAACCGGACGGAGAGCTCCTCGCCGGCCCGAACGTCGTGTGGAAGGGACGCCGGGCTGTGCATCGGCAACACCGCCGCTGGGCGAGGGCATGGAGCCCGGAACAGATTTCTCGGCGACTTCGGTTGGATTTTCCCCAGGATGAGACGATGCGCATCAGTCACGAAGCGATCTATCAGGCGCTTTATGTGCAGGGTCGAGGGGCTTTGCATCGCGAACTGACGGCCTGTTTGCGCACCGGGCGGGCCTTGCGGATGCCGAGAGTACGCGCCCGTAGGGGCAGAAGCTTCATTTCTTCTGAGGTCATGATCAGTCAACGTCCGGCGGAGGTCGCCGATCGAGCTGTGCCGGGCCACTGGGAAGGTGACCTCATTATCGGGCTTGGAAATTCTGCGATCGGCACCTTGGTGGAGCGCTCGACCCGCTTTACCATTCTGCTGCATCTGCCGCGCATGACGGGCCAGGAGCAGGAAACTCGCGTGAAGAATGGACCTGCACTCGCCGGGCACGGCGCTGAGGCAGTGCGCGACGCCATTACCCGGGCAATCGTCACCATGCCCGAGCAACTGCGTCGGTCGCTGACCTGGGATCAGGGAGCTGAGCTGGCTCAGCATGCGCGTCTGAGGATCGACGCTGGCGTGCAGGTCTATTTCTGCGACCCTCACAGCCCTTGGCAGCGCGGGACCAACGAGAACACGAATGGGTTGCTGCGCCAGTACTTCCCAAAAGGGACCGATCTCAGCATGCACAATGCTGGTGACCTCGAGGCCGTGGCTCACGCACTCAATACCAGGCCCAGGAAAACCCTTGGCTGGAAAACACCGGCGGAAACTCTCGACCAATTGCTACGAGTGCGCGATACACAGCGTGTTGCGACGAACGGTTGATTCCGCCCTGGATGCCCAGGTCAAGCCGGGGCATGACAGCGAGTGTGTCGCGTGCGCGTGCCAAAAGCTCGTCATTGCGAGGAGCACTTGCGACGAAGCAATCCAGTCCTTTTGTGTTGACGAAACTGGATTGCTTCGCTTCGCTCGCAACGACAGAAAATTGGAGGAAGCCATCATGTCCCAAGGCAAACGCATCGTTCTCGCCGCGCGTCCCGTCGGCGAGCCAAAGCCGTCCGATTTCCGCGTCGAGGAATTCGCCGTGCCGACGCCTGCCGCAGGTGAAGTCCTGCTGCGCACGATCTGGCTCTCGCTCGATCCCTATATGCGCGGGCGCATGAGCGACGGTCCGTCCTACGCGACGCCGGTGCCCGTCGGTGGCGTGATGGAAGCCGGGACGGTCTGCGAGGTCGCAGCCTCCAACAATCCGAACTTCGCAAAGGGCGACATCGTGCTCTCGCGCGCGGGTTGGCAGACGCATGCGATCTCCGACGGCAAGGGGCTGAACAAGATCGATCCGAAGCTCGCGCCGATCTCGACGGCCGTCGGCGTGCTGGGCATGCCCGGCATGACCGCCTACACGGGCCTGCTCGATATCGGCAAGCCGCAAGCAGGCGAGACCGTCGTCGTCGCCGGTGCCTCCGGTGCGGTCGGTTCGGCCGTGGGACAGATCGCGAAGATCAAGGGCGCACGCGCGGTTGGAATCGCCGGCGGCAAGGACAAATGCGATTACGTCGTGAAGGAGCTCGGCTTCGATGCCTGCATCGATCACCGCGATCCCGATCTGGCGTCGAAGCTGAAGGACGCCTGCCCGAAGGGCATCGACGTCTATTTCGAGAATGTCGGCGGCGCCGTGTTCGAGGCGGTGTTCCCGCTCCTCAACGCGTTCGCGCGCGTGCCGGTCTGCGGCCTGATCGCCCATTACAACGACACTGAAGCGAAGCCGCCGAAATGGGCCGCCAGCATGATGCGCGCGACCCTGACCAAGCGGCTGACCTTCCGCGGCTTCATCGTCTCCGACTTCGCCTCCCGCCATGGCGACTTCCTGCGCGACATGTCCGGCTGGGTCCGCGAGGGCAAGGTCAAGTACAAGGAGTTCGTCACCGAGGGCCTGGAGAGCGCGCCCGAAGCCTTCATGGGACTTCTGAAGGGGGCCAATTTCGGCAAGCAGCTGGTGCGGGTCGGGCCGGACAAGGCTTGACCGGCCGCTCTCGGCCCCCTGGGCGGCCGGGTATGGTTAACAAAGAGTGACCGATCGGCCACACCCGCCCGTAAAAGCCGCAGGTGTGACCGTCGGTTCATTGACGTACACGCGAAGGCATTGAATCATTGCGCATATTTCAGGTGCGATGATGTTAGAGCTTGTTGTTTTCTGCGTAATCCTTGTGGCCGCCGGTTATTGGGCGACGATGTTTGTCATGGGACGTCGCGACGACGTGATTCATGGCAAGTTCATTCACACCGAGGACGCCGGCGCGTTGGCGCAATCCGCGATACCCACGCCTATGCCGCCGTTCCCCAAGCGTCCGGTCAAAGCCACGCGGCCGGCCAATGCGCCTGCCAACACCGGGGCCAAACCGGTGAACAGCGACGCGCTGCAGTCCTTGCTTGCCGCGATCCAGCAGGATCTCAAAAGCGTCGCTTGAGCAGCGAGGCCAATACTCGCCGCCCATCTTGCGGCGATCGAACAAAGTTAAAGCACGCGATAGCGGATCATGTAGGCGTCCTGCGGCGCGACCGGGCTCGCCAGTGGCGAGGCGATGCGGTCGGCGAGGTGCCACGGGCCGAACTGAGGGCCGAATCGGTCGGAGCGATGCGGCTCGGCGGGCAGGCGGAGGCGGAATTCGAAGGTGCCCTTGCCGGGCAGGTTCACGACCAGCACGCGGTCCGCGGTGCGGTGGTTGAGCCCCACCGCGCCACGCAGGACGGAGCGGCCATCACCGAGCTCCCGCACGCCCTCGACCAGTGCCAGCGTCTGGTTTCGGTCGGTATGCAGCTCGATCTGGGTGTCGGACGCCGCCGCCAAGGTCTCCTTGGGCATGCGGATCTCGAACTCGACCGCGGGTTTTGACGGATTGAGGCCGAGGTAGGCCAGCGCGGCATGGCGCATGTCGTAGGCGGCAAAAGCGAACAGAGCGAGGGCGGCGAGCGCAGCGAGGCCATGCCTGAGGACATCGCGCCAGGTCCGATAGCTCATTCGGAAGTAGACCGTCATCGCCAGCGCCACCGCAAGCGCCGTCGCGATGCCTGCGAGCGCCGACATCAGGATGCCGAACTGGCCGTCGGCGGACTCGGTCAAAGCGCCGGTCAGGCTGCCGATCTGGCTCAAGAGGGTGTTCATGGCGGTCTCTCGCCTTGCGCCCACGAGGGGCCAAAATCGCTTTAACTGTCGACAGTTGGTCGCCTCATCGGGAACGCCGGTTCAACTCGTTGATTGTCAGGACCAGCGGTGACCGCTAATGGACGCTAACTGTGCCTTCCGCCGGATGGGACAATCCCGGGAATTCCGATGTCCGTTCAAATGGTTTTGCTGCCGGTCTTCGTGCAGGTCGGTCTCACCTTCGCACTCCTGATCGCCATGGCGACGGGACGCCGGCGCGCGCTCGTCTCCGGCGAGACCAAGAGCCGTGACATTGCGTTGGGCGAGCCCAACTGGCCCAAGGGGGCCACACAATTCGCCAATTGCTACCGCAACCAGTTCGAGCTGCCGGTGCTGCTCTATGTCCTGATCGCGCTGGCGCTCCCGTTGCGCCACGCCGATCTCTTCATCGTGCTGATGTCCTGGGTGTTCGTGGTGACGCGCTTCGTCCATGCCGGAATTTTCGTCTCCTCCAACAATCTCGGACGCCGCTCCACGATCTGGCTCGCCGGCGTGGTCGTCTTGCTCGCGATGTGGATCTACTTCGCGCTGAAAATGCTGTTGCTGATCTAGGCGCTACTCGCCGATCCTGATCTGAAAGATTCAAATGACTCCCGCTGCCCGGCTGTCCGCAGCCATCGAACTGATCGACACTATCGAGAAAGACCGCGTCCCCGCGGCCAAGGCGCTGAAGGAATGGGGCACCGCGCACCGCTTCGCCGGCTCCGGCGACCGCGCCGCCATTGCCGGCCTCGTCTGGGACGTGCTGCGCCGCTATGCCTCGAGCGCGTACCTGATGGATTCGGACACCGCGCGGGCGCGGCTGATTGGCATGCTTCGCCTCGAGCGCAACATGGATGTGGCGACGATGGCCGCGCTGTTCGACGGCAGCCGCTTTGCCCCCGCGCCGTTGACCGAGGCCGAGCAGGCCGCGCTCGCCTCGCGGTCGCTTCAAGGTGCCCCGGCCGCGATCGCCGGCGACTATCCGGAATGGCTGGATCCGTATTTGGCAAAAGCCTTCGGCGAAGAGCGGGTCGCGGAGGCAGCCGCAATGGCGAGCCGGGCGCCGCTCGACCTGCGCGTCAACACGCTAAAATCCAATCGCGACAAGGTGCTGGGGGCGCTTGCTCATCTTCATGCGAAACCGACGCAGTGGTCCGCAACCGGCCTGCGCATCGAGCTTTCGGCCGATGCGCGCAACCCCGGTATCCAGGCCGAAGAGGATTTCATCAAGGGCGCCATTGAAGTGCAGGATGAGGGGTCGCAGCTTGCGGCGGCCCTGACCGCGGCAAAACCCGGCGAGCAGGTGATCGATCTCTGTGCGGGAGCCGGCGGCAAGACGCTGGCGCTGGCCGCGATGATGCAGGGCAAGGGCCGGCTGATCGCGACCGACAGCGACAAGCGGCAACTTGCGCCCATTCACGAACGCCTGTCCCGCGCCGGCGTCCACAATGCCGATGTGCGCACACCCAAGGGCGAGGCCGATCCGCTGGCCGAGATCAGCGCCACCGCCGACCTCGTCGTGATCGACGCGCCCTGCACGGGAACAGGAACCTGGCGCCGCAACCCCGATGCCAAATGGCGCATGCGCCCGGGCGCGCTGGAGATTCGGTTACGAGACCAGACTGCGGTGCTCGATCGCGCGGTGCCGCTGGTCAAGGCCGGCGGCCGCATCGCCTACATCACCTGCTCGGTGCTTTCAGAGGAGAACGGCGAGCAGGTGAGGGCGTTCACCAGCCGGCATCCCGAGTTCGCGGTGGTGCCGCCGGAGCAGACCGCGAGCGTGCTCTGGGACAAGGCGGAGGAGTTTGCGCAAGCCGCGCTGCAATCGCCGGAAGGCTGGCTGATGACGCCGCGGCGGACCGGGACGGACGGGTTCTTCGTCTCGGTCTTGAAGAAGGCATAGCCCACCCCGTCACCGCGGCCCCAAAACAAAAACCCCGCGAACCGGAACCCGGTCGCGGGGCTTTCTAACTTGACGTTCTGCCGGTACGTCCGTGGTCAGAACGGGGCGCGGCTATTAGCCGACGCGGAGATTGTCAGCCGAGGACTTGCCGCTGCGACGATCGGCGACGATGTCGAACGAGACCTTCTGGCCCTCGTTGAGGGTCGACAGGCCAGCGCGCTCGACGGCGCTGATGTGCACGAACACGTCCTTGTCGCCGTCATCCGGCTGAATGAAACCAAAACCCTTTTGATTGTTGAACCACTTCACGGTGCCCATAGCCATGGGAATTTCCTTTGCTTAAGAAGTTAACACGCGGACCGGTACGCACTATTGCGCCCATAATCCTGATCAGTCGATGTTGGAGAAATCATCTGAAGCGTGCGCGCCCGTCAGCAACGAAGCGAAGCGGCCCAGTCGTTCGGCCAAGTATCGATGATCACAATATAGCGAGATTTTGGGGCCACTTCAAGGCACCACCCGCCGCTCGGGATGTCGCCGAATTTTGCTATTTTGCGGTGCAAATTAACCCTCCCGGGGCGCTCAATCGACGATAAACAGCGTCGCCCCCGTCACTGTGGAGGACCGGTGCGCGGCGTCGCCGAAATCCGAGACCTGGTAGCTCATCCCCGCCGTGAGCTTGAACTTGCGCCCGTCGCGCAGCTCGCTGTCGAGCTCGCCCTGCAGCACGTAGAGCACGTGGCCGCGGTCGCACCAATGGTCGGCGAGATAGCCCGGCGAATACTCGACCATCCGCACCCGGAGATCGCCGATGTCGAGCGTGCGCCACTGGGCCTGCCCGGTCTCGCCGGGATGGATGGTCGGCTCGACCTTGCTCCAGTCGGTGACGGTGAAGGGGGAGGTGGGGAGCTTCATCTGGAATCCTGTGTCAGAGCCGGCGCCGGTGTTGTTAGCGTACGTTCGCGCCACAGTCTCCGTCATTGCGAGGAGCCCTTGCGACGAAGCAATCCAGACTATCCCCGCGGACACAATTCTGGCTTGCTTCGCTACGCTCGCAATGACGGGGGACAGGCTAGTGCACCGGATGATTCGCCGATCCCTGCACGATCTTTCCGGCCGCATTCACCCGCAGATATTCGCAGATCTTCTTCCCGCGCTCGTTCTCGTAGAACACCACGACACTATCCGGGCTGACGAACACATCGATCACCGTGAAATGCAGGTTCGGCAACAGGGCGAGCGCCTTGCCCCAATAGGCGCGCAACGCATCCTTGCCGCGCACGGTGCCGCTTTCATCGAAGCCCATCGCCGGGATGCGGTCCGAGGTCATCACGACGTCCTCGTCATAGAGCGAGAGCACGCGTTCGAGGTCGCGCGCGTTCCAGGCCTCGACCCAGGTGCGGCCGAGCGCGGCGAGATTCGACGGCTGGTGATGGTGTGGCATGACGTTCTCCCTGTTCGGCCCTTGGTGAGTAACGGGCCATATTAGGTCAATAATACTTACCTATATCGATTTGTCCATGCCCAAAGAAGAATGTGGGCGCGCGGCCCGCGCGGTTGCGGGAAAAGTCCCCGTCGCGTATTTGCTTGCCATGACAGCAGCACAGACCGACCGCTCCGCGTCGACGCCCTCCGTGGCCTCGGCGCATGACAAGATTCTCATCGTCGACTTCGGCAGCCAGGTGACGCAGCTCATTGCGCGTCGCGTGCGCGAGGACGGCGTCTATTGCGAGATCGTCCCGTTCAACAAGGCCGAACAAGCTTTCAACGAGATGAAGCCGAAGGCGGTGATTCTCTCCGGCGGCCCTGAATCGGTGCATGAGGCGGGCTCGCCCCGCGCCCCGCAAGCGATCTTCGATTCCGGCGTGCCGGTGATGGGCATCTGCTACGGCCAGATGGCCATGGCGGAGCAGCTGGGCGGCACCGTCGAGGGCGGCCATCACCGCGAGTTCGGCCGCGCCGATGTCGAGGTCAAGGCGCCGAGCAAGCTGTTTGAGGACGTCTGGTCGCCAGGCGGCAAGAACCAGGTCTGGATGAGCCATGGCGACCGCATCACCAAGATGCCGCCGGGCTTCTCGGTGGCTGGCACGTCGCCGAACGCGCCGTTCGCGATCATCCAGGACGAGACGCGCAAATATTACGGCCTGATGTTCCACCCCGAAGTGGTGCACACGCCCGACGGCGCCAAACTGATCCGCAATTTCGTCCGCAAGATCGCCGGTCTTTCCGGCGACTGGACCATGCGCGCCTTCCGCGAGGAGGAGATCGCCAAGATCCGCGCCCAGGTCGGCAAGGGCAGGGTGCTCTGCGGCCTGTCCGGCGGCGTCGATTCCGCGGTCGCGGCTGTGCTGATCCACGAAGCGATCGGCGAGCAGCTCACCTGCGTGTTCGTCGATCACGGCATGCTGCGTCTCGATGAAGCCAAGACCGTGGTCGACCTGTTCCGCCACCACTACAACATCCCGCTCGTGCACGTGGATGCCTCGAAGCAATTCTTGGGCGAGCTCGAAGGCGTCACCGATCCCGAAACCAAGCGCAAGACCATCGGCCGCCTCTTCATCGAGGTGTTCGAGGCGGAGGCCAAGAAGATCGGCGGCGCCGACTTCCTGGCGCAAGGCACGCTCTACCCCGACGTGATCGAGAGCGTCTCCTTTACCGGCGGCCCCTCGGTGACGATCAAGTCGCACCACAATGTCGGCGGTCTCCCCGAGCGCATGAACATGAAGCTGGTCGAGCCCCTGCGCGAGCTGTTCAAGGACGAGGTGCGCAAGCTCGGCCGCGAGCTCGGCCTGCCCGAAATCTTCGTCGGCCGCCACCCGTTCCCGGGCCCCGGCCTTGCCATCCGCTGCCCCGGCGACATCACGCGCGACAAGCTCGACATCCTGCGCAAGGCCGACGCCGTCTACATCGACCAGATCCGCAAGCACGGCCTCTACGACGACATCTGGCAGGCCTTCGCCGTGCTGCTGCCCGTGAAGACCGTCGGCGTCATGGGCGACGGCCGCACCTACGACTTCGTCGTGGGCCTGCGCGCCGTCACCTCCACCGACGGCATGACCGCGGACTTCTACCAGTTCGACATGAAGTTTCTCGGCGAGACCGCCACGCGCATCATCAACGAGGTGAAGGGCGTGAACCGGGTGGTGTACGACGTGACGAGCAAGCCGCCTGGGACGATTGAGTGGGAGTAGTTTTTAAAGACCGAGGCATGCTGATGCGCGCCGCGTTGAAAGTGGTGCTGGCCGCAATATTTGTCATGCCGGCTGCGGCGGCTCTGGCGAAGTCTCCGGACTGCGCGAGTTGGCCCACCAACATGGCCCTCGTGCACCTCAAGAACGCCGGCCTGATTGATATCCCATCGGTGATCGAGGCGCAGACCAAGGCCGTTCGTCTCGCATCCGAAAAGATCGGCAAAGACCTCTACCAGCAGGTTCACGACATCACCTTTCACACCAAGGATGGCAAGACGATCGAGGTCATCACGAAAAACCAGGCATCAAGCGAGGAATGCTCGATGAGCGGCGTCGACGTCTATGTGGTCGCGAAGAAAATCGGCGGGTCGGCAGAGCTGCCATCTGACGGCACGACCAAAAAGTGATCCGGCCGCATCGAAAGCTCAAGAACCAGGGTGGAATGACGATTGATCCAAATCGGATCGAGCCCTGGCATCGCGTCATGAACGCCGAACAACGAATTGAGAAGTTGGAAGCAGCGCTTGGGACCAGCTTGCCCGTGGCGTATCGCGCCTTCCTGTGGTCACATAGGAAGAGCCGTCTCGTCCAGTTCAGGCGGGTTAATTTCGCGCAGGCTGCGTGGCTGCGGCACGCGCGGCATCCGATGTATGAATGCGCTCGGCAAATTTGGCGCCGACCGGTATAAAGGCCGGTGGCAGCGGCCCGTCGGTGAATAGGTGGTTACAATCGGCGAGATGTCCGCCGCGCACCGTGGCGTTGCGGCCGAATTTTGTCGTGTCGGCGACCAGCACGGCGGTGCGCGAATTGGCAACGATGGATTGCCGCGCCAGGACTTCGTCGATGTGAAAGTCGAGCAGCGCGCCGTCCTGATCGACGCCTCCGACGCCGAATATCCCGTAATCGGCTCGATAACCTGCAAAAAAGCGCGCCGCCGCTTCGCCCACGATATCCCGATCGAGAGAACGGAGCGTGCCGCCCGCGATGGTGATTTCGACGTCGGGATTTTGTGCGAACGCCGCGGCCACATTCAGATTGTTGGTGATCACGCGCAGATCCTGACGGCGGGATAGCGCCTGCGCGACATATTCAGGTGTTGTACCCAGCCCGATCATAAGCGACGCCCCGTCGGGAATGAAGCTCGCAGTCGCGTGTGCGATGCGCCGTTTGGCGTCGGCGTTCAATCCCTGTCTGCTTCCATAAGCGAGATTCTGGTTTTGAACGGGCAGGCTGACGCCGCCGTGCATTCGCCGGAGTAGCCCTTGATCGCAGAGCCCGTTGACTACGCGGCGAATGGTCTGCTGGGTGACGTCAAAACGCGTTGCAAGCTGCTCGATCGAGGCGAATCCTTCGTCGCGCACGATCTCCAGTATGTAGGCCTGACGTGACGAGACTGTCTTGAGCATGGGCTGTCCGTTCGAAGCAAACTATCATCCGAACGTTTATGGCGCAATTTTCTGTTTCATATGCTGCTCCAATATGTTCATATGAACAAAATAGCTCGCTGCGCCGGTGAACGTTGCGTGGCCATCGGGAGGGACGGCATGGATCGGTCTGCTCATGGCGACCAGCTTTGGGCTGCTCCGCGCGCGCAGGATGCTGCGAGCATGCCGAGCGATGTCTGCGCGCGGCGCAGAGCTCTGCAACTGAGAGCGAACGGGCCATGTCAGCGATCACGCTGAGTCATGTCTCCAAGTTCTGGGGCGCGATGCGCGCCGTCGATGACGTCAGTCTGACGGCGGACGAGGGCTCGCTGCTGGTGCTGCTGGGACCGTCCGGCTGCGGCAAGTCGACCACGCTGCGGCTGATCGCCGGCCTTGAGGATGCTGACGCCGGTACGATCGCCATCGGCGGCGTCGACGTGACCCATCTGACTCCGGCACAACGGAAGATCTCCATGGTCTTCCAGTCGTACGCGCTGTTTCCGCATTTGAGTGTAGCCGAGAACATCGTCTTCGGCCTGCGTGTGCGGCGCGTGTCGCGCGCCGAACGAGACGAACGGCTCCGGCGTGTGGCCGAGATCGTTGGCCTTGCGCAGCTGCTTGAACGCAAGCCGTCGCAGCTGTCCGGCGGCCAGCGCCAGCGGGTCGCACTGGGACGAGCCATCATCGCGGAAGCGCGGGTCTGCCTCATGGACGAGCCGCTTTCAAATCTGGACGCCAAGCTGCGGCATGAGATGCGGACGGAGATCCGTACCCTGCAACAGCGGCTCGGAATGACGATGGTCTACGTGACCCACGACCAGACCGAAGCCATGACGATGGCGGATCGCGTCGTGCTGATGCGCGATGGTCGTATCGAGCAGAATGGCACACCGGAGGAGCTGTATAACCGGCCGGCGACGGCGTTCACGGCGCGGTTCATCGGCACGCCGCCGATGAACCTGTTGCGCCAGGGCGATCATCTCATCGGCATCCGGCCGGAGCATATCCGCATCGTGTCGGGCGGAGACCATTTTGCGCACGTCAGGGCGATCGAGCATCTTGGGGCCGACAGCATCGTTCTGTGCGAGGTCGATGGTCAGCCGATCTCAGTGCGGCTCGAAGGTTTCAGCAAGGTTCGGCCAGGCGAGGATGTCCGGATCGCGTGGGAACCCGGGTTCGAGCATTGGTTCGATTCGAATTCGGAAGCTCGCTTGGAGACCATCGTCACAGAGGGCCAGCGGGCGATCACCGGTCGATAGCAGCGCTGTTTCAAACGCAGTAACGAAGGAGACTGTCCCATGTTTGCGCGACGAACGATGTTGATGGCAGCGGCACTTGCCGTACTCTCGATGGCTGCACGCCCGGCCGCCGCGGTGGATCTGACCATGTACTATCCGGTCGCGGTCGGTGGTCCCGTCACCAAGATCATCGACGACATGGTCTCGCGCTTCGAGAAGGACAATCCCGACATCAAGATGACGGCGGTCTATGCCGGCAACTACACCGATACGATGACCAAGGCGATGACCGCCATGAAGGGCGGGCAGCCGCCGCAACTGTCGGTGTTGCTGTCGACCGACGTGTTCACGCTGATGGACGAGAACGCCATCGTGCCGTTTGACGATCTCGTCGGGGACAAGGCCTGGTTCAAGGAGTTCTATCCGGCGTTCATGGCGAACGGGCAGATCGACGGCAAAACCTGGAGCGTGCCGTTTCAGCGTTCGACCATCGTGCTTTATTGGAACAAGGACGCCTTCAAGGAGGCGGGGCTCGATCCCGAGAAGGCGCCGGCGTCGTGGGACGAAATGGTCGAGATCTCGAAGAAGCTGGTCAAGAAGGATGGCGGCAACACGACACGCTGGGGCATCGAAATTCCCTCGACCGGTTATGCCTACTGGATGCTGCAGGCGCTGGCGATCGAGAACGGCCAGAAGATGATGAACGAGCCCGGCAACGAGGTCTATCTGACCGCTCCCAAGACGGTCGCCGCCCTCGAGTACTGGGTCGACCTGTCGCGCAAGCACAACGTCGCCCCGGCCGGCAGCATCGATTGGGCGACGCTGCGCAACGATTTTCTCGAAGGCAAGACGGCGATGATGTGGCACACCACCGGCAATCTGACGGCGGTCAAGGACGCCGCGAAATTCCAGTTCGGGGTGGCCATGCTGCCGGCCAGGGAGCGGCGCGGATCACCGACCGGCGGCGGCAATTTCTACATCTTCAAGAGTGCGTCTCCCGACCAGCAGAAGGCCGCCGTCAAGTTCATTCGATGGATGACGGCTCCGGAACGCGCGGCGGAATGGAGCATGAAGACCGGCTACGTGGCGGTGTCGCCGGCCGCCTACAAGACGCCGGCGATGGAGGCCTACGCAAAGGGCTTCCCGCAGGCCACAGTTGCGCGCGATCAGTTGGAGCATGCGGTGCCGGAGCTCTCCGTCCATGAGAACGGCCGCATCTACAAGTTTGTCGGCGATGCCGTGCAGGCTGCGATCACGGGCGCGCAGAAGCCGCAGGAGGCGTTGGCTGCCGCGCAGCAACAGTCCGACCGCGTCTTGCGCGCCTACAAATAGGGACGTGGCGGGATGGCGCGCCGCCGCCATCCCGCCGGCTCACAGATGTCCGACTCCATCGCCTCGTCGTCAATTGCCCCGCGCCGCGTCCGATCGCAGGCGTGGTGGAACACCGTGAACGCCTGGCTGCTGCTGTTGCCGGCGGCCGTCCTGCTGATCGCATTCACGCACTTTCCGATTCTGGCGACGATCCGGCATTCGCTGTTCGTCACGCGCCGGAATGGCACGGAGGCCTTCGTCGGGCTTGACAGCTATCGGTCCATGGCGGCCGATCCGATCTTCTGGAAGGCGCTGGTCAATAATTTCTGGCTCGCGCTCGGCACGATCCCCACCTCGATCGCCCTGGCTCTGGTGATGGCGATCTGGGTCAATCGCAACATGCGCGGCCGCGGCTTTCTGCGACTGGCCTACTTCACGCCGACCGTGCTGCCGATGATCGCCGTCGCCAACATCTGGCTGTTCTTCTACACGCCGGACTATGGGCTGCTCGATCAGTTGCGCGGCCTTTTCGGTCTCGGTGGCTGGAACTGGCTGGGCGATCCCTCGACGGTGATGAGCTGTCTGGTCGTGATGGTGATCTGGAAGGAGGCCGGCTTCTTCATGATCTTCTACCTGGCGGCGCTGCAGCAGCTCTCGCCGGACCTCGAGGAGGCCGCTTCCATCGAAGGCGCGAGCCGGTGGTACACGTTTCGCCGGATCACGTTCCCGCTGCTGATGCCGACCACGCTGTTCGTGGCGATCAACGCAGTCATCAACTCCTTCAAGTTGGTGGACCATCTGGTCATCATGACCAAAGGAGGTCCCAATAACGCCAGCACGCTGCTGCTCTACTACATTTATGAAGTTGCCTTCACCTTCCAGGATTCCTCTTACGCGGCAACACTGACGGTCGTGCTTCTGATGCTGCTGAGCTCGGTTGCGCTGATCAAGTTCGGTTATCTCGATCGTAGGATCCACTATCAATGAAAGGCCGGACGCGCCCCATTGAAGCCGTCGCAGCATGGCTCCTGGCTTTGATCTGGCTCGCCCCACTGGCCTACGCCTTCTGGAGCGCGCTGCATCCGGCCGCCTACGCCACGTCGTTCAGCCTGTCCGCGCCCTGGACGCTGGAGAATTTTGCCCGGGCCTGGAACCAGGCGCCGTTCGCCCGGTACTATCTCAACACGGTCGTGCTGGTGACACTAATCCTGGTCGGTCAGCTCATCCTGTCGACGCTGGCGGCCTACGCCTTTGCGCGCTTCAGGTTCAGGGGCAGCGGCATCGCTTTCGCCCTCGTTCTGCTCCAGCTGATGATCATGCCCGACGTCCTGATCGTCGAGAACTACCGCGCGATCTCAGGGTTGGGATTGCTCGATACGATCCCTGCGATCGCGCTGCCCTATCTCGCGAGCGCCTTCGGCATCTTCCTGCTGCGGCAGACTTTCAAGGGTGTGCCCCAGGAGTTGGTCGAAGCCGCCCGGGTCGAGGGAGCGGGTCCGCTCGGAATCCTGTGGCGGGTCTATGTCCCGCTGGCTCGCCCGACCTACGTCGCCTTTGGCCTCGTCTCCGTCAGCTATCACTGGAACAATTTCCTGTGGCCGTTGATCGTCACGAATTCGGTGGAAGCGCGGCCGCTCACGGTGGGGCTTGCCGTGTTCGGCGCGCCTGAAACCGGCGTGGATTGGTCAGTGATCACGGCGGCAACGGTGATGACGATGGCGCCGCTGCTGATCGCGTTTCTGCTGTTCCAGCGTCAGTTCGTCCAGTCGTTCATGCGTGCAGGCATCCGGTAATGAGACTTCTCACCTGGAACATACAGTGCGGAAAAGGCTGCGACGGCGTGACCGATCTGGCGAGGATCGTTGCCGTCGCCCGGCAGACGCTCGACGCGGACGTGTTCTGTTTCCAGGAGGTGAGCGCGAATTTCCCGAGATTTGGTGATGGAGCGGATCAGAGCGTACAGCTTGCAGCCCTGTTGCCCGGCTACTCCGCAATATTCCGACCTGCAATCGAAACTGTCGATCGTGATGGCAACCTCCATCGCTTCGGCAACATGACGCTGTCGCGGCTGCCGGTGCTGCAGATTGCCAACCACCTGCTGCCATGGCCGGGTGCAGCCACGGTGCGCAGCATGCGCCGTCACGCCCTGGAGGTGACGGTTCAGGCCTCGTTTGGCGCGATCCGCGTCGTCAACACGCATCTCGAGTTTCATTCGGCCGTCCAGCGCGAGGCCCAGATCGCGCGGCTGCTGGATTTGCAGGAGGAGGCGTCGATGAGCCCGAAGCAGGCCGGCTCACGGCACGATGAGCCGTATGGAAGTCAGACCGTCGCTGCGTCGAGCCTGCTGTGTGGCGATTTCAATTTTGACGTTGCCGACCCTCAGCACGCATTGATTGCTCGATCCGGCCGGCCTGGCCTGACGTATCGGGATGCATGGACCGCCAATCGTCCCGGCCGAGCGCGTGCGCCGACTTGCGGAATCTACGACCGCGCGCAGTGGGCCGACGGGCCCGACTGCCGCGACTTCATTTTCGTGACGGAAAATTTGACCGGCTACCTTCGCAGCATCGAGGTCAACGAAGCGACTGATGCTTCCGATCACCAGCCCATTGCAATCAAACTGTCGGAATAGACTGACGTCGGCCCCGGGACCCGTCACGGCTTCACGAACCGATAGGCGAAGCGATCGGTCTTGCCCTTGATGGCGGGATCGAACACCTTGATCGTGTGCGGGTCGTCCTTGTTTGCGAGCAGGATGCTTTCGGCATCCAGCACGAAGCCGGCCGCCTCCACCTCCTTGCGAACGGATGCAGGCTCGATCCGATGCAGCGATTGGGCCTCGCTCGTGCCCGTCCCGAGCGCGGCGGCGTGGTCGACGATGACGTAGCACCCGCCGGGCTTCAGCCGCTCGTAGACGGCGCGATTGAACTGGGCCGCCGTCGCGCCCCTGGCCTCGATCAGCGCGGTGTGGAGATCGTGGTAGAACAGGTGCAGCCACAGGACGTCAGCTGCTTGCGTGGCCTGCGGCATCGCCACAAGATCCGCCGAGACGGCTTCGACGTTCTCTCGACCCGGCTCCCTTGCAAGCGCCCGCATGAGTCCGAGCGGATCGTTCTTGAAGTGGGCCACTTCGGCCGGCACGAAGCTGTCAACCCGCCCTTCGCCTCCCACGATCTCGGAGAAGAGACGGGTCCAGTCGCCGTCCCCTGGGTAAACGTCGATCACGGTGGAGCCCGCGTTTACGCGCGCGAACCGGATCAACTCGGCTAGCTTGGATTGGTCGTACATCGGAACTCCTTTAGGCTCGGGCATTCGATGCGCGCGCGGCTCATGCCAGTGCCTGCGTGTCGACGTACTCCCGGATGTTCGTCAGTTTGCCGTTGCGAACGGTGATGGCGAAGACCCAGTCGTCCCTAAACGTCTTGTTCGTGGCTTTGATCTTTCCCGTCGCGAAGCCGACGACCAGGACCCGGTCTCCTTGCGCGACGAACTCGCGGGGTTCCGTGGACGTTTCGATCGATCTGGATGCCGTCTCCAGCAGATCCGTCACCCCATCGCGCCCGCGATGCGTGCCGGCCAGCGGCCAGTCCTCGCCGGGGATGATCCACCGATGTCTTCAGTGACCAGCGCCAGCAGAGCCTCGCTGTCGCCGCATCCGATCGCGGCGAAGAAGTCTTTCATCGTCTGGACGTTCTTGTCGGTGCTCATAGTCATTTCTCCATGTCACTCGGATCGGATCGCGCGCGATCCGATCCCGTGTGTCGTATCCCCAAGAGTGGGGACGTCGTGTTCGTCAGTCGAACTTGACCAGATCCTTGAAGATCAGGTGGCCCCAGCTGTTTCCGCGCGCCTGCACAAGCAGCCCGCCTTCCGAAAGCCCGCCGAGTTTGATCGGCGCGAAGCCGAGAGTTTCCGCAAGCGCGACAATTTCCGCTGCCGCAGCGTCGTCATCGCTCGCCAGGAACACGACTCTCCTGCCACCATGGACGGCCGGATCCTGGGCAAGGGCGGCAGCACCCAAATGGTTGAAGCCCTTGACCAGTCGAGCCCCAGTGAAGGCCTGCGCGACGGCTTTGGAGGAAGGTTGTCCTCCCAGTTTCTCAGGGGGCACGCCGAAGGCATTGGTCACGTCGACGATGGTCTTGCCCTGCCAGCTGGGCAGCGCCTTCGCGACATCCTGGTGCGACTCGAAACGGACCGCCAAAAAGATGATGTCTGCCTCGACGGCGTCCGCCAGCATTTTGGGAATGATCGTGGGTCCGATTGCGGCCGCGGCGGATGCAAAGCTTTCCGGGTCGCGCGTGGTTGCAACGGATACTTCGATGCCATTGCGGGCAAACGCCCTGGCCAGGGCCTGGCCGATATGGCCGAAGCCGATGATTGCGTAGCTCATGATGTTTCTCCGATCTTGTGTCGATGGCGCGGTCAGACCTGCGCCATGCCGCCATCGACGGCGAGATCCACGCCGGTGATGTAGGAACTTTCATCGGAGGCGAGGAACGTGACGGCAGCCGCGATTTCCTCCGGCTTGCCCCTGCGACCCATCGGGACCTGTGAAGCAAATCCGGCGGCGGCTTGCTCGGCTTGCTCGCGGGTCAGGCCCGTCGTCGTCTCCAAAGCGGGGGTCTCCGTTGGCCCGGGGCTCATCGTATTGACGCGGATCTTGCGGTCTTTCAGCTCCAGCGTCCAAGCGCGCGAGAAGCTGCGCACCGCCGCCTTGCTCGCGGCGTAGACGCTGAATCCTGGCAGCCCCTTCACGTTCGACACCGAAGAGTTCAGGATGATCGAACCGCCGTCCCTGAAGAGGGGGAGGGCCTTCTGCACCGTAAAGAACAGCCCCTTCACGTTCACATCGAAGGTCTGGTCGAAATGGGCCTCGGTCGCTAGCGCGAGCTGCGCGATCGTCCCCGCGCCCGCGTTCGCGAAGAGAATGTCGATGTGACCGTGTTTCTCTTTCACGACGGCATAGAGCCGGTCCAGATCTTCCAGGCGCGACACGTCGCCGATGACCGTCGTCACGTTTCTCTCGATGACGGCTGCGGCGTCCTTCAGCTCTTTCTCGCGTCGTCCGGTGATGACGACATGCGCACCTTCGTCCACGAAGCGCTTGGCTGTGGCCAATCCGATCCCGCTGCTGCCGCCGGTGATGATTGCGATCTTGCCTTCGAGTTTTTTCATGATCTTTTCTCTCTGGTTGTGTGTGGGCCAGGCGCGAGACCGCGCCCGGGTCAGAGCTGCGCCAGGCCGCCGTCGACGGCGACTTCGCTGGCGGTCATGAAGCTGCTGTCCGACGACGCGAGAAAGGCAGCCACGGCCCCGATCTCCGAGGGATCGGCCATGCGCTGGAGCGGAGTCATCGCGGCGAAGACCTTCTGGCCTTCCTCGCCCAACGCTTCCTTCGCGAGTTCGGTCGCGGTCGCCCCGGGCGACAGCACGTTGACGCGGATGCCGCTGCCCTTCAGGTCCTCCGCCCAGGTCCGCGCGAGGTTGCGCACGGCCGCCTTGCTGGCGCTGTAGGCGCTCATGGCCGGGGCGCCCGTGGTGCCCGCGCTCGATCCGGTCAGGATGATCGAACCGCCCCGGCGCATCAGCGGCAGCGCTTTCTGCACCGTGAAGATCGTACCCTTCACATTGGTGTCGAAGGTTTCGTCGATGTGTGCGGTGGTGATCTTGCCGAGTGCAACCTGGCTTCCCGCTCCGGCATTGGCGAAGACGATGTCGAGGGCTCCGCGCTCGGCCTTCACCGCCGCGTAGAGTTGATCGAGGTCCGCCTCATCCGAGACCGAGCCCTTCACCGCGCGGGCATTGGGTCCGAGGGCGGCAACAGCCGCGTCGAGCGCTTGCTGCCGGCGGCCGAAGATGAAGACGAAGGCGCCGTCCTCGATGAAGCGCTTTGCCGCGGCGCGGCCGATGCCGGTCGCGCCACCCGTGATGACTGCAACCTTGCCGTCAAGCTTTCCCATAATTTCTCCTGTCGTGGTGTCGGGCAGCATCTGCCTCCGAGGACCACGAGATAGGTCCGGCGGCGTCAGGCGTTGAGTGCGGAAGCGTGCACATCGGTGGTGCGAAATCGAACCGGGCGGGCGACTGACGCCAGCGGCGACGAGCGGTGTCCGCCGTTCGGAATGGGCCTGCTGGCCGGAACGGGCTATGATGACCGCCCGGACTGCGGTACGAGGCGTTGGATAGGGCTTGGAAGGCGCACCGCGCGGTGCGGGATCGCACCATGATCGACTGGGACGACGTTCGCTACTTTCTGGCCGTCGCGCGCGGAGGCTCGGTGCGGGCGGCCGCCGAGCAACTCGGTGTGAACCACGCGACCGTGCTGCGACGCATCGCCCAGCTCGAGGAACGCCTCGGGGTCCAGATGTTCGAAAAGCTGCCTTCGGGCTACCGGCTGACGGCGGCGGGCGAGGAGGTCCTCGAATTCGCCGAACAGATGGAAGCCTCGTCACACCAGCTCGAGACGCGCGTGTTCGGGCGCGATCAGAGCGTGCGCGGGCGTCTGCGGGTGACGCTGGCGCCGCCGATGGCGACACATTTGCTGATGCCTGATTTCGCCGATTTCGCGCGTCTGCATCCCGACATCGAGATGGATATCCTGTCGTTCGGCGAACTTGCAAACCTGACCAACCGGGAGGCCGACGTCGCGATCCGCGTCGTCTACGACCGCAAAACCCTGCCGCAAAATCTTCACGGCACGAAGGGACCGGAGCTGTTCGGCGGCGTCTACATGTCGCGCGACAGACTAGCCGCGTGGCGTGCCGGCGCGCCTGATCCCATCCGCTGGATCGTCATCAGCATTCACGGCATCCCGGATTGGGCCAGCGCGGGTGAGGTCCGCACCACGGGCGTTCCATTCAGGGTCACGGACGCCGGGGCGCAGATCATTGCGGTCCGGCAAGGGGTCGGCATCACGACGCTGCCGTGCTTCGTTGGCGATGCCGACCCATTACTGGTGAGGGTGCCGGGCACCGAGTTGCACATGTACGGAACGGTCTGGCTTCTCACGCAGGGCGAGACACGCAAGACCAAGCGCGTGCGGCTGTTCACGGAGTTCGTATCCCGCAGGCTTGCCGCGTATGCGCCGCTTCTCGCGGGGCTGTCGGCGGCGCGCGACTGAGGCGCGACGGGTCGCTCCATTCGGATGCCGTCCGGTGGTCGGCTGGAAATGTCTTGAAATGCAAGCCGTCCCCCTATATGACTACTGTAGTCATATTGGAGGGCCGATGCGAGAGATTCAGCTTCGTGATGCAAAGGCCAACCTCTCCGCGGTCGTCGATGAAGCGGTCGATGGCAAGCCCGCGATCATCACGCGTCACGGTAAAAAGCAGGCGGTGGTCTTGAGCTACGAGGAGTGGCGGCGTCTGGCGCAGGTGCCGAGCTTCGGGCGCCTGCTGATGGCGGCCCCCGTGAGGGCCGGCGATGTGCCGACGCGTAATCGCGCCAAGCTGCGCAAGACCGACTTCTGAGACGTGTACCTCGTCGATACCAATGTCATATCTGCCGTCTCGCCGAACCGGCCGACGCCTGCGGCACTCGTCGAGTGGATGGATGCGCAATCCGCCTCCTTGTTCTTGTCCGTCGTGACGATTGCGGAGGTTGAGGACGGAATAGCCAAATTGCGACGCGAGAAAGCCAGGCGCAGGAGTAGAGATTTGGCTCAATGGCTGGAAGCCGTGCTGCACCTGTATGAGGATCGAATCCTGGCATTCGATACCCCCACTGCGCGGATCGCCGGACAATTGTCCGACCGCGCGCGAGGGCAGGGGCATTCTCCGGGATTTGCCGATATCATGATTGCCGCAACTGCGCGTCAGCACTCGTTGACCGTCTTGTCACGCAACGCGAGGCATTTCCTGCCGCTTGGCGTACCCGTGCATGACCCCTTCGGCGAGCTGCCGCCGTCCTGATCATCGCGCGGGCATATGGAGGGCGGCCGCCAATTGGCTCCCCAGCTAATCAGCCCCATCCGAACCCGCCCGTCGCTGAGCCGCAATCAACATCTCCACGAACGCGGTCACCTTGGGCGGACGGAAGCGGGCCGCGGGGTAGACCGTGTGGATGCCGCCAGATGGCAGTTGCCATTGCGGCAGGATGTGAATGAGGCGCCCCGCCGCGAGATCGTCGGCCACCAGGAAATCCGGCAGCACCGAAAGGCCGCCGCCGGCGAGCACGGCCGCGAGCACGCCCGGCGTCGTGTCGATGGCAATGCTGGCTTGCAGGCGCACGGCGCGTCGATCGAGATCGCCGCGCGAGAACTGCCACAGCAGCGGCTCGCGCAGCGCCATGTTGGCGACGAACGGAAGCGTCGCGAGATCGTCGGGATCGCGCGCGGCGGCGATCCGATCCGTGAAGGCGGGAGCGCCGACCAGACATTGCCGGAACGATCCGATCTTGCGCGCCTGCAGGCTGGAATCGACCAGCCAGCCGACACGGATCGCCATGTCGATCTGGCCTGAGGCGAGATCGACCGTCTGATCTTCGAGCGTCAACTCCACGCGGCAGTTGGGATAGCGTGCCGCGTAGGCGGTGACGACGGCGACGACGACGGCCGTGCCGTAATCGTTGGGCGCCGTGATCCGCAATGTGCCGGTCGGCGCGGCAGCGGCCTGGGCGAGTTCGTCGAAGGCGTCCTCCGCTTCGCGCAGGATCATGACGCAGCGCGCATGAAACATGCGGCCCGCCTCGGTCGGATGGACCCGGCGCGTCGTGCGCACCAGAAGGCTGGTGCCGAGATCGCGCTCCAGCTGCGCCACCTGCTGGCTCACCACGGCCTTGGTGATGCCGAGCCGTTCGGCGGCCCGCGTGAACGATCCGGTGTCCACGACCGCTGCGAAATAGGCCAGTCGATTCAGGTTCATCGGCTCTGTCCGGTCAGATCTAATTGTCAGGCAATAACATACATTTTGTCTATTTTGTTGATATTTATCTATCAATTCGCACGTGCCACATTGCGGTCCAAGGAGATCGCCATGTCCGCGCCCATTCAAATCACCTACCTGTTCGATCCGCTCTGCGGCTGGTGCTACGGCGCCTCCACGCTGCTGGAACGGCTCGTCGCTCGACCGGATTTCGCTGTCGAACTTGCGCCGACAGGTCTGTTCGCCGGCGAGGGCGCGCGTCCGATGGACGATGGTTTTGCGGCCTACGCCTGGAGCAACGACCAGCGGATTTTGCGTCTGAGCGGCCAGCCGTTCAGCGAAGCCTATCGCCGCGATGTGCTGGGTGACCGCACGCGCCTGTTCGATTCCGGCCCGGCGACTCTGGCGCTCACCGCTGTCGCGCTCACGGTGCCTGATCGGGAGTTCGCGGCGCTGAAGGCCTTCCAGCTCGTCCGCTATGTCGAAGGCCGCGACAGCACCGAGATGTCCGTTCTGTCGGATGTGCTCTGCGCGATGAATTTGCCGGAGGTTGCCGCCCGCCTGGCGAGCCCCGACGCCGTATTGATCGCCGCGTATCGCGCGCGTCTCGAGGCTGCGCGTGCCGAGATGCGCCGGTTCGGCGCCAACGGCGTCCCGGCCCTGATCGTAGGCGCAGGCAATGATCGCCGCCTTGTGCAGGCAAGTGCGCTGCTCGGCAGCCTGGACGTCCTCGTCGACGGACTGAAGGCGGCCTGAGCGCAGCGATCAACACAGACCGGACCATCCAGCTTTCATTTCGTGATCCCAGACCAGCACCAGGAGACCAACATGCCGACAAGGAGAACCATCATGAAAACCACTCTCGCCGCGGGCGCCGCAGCAGTCTTCGCACCCGCAGGCCTCGGCCATGCCGCCGGCGGGCTAGCCTGGAAGCATTTTCCAGCCGGACAAAACGGCTTCTTCCGGGCTCCCGTTCTGGTGTCCGGGCCGAGCGAGGCCGTGCTGATCGATGGCGGCTTCACGCTGTCCGACGGCAAGGCTGTCGCAGACGCCATCAAGGCCACTGGCAAGAAGCTCACCACCATCTATATCAGCCAGTCGGACCCGGATTATTATTTCAGCCTCGGCGCGATCAAGGCTGTCTTCCCCGAGGCCCGCGTGCTCGCGGCGCCCGCAACATTGGCCGCCATTAACGCCAGTGTCGAAAAGAAGCTTGCCGTCTGGGGCCCGCAGCTCAAGGCGAACGGCCCGCAGGTGCTTGCCGATGTGGTCATTCCCGAAGCGTTCGACGGCAAGGCGCTCAGCGTGGACGGCGAGACCATCGAGATCGTCAGCGCGGACGGCCTGGTCAACCGGCGCTATCTGTTCGTGCCGTCGCTCAACGCGGTGTTCGGCGGCGTGCTGATCTTCTCGGGCGTCCATGTCTGGACCGCCGACACGCCGACCAAGGAGCAGCGTGCCGCCTGGATCGCCAATCTCGAAAAGATCGCGGCGCGCAAGCCGGCGATCGTCGTGCCCGGCCATTTGTCGGTGGATGCGAAGACCGACCTGTCGGGTGTCGAGCACACCATCGCCTACCTCAAGGCGTTCGACGAGGAGCTCGCGAAGGCCAAGGATTCCGCCACGCTCAAGGCGGCGATGGAAGCGCGCTTTCCCGGCCTCGGCATGGGCGTTGCGCTCGACATCGGCGCCAAGGTCGCCACCGGCGAGATGAAGTGGGGTTGAGATGGGGGCGAACCTCGACCTGATCCGCGCCACCTATGAGGGATCCTCGTCGGAAGAGAACGGCCGCAACTTGCTGGCCGCTCTCGCTCCCGATGCCGCATGGACCGAAGCGGAAGGGTTTCCTTATGCGGGCACTTATATCGGACCCGACGCGATCATATCAGGCGTGTTCCGGCGTCTCGCCACCGAATGGACCGGCTACCGCGCCGATGTTCACACCTATCTCGAAGACGGCGATCGCGTCGCCGCCTTCGGTGTCTACTCCGGGACCTACAAGGCAACGGGCAAATCCATGCGCGCCAATTTCGCGCATCTCTATCTGCTGAAGGACGGCAAGATCGCCAGCATGACGCAATATGTCGACACCGCGATGGTGCAGAAGGCGCTGGAGCCTGCTGGCCTGTAACAGCGGTATGATGTCGGAATCTAGGAGAGGGGAGCCCGCCACATGCGGGCTCCCCTTTTTCGCTCCGGCGCCTGCTAGATCTTGATGGAATTATGCGCGGCCGAGGAAGTCCACCGCGCGCGTGAACGAGGTCGTGGATATGACCACCGGCCTCGTCTATACCGAGGTCCCACGACAGGCCGGAGCGGCAATCGTATGGTCACAGTCATCGCGGTGAAGACTGCCGACGACCTTGGAGTTTTGACGTGAGGAGCCATGGTGGTTTCGGAAGACAACAAATCTCTCGCCCGCTACTTGAGAGATGTTACGCAGGGCTCGCCGATGGTTACGAAATATTGGGATGACGCCCACGTCTGCGACGTCGATATCATGATCATCAAGAACGTCCCGGCAGGAGGCGTTTCCACCTATGCCAGCCTCGCGCTCTCTGACGCCAAGACAGGCCTGACGTCCGGCGGCAAGGCTCTGGGCGTCGAGATCCTGCTGGCTCTGGCGACGGAATGCGCCGAGGGCGCCAACATGATCGCGACCTGCGCTTTCAGCATCAAGAAGGGCGAAATCACACCCTTGCCCGGCGTCGTCATTCCGCGAGCCCTGGAACTGTATGGCGAAGGGCGTGACATGAAGCACGCCATGCTGATTTCTCCGTTCTTGTGGGAGCTGGAAACACAGTCCTTCTCGGCCAAATCCGTCGTCTGGCTGCAGGTGCTGCCTATTTCCGACGCCGAGCGGGACTACGTGCTGGCGAACGGGCCCGAAGCGCTGGAGGATCTGTTCCAGGACCGACAGATCGACGTGTTCGACATCGATCGTCCCAGCGCTCTTTGATACTTGATCGCCGGCATCCTCGTGGACGCCTGCGCCGTGCCCTGGGATGCCTGCCAAACCGCAAGATCGGTCGAGCATGTCATGGCCGTCAGCGACTAGATGGAGCCGCCACGGAGGAGGGACGATGAAGGCGGCGCTGCAAAACTATCGGGACCGGATGCGACGGGTGCTTGATCATATCGACCGGCATCTCGACGGTGATCTGGATCTGGACACGGTGAGTGCTGTTGCGGCTTTCTCAAAATTTCATTTCCACCGGCAGTTCTCGGCAACCTTCGGATTATCAGTGCATCGCTATGTCCAGCTGGCCCGCATGAAGCGCGCTTCGCATCAGCTGGCCTTTATGGACGCCCTTGATGTCACGGAGATTGCGATGGATGCCGGTTACGACGCGCCTGACGCCTTCGCCCGTGCCTTTCGGCAACGGTTCGGGCAATCGCCGTCGTCGTTCCGGAAGTCTCCCGACTGGGAGCCGTGGCTTGCGGCCTTCGGGCCTCTCGACAACGCCAGGAGCAAGCTCATGCAGCAAACGTTTACCAATGACGACGTGACGATCCGCGATGTTCAACCCACCAAGGTGGCGATCATGGAGCATCGCGGCGACCCGGCGACGCTTCCCGCCACGATCCAGCGCTTCATCGCGTGGCGCAAGGCGGCGAACCTGCACCCCAGGACAAGTCCGACCTTCACGGTCTGGCGCTCCGAGCGGCGTCCTGCCTCGCCGGCCGAGTACAGCACGGACCTCTGCGTCGGGACCGACCAGCTGATCGCGGCCAACGGCGAAGAGATCAAGGCCGGCGAGATCCCCGGCGGACGCTGCGCGGTGCTGCGCGTCGTCGGCTACACCGACAATCTCGAGCCGGCCGCGCTCTTTCTTTATCGCGACTGGCTTCCTGCCAGCGGCGAAGAAGCGCGCGACTTCCCGATCTATTGCCAGCGGCTGAGCTTGTTTCCGGAGGTGCCGGAGCACGAGACGGTCGCGGACGTTTTCTTGCCGCTGAAGTAGCGTTTGCTGACGGCGGCCTGTCACTCCGATCACGGAAACCGGCAGGCCGCCATTGGCGGAGCAATACCGCCACGATGTGATCCCGCGTTCAACTCGGGAAACGGGTGGCAGCTCGCTGGTGCCTGATGTCTTGTTCGGCTCCTTTTTGACATCAGGAGAGTTTCGCGGTGGAACTGGCAAACAAGACGATCATCATAACCGGCGCCAGCAGCGGCATCGGTGCTGCCGCAGCATCATTGTTCGCGTCCGAAGGCGCCGATGTGGTGCTCGGGGCGCGTCGCGGCCCCGAGCTGCAGGCCGTTGTTGCAAGCATCAAGAGCGCCGGAGGGCGCGCGACTTTTCTCGCGGGCGACGTTCGGGACACCGGCTATGCAGCCCGCCTTGTCGCGCACGCCGTCACGACCTTCGGAAAGCTTGACGGCGCTTTCGACAATGCCGGCATCGTCGGCGACATGATGCCGGTCCCCGAGATGAAATTCGAAAACTGGACCGATGTGCTTGCGGTGAATCTCACCTCGGCGTTCCTCAGCGCAAAGGCGCAGATCCCGGCGCTGCGCAAGCAGGGCGGTGGCTCCATCGTCTTTACCTCGTCCTTCGTTGGCTTCAGCAACGGTGGCTTGCCGGGAATGGCGGCGTACGCAGCTGCGAAGGCAGGACTGATCGGTCTGGCTCAATCGCTGGGCGCCGAGCATGCGGCCGAAGGCATTCGCGTCAACGCGCTTCTGCCTGGAGGGACCATCACTCCGGCGGCAGGCGAGGGAAATCCCGACGCCCTGAATTTCATCGCCGGGCTTCATCCGATGAAGCGGATGGCCAGTCCCAAGGAGATCGCGCAGGCGGCGGTTTTTCTCCTGAGCGACCGGGCATCGTTCATGACGGGCAGCCCCATGACGGTTGACGGCGGCATGTCGGTCCGCCTGACCTGACGACTCGGGCTCGATCGACGGGGCTCTGCGCCGTCGATCGGACCAACTGATAGCGAGGTGCGCGGTGCGCGAAGGCCTGCCTCACCCGCGCGCCTCCTGCCAGTGCGGATAGGTGACATAGGCGGTGACGGCGCCTTGCTCATGCGAGCGAATGGTGACCTGCGTGCCCTTGGGCATGTGGACGATCTCGCCCGGACCGGCGGTCACAGTGCCGGCGTTGCTCGACACCGAGAGCGTCCCTTCGAGTACGACCATCACGTCGTCGACAGCGATTGTCTCGTCGAGGATCTGGTTCGGCGCGTAGCGGCCGTAGCCGATGGTGATCGGCGCGCCATCACGCTGGTCGATCACATTGCCGACGAATATGTCGCCATCCTGGCCCGGCGAACGCTCGAGCGTTGCGTCAGAGATAGCAAACTTGCGAACTTGCATGAGATGTCTTCCGTCTTTTCAAAGTTGGCGGGTTGAGGACGATAGAAGCCCCAGGCAAGTGTTTTGTTCAGCGCGCCTTGCGGGACCGTTTGACGCAGATGGCGCGACGATGGGTGGCGCGCAGGAGACGGTTGGTGACCAGCGCGCGGCGACGGTCACCTCGGCGCAAACACTGGATGTTCGCCACTCATCTCCATGATACGAAATCCCTCTCGTCGCTTCCGGAGCCCAATATTCATGTCCGCCGCCATCACCCCGAGTCAGCCCCCCGCAACCGCCGCTGAAACCGATCCCGAAACACTCGGCTGGATGAAGGGCTTCCCGCCACCGGAAAACCGCACCATCAGTTTCCAGGACGGCTCGTTCCGCAGCTTCCCCGAGCTGCGCTGGGCATGGAGCAACATCCGCCAGCTGGTGCCGACCGTGAACGTCTGGCGCGGGGCGGGGCCTGCATCGGTGCTGCCGCGGCAAGAGCATGACATCGGCGCGTCGGCCTCGACCACCATGGACGGTCGGCCCATGACGTTCGCGAAGATGCTCGAGGAAACCTATGCCGACGGGGTCGTCGTGCTGCATCGGGGCAGGCTGATCTATGAGCGCTATTTCGGCGCGTTGAAGCCGCACAAGCCGCATATTGCGATGTCAGTGACGAAGTCGTTCACGGGCGTGCTCGCCGGCATTCTGGTCGCCGAGGGAAAGATCGATCCGCAGGCGCCCGTCACGGACCATGTTCCGGAGCTGAAGGCGAGCGCGTTCGGCGATGCGCGCGTGCACGAGGTCATGGATATGACCACCGGGCTCGAATACACCGAAGTCTACACCGACAAGAACTCGCATGTGTGGGGACTGCGGCGCGCCAACGGCATGGCGCCGATTCCGCCCGACTATGACGGTGCGACCACCATCTTCGATTTCCTGGTCGCGCAGAAGAAGCAGGGCGAGCACGGCAAGGCCTTCGCCTACAAGACCGTCAACACCGACGTGCTGGCCTGGATCATCCGGCGCGTCAGCGGCATGAACTTGTCCGATCTGCTCTCCGAGCGCATCTGGCAGCCGATGGGTGCGGAGGAAGACGCGCATTATCACGTCGACCGCATCGGCACCGAAAGCGGTGGGGGCGGTCTCTCGACAACACTGCGCGATCTCGCCCGCTTCGGCGAGACCATGCGCAATCACGGCCGCTTCAACGGCCGGCAGATCGTGCCTTCATCTGTCGTCGAGGACATCGCGCGCGGCGGCGATCCCGAGAAATTCAAGCCCGCCGGTTACATCACGCTACCCGGTGCCTCCTATCGCAATCAATGGTGGGTCACGCACAATGCCCACGGCGCCTATATGGCGCGCGGTGTTCACGGGCAGGGCATCTATATCGATCCCAAGGCCGAGATGGTGATCGCGCGCTACGCCTCGCACCCCGCAGCGGGCAACGCCGCCAACGATCCCGTGACGCTGCCGGCCTACATGGCGCTGGCGAAGCAGCTGATGGCGGGCGGGTGAGCGCGCCTATCGCAGCTCCCGCCAGCGCATCGGCAGAATGCCGTCCTGCCTGAAACTGTCGAGGAAGCGAAAGCGGGCGGCTTGCGGATTGGGGCCGGCTTCGATCGTTGTGCCCAGGATCTGCATGAATTCGTTCTCGTCATAGGCGGGCCAGGGTGGCAGGCCTGATCCGTTGGGATCGCCATGCGCTGCGAAGTTCACCCAATACGCCATCATGGTCCGCGCCAGAGCGCGGTCCTCTTCGGCCGGTGGCGCCGAGCTGCCGATTACCTGTTGCGGCGTCAGGGTTCCGAACACAAACGGGATTTCAGTGACGTGCGAGGCGATCGGCGTGTAGTGCGAGGTATGGTTGAAGTGATAGCCGTAGACCGGCGCGCGTCCCCCGCGCCGATGCAGACGCAGCCACTGCCAGCATTGCTCGCCGACCACGATGTCGCCCGTGAGCGCGGACGCGGACGCCTTGGCCTCCGCGTCGGTCGCGGCGGGGTAGACCTTCAGGAAATCGGCCATGCGCTCCTTGCCGAACATCGCCTCGGCCGCGGCGAGAAAGGCTTGCACCGATTGATCGGGGAGTGACTGCGAGCGGAAAGGAAATTCCTCGGCGGCATTCCAGCCCGCCAGCAGCGGGATGTGCATCTGTTCGCCGCGCAGGAAGCGCCGTGCGGGCACGTCAGGCACGACATGACCATCGATACTCGGCGAGAAGGCCGTCACGACCGGGCTGGTCCTGAAACTCCACGGCGCGGCTGCATTCAGCCGATCGGCCGGCAGCTTGCGCAAAGCTGCGATGGACGCGTTGCCCTGTTGCCGGGCAAAAGCCAGACCACGCGCGCGGGCTTCTTCAAAGCCCTGGAGCGGGCCGTGCTTGCCATCCCAGAACGCGCCGCTCTGTCCCATGGCCTTGTGAAACAGTCCGTGCGCGAGCGGCGAGGCCATCAGGATGCCGACGGCCATGGCGCCGGCGGATTCGCCGAGCACGGTGACGTTATCGGGGTCGCCGCCAAAGCCGGCGATGTTGGCCTTGACCCAGCGCAGCGCCATCAGCTGATCCTGCAGGCCGTAATTGCCTGACGGCGCCTCCGCATCGAGATCGGGATGGGCGAGGAAGCCGAGGATGCCGAGGCGATAATTGAAGCTGACGACGACGACACCTTTTGCTGCTAGCCGGCCGCCATCGGTTGCGGGATTCGCTGAGGAGCCGAACTGAAAGCCGCCGCCGTGAATCCACACCATCACGGGCCGCGTCTCGTCGGCGTGCTTTGCCGCGGTCCAGACATTGAGATAGAGGCAATCCTCGTCACGCGGTCCCGGCCGCTGGTCGTTTTCGAGCGCCGATAGACATCCCGCGCCGAACACGAGCGCATCGCGCACGCCATCCCAGGGGGCCGGCGGCTGCGGTGCGCACCAACGCAGAGGCCCGACCGGCGGTGCTGCGTAGGGAATGCCTTTGAATGCGATCACGCCGCTTGCATCGCGCGGGCTGCCACGCACGAAGCCTGCTTGTGTGCGGACCACACGTTGCAGTCCGCCGGCTGTCGCACTCGTGAAACCATGCATCGTCACATCTCCAGGGCAATCGCACACAGAGCTTGGCCTTCATGGTTCGAGACGCCCGCCTGAGAGCGGGCTCCTCACCATGAGGATTTGCGATTGCGCCGCGAACGAGACCTCATCCTGAGGAGCCCACCGAAGCGGGCGTCTCGAAGGATGGCCACAGCGAAACCGCTTGCCACGCCGAGATCCTATCGACATTCGCCTCCGCTCGATTTAGATATTCCGCCAATCGATTGCTAAAAACAGGAAAGCATGCGACAGCCGCTCCGTTTTCCATGGCCTGATCTCGATGTCGATGACGTCTCCGCGCCCGTCATCGCCGTGCGCGTTGACGTGATCGGGACCAAGGGCGAGGTGGCCGATCACAGGCACCGCAAGGGGCAACTTGTCTTTGCGCTGGGCGGCGCTGTCACCTGTCGCGTTCCCACCGGTCTGTGGATGGTGCCGCCGCATTGCGCGGTGTGGATTCCAGGAGGCCTGCAGCACAGCAACCTTGCGACGGAAAACGCCCGGCTGTTTTTCGTCTACATCGAGCCTGATCTCGTGGACCTGCCGGATCGGTGCTGCACGCTTTCGATCTCCCCACTGCTGCGTGAATTAATCGTCGAGCTAGCCGATCAGATCGCGGATGACGATGCCAGGGTGGACCTTCTGGCGAGCGTCCTTCTGCGCGAGCTTCCCCGCATGCCGGTTCAGCAGCTCCATCTGCCGCTCTCGCCCGAGCCGCGCTTGAAGAAGATTGCCGCAGCGCTGGCGAAAAACCCTTCCGATCGCAGGACGCTGGCCGAATGGGCCGATCGCGTCGCGCTGAGCGAGAGCAGCCTCGCGCGTCTGGTCATTAGGGAGACGGGGCTGAGCTTCGGGCGCTGGCGCCAGCAATTGCATCTGATCGTCGCCTTGCGGGAGCTGACGTCCGGCGCGAGCGTGCAACAGGTGTCCGCCGATCTCGGCTACGACTCCGTCGCGGCCTTCATCACCATGTTCAAGAAGGCGCTCGGGAAACCGCCCGGGAAATATCTGAGCGGCATCTCTCCCAAATATAACGGTTGACTTATATTAGCTTCGACCGATATTCATCCTGATACGAAACGACAGGAGCACGCGATATGGAGATAGACGTCGCCAGGGTATTGGGGCTGGTTACGCGCTCGGTGAGGAATTTCGAGAAGGACGGGAAAGCGGCCAGTGCGGTGACACTGACTCGGCTTTACGAGACCAGCGTCGACGATCTCTGGGACGCAGTGACCAGCCCGCAACGCATTCCGCGCTGGTTCTTGCCGGTCGAGGGAGATCTCCGGCTCGGCGGAAAGTACCAGCTCAAGGGGAATGCCGGCGGGACCATCACGGCATGTACGCCGCCGACCCATTTTGCAGCGACATGGGAATTCGGCGGAGCGATGAGCTGGATCGATGTCAAGTTGACGGCGGAACGATCCCAAGCGCGGTTGACGCTTGAGCACACCGCAATCATCGAAGATCATTGGGAGCAGTTCGGTCCAGGGGCGGTCGGCATCGGCTGGGACCTCGCCATTGCGGGGCTGGAGCGATATGTTGCGACCGGGGCGTCGGTTGACCATAAGACGGCCGAGGCATGGATGGGCTCTCCCGCGGGTAAGGAATTCATGACAAGCAGCGGCGAGAATTGGCGCGCGGCGCACGTCGCAAGCGGCGTGGATCCTGTCTCCGCGAAGCAGCGGTCCGACCGCACCATCGCTTTCTATCGCGGCGAGACGCTGCCCGACGTCGCGCATCCGGGCACAGGAAGCTGATGCAAATCTTCGAGGTCCTCGCCGACCCTGTTCGCCGTCGCATTCTCGAGCTGCTTGCGCCCGGCGAGATGGCGTCCGGCGAGGTCGTCGAAGTGATCGGAGCGGAGTTCGGGATCACGCAGGCAGCCGTGTCGCAGCACCTCAAGGTGCTGCGCGAGAGCGGCTTCGCGACCGTCCGGGCGGAGGCGCAAAGGCGGCTCTACTCGGTCGACGTCGCTGGACTTCGCGCGGTGGACGCGTGGATCGGCCAGTTCAGGAGTTTCTGGGAGCCGAAGCTGGACGCGCTGGCGACGGAAATCGTGCGCGGCAAACGCGAGCGTCGTAACGCGCCAATGACCAAGCGGAGCGGGAAGCGGGCGTGAAGGCATCGCGGCAACGGCCACGTAGCATCGCGCCGCTTTAGTGAGGCACGAAAGCCGCTGCCAAAACAGCAAGCATGCCAAAGCTGGCGAGATTCCAGAACAGCGAGCGGACGAGCGGTATGCCGGATAGGTACAGCGCGGTGTAGGCGATGCGTCCGCCAAGATAGGCGATCGATCCCCAATAAGTCAGCTCAGTGTGAACGCCTGCGGAGTGAGAGATGAGGATCGCGGCGGCAAAGAACGGAAACGTCTCCATGTAGTTGCGGAAATTTCGGTTGAGGCGGCCGGGGATGGGCTTGAGCGGCGGCATCTCGGTGTCACGCGGGCTCGCAGCCCATCTGAGGCCGTGCTGCAGGTTCGCGGCTTGCGCGGCGGCGACAAGCTGTACGAAGCCCCAGACGATTGCGGCGGCCAGCATCGACAGCTCGAAGCTCATCGCCATTGGCTGTCCCCCAATCTGCAAGAAATCAGCGCGATCCCGGGTGCCATTCCGGGAGTTTGGGAATCTCGGGATCGAGGTGATCCCAGGCATATCCGCGCGAGCAGAACAGCACGACGGATGGTTTGAACGTGCTGGCGTCGTCAAGCGTGCCGACATAGATGCCGATGAACTCCGGCTTCTCGTCCGGCTTGTTATAGATCGGCGAGCCGCAGTTTGGACAGAATCCCTTGCGTTTGACCGCGCCGCTGTCGGCAGTGCGCTCGATTTCGCGCACCTCGCCTGTCACCGAGACTGCGCTGCGCGCGAACACGAAGATTGAGCTGTGGCCGCTGCCGGTGTCGCGCTGACAGTCGCTGCACTGGCATTGGAAGCCGCGGATCGGCGCGGACGCGATGGTGTAACAAACCGCGCCACAGGCGCAGCGACCTGAATATGTCATTCGTGTCCCTCCCGACGGGGCCGACCGTTCCAATCATATCAGGCTGGTTTGACTTCTCCATATCGAACAGCCGGCGCGATTTCACACAAGTCCGATCTTCGTCGGTACGCTCACCCGCGCGACATCTTCTCGAACTTCTTCACCAGCCGCTCCCGCTTCAGCCGCGACAGCCGCTGGATCCAGAACGTCCCATCGAGCTGGTCGATCTCGTGCTGGTGGCAGACGGCACGCAAGGCTTCCGACTCTTCAGTGTGCATCTCGCCGTCGATATCCTGATAGCTGATCCGCACGCGGGCGTGGCGCTGGACGTCGTCGGTGACGCCGGGCATCGAGACGCTGCCTTCGCGATGCAGGATCATCTCGGGTGAGGCCCATTCGATCTCCGGATTGACGTAGATCTGCGCACCCTCCTTGGCGTCGAGCTCGAGCACGACGACGCGCAAGGGCACGCCGATATGCGGCGCCGTGATGCCGATGCCGGGCGCGGCGCGCATGGTCTCGCGCAGATCATTTGCAAGCTCACGGAGCGCATCGTCGAACGCGGTGACAGGGTGGGCCGGCATCGCGAGGCGGCGGTCGGGATAGCGGACGATGGGGCGGATGGTCATGCAGGCTCCTGGCCGGAACCCTCGCGGACGAGGAGACGGCTAATCGGCTGCGCAAGGGAAGACGATCAAGAGCGGCGGGATGATGCCATCATGCAGGTGTTTTGCCCGACGAGTCAAACGGCGAGTCTTTCTTCGCACGGCAAAGAGCTGCGTTGTAAGTCCTTGATCCCAAAGCGCCCGGCTACTGTGCATGGGGTTGTTTTCGCCTTTTTTGCTTGGCAGGTCACAAAAGCGTGCCGCAAAAACTTGCGTCGGCCTGTCGGCCCACCATGTTCCCAATCGTCTTCCACCCAGACAGACCTGACGGGAGACCAAAATGAACGCTTCCTCCTATCGCTGGGTGATCGTCGCCGCCGGCGGCTTGCTCGGCTGCGTCGCCATCGGCGGCATGTTTTCGCTGCCGGTGTTCCTGCAGCCGATCGCAAAGGATACCGGCTGGTCCGTGACCGGCATCTCCAGCGCGATGACGATCGGCTTTCTGGCGATGGCCTGCACCAGCATGGCCTGGGGTACGCTGACGGACCGGTTCGGACCGCGGCCGGTGGTGCTGACGGGATCGACGGTGCTGACCGTGAGCCTGTTCGCGGCGAGCCACGCCACCTCGCTATTGGCGTTTCAGTTCGTCTTTGGCCTTCTGGTCGGGGCGTCCTGTGCTGCGATCTTCGCGCCGATGATGGCGACCGTGACCGGCTGGTTTGACAGCCATCGCAGCCTCGCGGTCTCGCTGGTGTCGGCCGGCATGGGCATGGCGCCGATGACGATGGCGCCGCTCGCGGCCTGGCTCGTCTCCGGCCACGACTGGCGCACCTCGATGCAGATCGTGGCGCTGGTGGTCGGCGCCATCATGATCCCGGTCTCGTTCCTGGTGCGCCGCCCGCCGGCGCTCGCGCACGCCGTGGCCGCGCCTGCGGGCGAGGGCGCCGTGCAAGGTGAGATGTCGATGGGAGAGGCGCTGCGCTCGCCGCAATTCCTGATCCTGCTCGCGACCAATTTCTTCTGCTGCGCCACCCATTCCGGCCCGATCATCCACACCGTCTCCTATGCCGTGAGCTGCGGCATCCCGCTGGTCGCGGCGGTGACGATCTACAGCATCGAGGGCTTTGCCGGCCTTGGCGGACGCATCGCCTTCGGCCTGATGGGGGACCGCTTCGGCGCCAAGCGCGTGCTCGTCTCGGGCCTGCTGCTGCAGGCGTTCGGCGCACTCGCCTATGTCTTCGCGCACCAGCTTGCGACGTTCTACGCGGTCGGGGCCGTCTTCGGCTTCATCTATGCCGGCACCATGCCGCTCTACGCGGTGCTGATCCGCGAAAACTTTCCGCTCAAGATGATGGGCACGGTGATCGGCGGCACCGCCATGGCCGGCAGTCTCGGCATGGCCACGGGCCCGCTCGCCGGCGGCCTGATCTACGATGCGTTCTCGAGCTACGCCTGGCTCTATATCGCCTCCTGGGCGATGGGCCTCGGCGCCTTCCTGATGGCGATGAATTTCAAGCCGTTCCCGAAGCCGCAAGCGGAGTTGGCGCCGGCAGCGGCGTAAGCAGGTCCATCGAGGCGCAGCGCTAGAGCTGCGCCTCGATCGCGCGCTTGTCGATGATGGACCACACGTGTCGTATTTTTCGGTCGCGAAATTGATAGAACACGTTTTCGCAGAAGGACACGCGCCTGCCGTTCACATCCAGCCCCAGAAACGTTCCAGCCGGCGTGCAATCGAATTTCAGCCGGGCGGCAATTTGGGGCGGATCGCAGACCAGCAGCTCGATGTCGAAATGCAGATCCGGAATTGCGCGAAAATCCTGCTCCAGCATGGCACGATAGCCGGACAGTCCGAATGGTTGCGCATTGTGGACGACGTCATCGTGAACGAACTGTCCGAGCGCGGGCCAATCCTGCCGGTTCAGGCAGGCGATGTAATTGCGGTAGATGTCGGCGAGGTCGGACCTGGTCATGGCGTTGCTCCTGCGGCTTCGGCCATAACGCGGCAACGGAAGGAAAGGCGCCGGCGCTCACAGACGTTTTTCGAAGAACAGGTCCGGGTAGGGGTCGTCATTGAAGCGGGGGATCTCGCTCCAGCCGCTTCGTCGGTAGAGCTGGCCGGCCTCCGCCAGGGCGCTGTTGGTGTCGAGCCGCAGCAGCTTGATGCCGAGCCCGCGCGCGGCATCCTCGGTCATGTCCATCAGGCGCCGGCCGAGCCGCAATCCGCGCGCCGCCGGTGCGACCCAGAGACGCTTGATCTCGGCATAGCCGTGATCCGTGCCCTTCAGCCCGACGCAGCCGATCGGCAGCGTGTCCGACATCGCGACGATGAACGTGCCGCGCGGGCGGCGCATATCCTTGGCGTCAGGATCGCGCGACAGCGAGACGTCAAAACCCTGCTTGAAGCGGCGGCCGAGCTCGCCATAATATTCGCCGAGGCAATAGCGCGCCTGTTCGCTCCGTGGATCCATCTCGTCCAGCGTGACGCGCTCGCGCGTCAATGCGGAAGCAATCAAATCCATCGCCGCCAGCAGCGCCTCGCGCTGCGAATGTTGGGCGAGGAAGCCCTCGGCCTGCGTATTCGACAGCGCCTCATAGGCCGCGAACTCGCGCCGGCCCGCACGCGTCAATGTCGCCACGCGGCGGCGCGCATCGTCCTCATGCGCATTGGTCTCGACCAACCCTTCGTCCTCCAGGCTGCGGAGCAGACGGCTCATCAGGCCGGAATCGAGGCCGAGATACTCGCGAATCTCGGCCACGTCCGAACGTCCATGCCCGATCGCGTTGAGCACGCGCGCCGCCCCCAGTGGCCGCCCGCGTCCCAGGAATGACGTGTCGAGCGCACCGACAGCGGACGTGACGGCACGATTGAAGCGGCGGACGCGGGAAACAGGGTCGAGCATGATGTCTGACATTAGTCAGGCATATCATCGAAGTCAATCGGTGCAGGCTTTCGCTTCAGCAGCGGCTGCGCTTCAGTCGAGCCCCAGCGCCCTGCGGGACTTCCGCGTGAGTTTCGCCGCGATCAGCGCGTGCGCCTGCGCCAGATAGCTCGTGAGTTCGGCGTCCGGCAGCGCGTTGTTGCCGACGAGCTGCACCCATTTGGCGCGCGCCAGATACGGCGCCGGCCGCGCAAGGCCGTGCTCGATCAGCATCGCATAGGCCATGTTCGAGACCTTGAACATGTAGCCGCCGGAGCGCGCGGCAAAGCCGCCGCCGAGTGCGAACATCTTGCCGCCGACCTTGAACACGGAGGTGCCCTCCCACTGCACCACCTTGGTGACGGCGGGCAGGCGCAGGCAGCGGGTTTCGAAAGTTTTGGGAGTCATCGCTTGAGCGATAGCACAGCGCACGCGGCTTACAACGGCGATGGAGCGCCACTGCGTGCCGCGCCGCGTCCGGGATACGAGGGGACGACCCCACTTGTATCGTGCCGTTCGATCCCCCACACTCCTCACCACTCAATCAGTCACAGGAATGAAGAACATGGCTCGCGTTCGCTGTATCACCGAGATGGGCATGGGCGTCGACGTCCACGGCAGGGACGCCACAAAGGCGGCGAGGCGTGCGGTCTCTGATGCCATCAGGCATTCGAGCCTCGGCTTCTTCCGGATGATCGACAAGACTGCGAACGACATGTTCGTGGACGTCACGATCGCGGTGCCGAATCCGGAAAGCGTCGACAAGGACGCGGTCGCGAAGGAGCTGCCTTACGGCACTGTCACCGTCAACGCGGTGAAGGGCGGGCTGGAGATTCCGTCGGCCCCGGAACAGGGCAACGATCCCATCCTCATCGCCAATGCCGCCGTCATCGTCAGTTTCGAGAAGGAGTGAAACGGTGTCCGACGGTGACGAGACCCTACTGGATCGTCCGATCTGGAGCGCGCTGACGACCAGCCACAAATATTTGGCCGAAGGCGGCCCGCGAGCACTGCGCTATCCGGTGGACGTGACGCCCTTTGCCGACATGGTCGACATGTCCGAGGCGAGCTTCGCCGCGCTCCGTGATCTCCTGTCGGGCCCGCAGGTCGCCGCGCTGTTCACACCGGAGGCCGTCGATGTTCCTGCAGGTTTCAAAGTCGTGGTGGCCGGACCCTGCGAGCAGATGATCGGCTCTCCGGCCGACAGTCCGCTTCGCGATGCCGAGATCGTCCGGCTGGGTGCAGCCGACGTTCCCGCCATGATGGCCCTGACGGAGTTGACGAAGCCCGGTCCCTTCGCGCGGCGCACGCACGAACTCGGGACGTTCCTCGGCATCCGTGCCGGCGGCGAATTGGTCGCGATGGCCGGCGAGCGCATGAAGCCGGGAAATTTCGTCGAGATGACGGCCGTCTGCGTCCACCCCGACCATCGCGGGCGGGGCTACGCGCAGGCGCTGCTGGCGGCGGTCGCACGCCAGATCGAGGCGCGAGGTGAAATTCCCTTCCTGCACGTGTTCTCGAGCAACTCATCGGCCATCGCGCTGTATCAGCGGCAGGGGATGTGGATTCGGCGCAGCCTGCACGTGACCGCGTTCATGAAGCAGGAATGAGCCGCGCCGTCCGCTCAGGCTTCTCATCTGGCGAATTCACGCTATATCGATCCCAACCATCATTGGGGGAAGCACATGGACGCCAGAACACCTGATTTTTCCGCCACGCGGACGGCAATGCAGCGTTACGTCGATCAGGAGATCATTCCGGGTGCATCCTGGGCGGTGCTGCGGGGCCGCGAGGTCGTCGATCAGCAATGCGTCGGTTTCGCCGATCGCGAGGAGGGCACCGCGCTGCAGCCCGATCACATATTTCGAGCCTTCTCCAATACCAAGATCTTCGTCACCTGCGCGGTCATGCTGCTGGTCGAGGAGGGCCGCATCGGGCTCGATGACGTTGTCGAGAAATTCTGCCGCAACTCGGCAATCGCAAGGTTCTGAAGCCGGGCGCTTTGAGCCTTGCCGACGTCGAGCCGGCGAAGAGCCCGATCACGATCCGGCAGCTTCTGACCCATACTTCCGGCCTCAGCTACGGCATCTTCGATCCCGGTACGGTGTTGTTCAAAGCCTACAACGAGGCGCGCGTCCTCAATCCCTTGACGCCGCTGACCGGCATGATCGACCAGCTCGCCGATCTGCCGCTGTCCTTCATCCCGGCGCGTCGTGGGAATATTCGGTTGCGACCGACGTGCTCGTACGCGTCGTGGAGGTCGTCTCCGGCAAGCCGCTCGACGCCGTCCTCAAGGCGCATCTTCGAGCCGCTCGGCATGACCGACACCGGCTTCCACGTGCCGGACGCGCAGCAGGGCAGGCTGGTGGCCCTCTACAACGGCGCGGATATCCTCGACCCCATGAAGCCCGGCCTGACCCGGGCCGATGACTTGCCTTATCCGCAGGCCTATCGGCGGCAGTTCCCGCGGCTGTCAGGCGGCGGCGGACTGGTCTCGACCTTGCCCGAAATGCTCGCTTTGATACGGGCGCTGCTCCCGGGCTCCGATGCGCTGCTGAAGCGGGAGACGCTGCGGCAGATGATGACGAACCAGCTGCCCGCCGGCGAGAACATCCGCTTCGCCAATCTCGGCCCGATCCCCGGCAAAGGCTTTGGCCTCGGCGGCGCCGTCACCTTCGCGCCGATGCCGTTCGATCCCCCGAATTCGACCGGCGAATTCCAGTGGGGCGGCCTTGCCGGCACCCATTGGTGGATCTGCCCGCAGGCCAATACCGCCGGTGTGCTGATGACGCAGCGCTACATGGGCTTCTGGAATCCGTTCTTCTTCGAATTCAAGCGGCTGGCCTATCAGGCCGTCGGAGGCTGATCGCGAAAAAAATTGCAGTTTGCCGCGAATCCTTTCCGGTCGTCGCGCCCTCTCTTGACGGTCGAGGCATTTTGGCTCGGCTTATGTCGGAGGATCTGATGGCATTTTACAGGAAGAACATCGGGGGCCTGCATCAGGCCGTGCGGATCGCCTTGGGCGTCGCGGTGGCCGTCGCGGCATTCGTGTATCTTACCGGCGCCGCGGCGTGGCTGGTTGCGCTCGGCGGCGCCGGCTTCGCACTGACCGGCCTCGTCGGCTATTGTCCGATGTGCGCGATGGCCGGCATCGGAAGAGGAGGCGTGTCGTGAGCGCCGCTGGGATCTCGCCGGACCTGTTCGAGGCCGCGCGCCTTGGCGATCCCCAGGCGATCGCGTCTCTGCTCGAGACGGCGCAGCCGAACATCCGCCGCTATGCCCGCGCCACCTGTCGCAGCTCGGCAGATGCCGAGGATGCAACGCAGGAGGCGCTGTGGATCCTGTTTCGCCATGTCGGCACGATCCGTTCGTGGCTGGCGTTTTCGGCCTGGCTGTTCAGTGTGGTCCGCCGCGAATGCCTGCGGCTCGCCCGTAAGACAGGTCTCGCGTCGGCGATCGACGGCGGAGAGGCGGAGGCGCTGCTGCTGTCGCGTCCTGAAGCCGATTTGCGGCTCGACGTTGCAGCGGCCTTCGAGGCACTGCCGCCGCACTACCGCGATGTCGCGCTGATGCGCGACGTCAAGGAAATGACCATCGACGAAATCGCCGTCGCACTCGGTGCGACCCGGCAGGCCGTGAAAGCACGTCTGCATCGCGCCCGCGCCCTGATGCGCGAATATCTGACGAGGTGAGCCATGACCTGTTATCAAAGCCCTGACGATCTGAAATCCATCCCGCCCTTGGTGGCGCTCGCGCCGGTCGAGGCCAACGCGTTCCTTGCGTTCAACCACGCGGTCGAGCGCAAGGACGGATTGATTCCGCCAAAATATCGCGAGCTGATCTCGCTCGCGGTCGCGCTCACCACGCAATGCGCCTATTGCCTCGATGTGCACACGGCGCAGGCGGCGAAGGCCGGTGTAACGCGCGAAGAAATCGCGGAAGCCGCGCTGATTGCGGCGGCGGTTCGCGCCGGCGGCACGCTCGGCCACGCGTTGCTGGCGCAGCGCCTGTTCGAGCAGCACCGGGGCGAGGAACCGGGATAGAGGAGCGGGCGGACGCCCGTCAGGAATCAGGAAATTGCCAAACTATCTCGGCCTCGATGGATTCCGCTTCGGCTGGGTCGCCGCCTGGATCGACCAGCGCGGCGATCACGGCTTCGACTATTCGCCGGGTCTCGTGCGGCTGCTTGCGCTGCCGCATGCCCGGGCGATGATCGACATGCCGATCGGATTGAAATGGAGCGGATATCGCATCTGCGATTTGCGTGCGCGCGAGCTGGTCGGTCCTGCCGTGTTTCTCGGCGCGCGCCGCGACCTCTGGAAATTTGCCGACATGGCCGCAACTAACCGTCACTACTGGGAGTGCGAGGGCAAGGGCAGGGGCGTGTCAGCGCAGCTCTGGAACATCAGGGACAAGATCAGGGACGCCGACGAGATCATGACGCCGGCGCGGCAGACGACGATCGGCGAAGCGCATCCGGAATTGATCTTCTGGAATCTCGCTGGGCAGGCCCGGCTTGCAAAGAAGACGTCTGCAGAGGGCCGGGAGCAGCGCATCGCACTCCTGCACCAGCGCGGCTTCGTGCGCTTGCCGACATGGCTGAATCAACGACACGGCACCGGCATCGGCCGCGACGATCTCATCGACGCCTGTGCCTGCGCGGTCGCGGCACGCGACAGCACGCAGCGGTTCGGCGGGGAGGAGACCGACCCGCGGGGCTTGCGGATGGAGATCAATTATTGAGGCCGTCGGAGTGCGAGGGATCGGGAAAAAGCTGCAATTTATTTGAAGCTTGCAGGAACAGACGATGGCCGGCCCGCGTTCCTCGTGCGAACCGAACACGGAGAAGCTCGTCCGATGAGGGATGCCAGTCAGTTCGCGACCGCGATGCTTGCGCTCGTCTTCACCGGAGCACTGCTCGTCACCGGCCAGCTCTTCATCGAGCAACGCGCACAGCGCGACGTGATGCACGCCACCAACCATTTGCTGCGGCCGTTGTGACCTGTGCGGGAAATTGAACTGACCACTCGACCTTGCGTCGTTCGTCCGCTGGCCTAGACTAGGCGGCATCTCATGAACGAAGCCGGGGTCCTGATGTCCGATCTGTCCGCCTTTCCCATCACCAGGCGCTGGCCGGCCAAGCACCCGGAGCTGCTCCAGCTTTATTCGCTGCCGACGCCGAACGGCGTCAAGGTCTCGATCATGCTGGAAGAGATCGGGCTTCCCTACGAAGTCCATCTCGTCGATTTCGGTAAGGACGACCAGAAGACGCCGGAATTCCTCTCGCTCAATCCGAACGGCAAGATCCCGGCGATCCTCGATCCCGATGGTCCCGGCGGCAGGCCGCTACCGCTGTTCGAATCCGGAGCGATCCTGCAATACCTCGCGGAGAAGACCGGCAAGCTGCTGCCGCAGGATGCCGCGCGCCGTTACCAGGCCATCCAGTGGCTGCATTTCCAGATGGGCGGCATCGGGCCGATGTTCGGCCAGGTCGGCTTTTTCCACAAATTCGCCGGCAAGGATTTCGAGGACAAGCGGCCGCTCGAGCGCTATGTGGGCGAGGCCAAGCGGCTGCTCGGGGTGATGGAGATGCATCTTGCCGGCCGGCAATGGTTCATGGACGACGACTACACCATCGCCGACATCTCCATGCTGGGCTGGGTGCGCAATCTCATCGGTTTCTACGGCGCCGGCGATCTTGTCGCGTTCAGCCAGTTCAAATCCGTCGCCGCCTGGCTCGAGCGCGGGCTGGCGCGTCCGGCGGTCGAGCGCGGGCTGAACATTCCGAAGCGGCCGTAAGATCAGGTTAGCGCCTTGTGGGTCATGTAGAGCGCCATCAGCAAGATGAGGGCGATCATGACCCGGCGCAGCACCGATTTGCTGACGCCATTGGCCGCGCGTGCGCCGAGATCGGTGCCGAACCAGAGGCCGGCAAGGATGCCGATGATCGCCGGCCAGCCGACCATGAGTCCCTTGCTCCAGTAGATCCACGCGGCCGGAATATTGGTCGGGATGACCGAGAAGACGAGGCCGACGAGCTGGGCCTGATGCTGCGGCACCCGCAGGCCCGCCGCGAGCCCGACGGTGATCGCGAGCCCGCCGCCGATGCCCATGAAGCCGGAGGAAAATCCGGCGAGCATGCCGATGAGGAGCAGCGGCAGCCAGGGCAGCTTGTCCCGGTCGCCGATCTCCTTGCTTGTCTCCTCGCGGTCGCGGCGCAGGATCAGGAGAGCGATCAGCGCGACGAGATAGACGACGTAGGTCCATTGCAATACCGAGTCGGAGACCGCCGCCGCGGCGTAGCCGCCGCCGGCGCCGCCGAAGAGAAACCCGATGCCGATCCAGACGATCCACAGCAACGGGCTACGATTGCCGCTCTGCCAATAGCGGCGAACGCCCGCGAGTCCGGTCGGTGGAACCTGCGTGATCAGCGATGTCCCCTGGGCGACGTGTTGCTCGGCGCCGAGTAGCAGCACGCTGAAGATCACGAGACCGCCTCCGGGACTCGTGCCCATGAAGCCCGATGTCAGCCCGCCGATGAGGCCGACCCCAATGCCTGCGAGCGAGTCATGGATCCACGACATCGCTTAGTTCCTGGTCCGTCGCTTGACGTCGGTCTTGGTGGTGCGAAATCCATCGATCACGCCGGTCACGGCTGCCATGCAGGCCTCGATGTCAAAATCCTGGCCCCAGCATTTTTGCAGCACAAAGCCTTGGAAGATCGCGATCAGCACGCGCGCGATCGCTTCCGCACCGAGATCGCGCTTGATGAGGCCGTCATGCTGGCCGCGCTCGACCAGCGCGACGATCAGGGCGCGCGGCATGTCGATGCCTTCTACGATGCGGGTGCGGACGCGGCGGTTGCGCAGGGCCTCGGCCCAGCCGTGGATGCCGACGCGGCGGCGCGCTTCGCCGGTGGGATCGGTGAGCCATTGCGCGTAGACGCCGACCAGCGCGTGAAGTCCTTCGATCGGATCGCCCGATCCTTGCGCGACCGAGTTGAGCACGGCCTCGCGCCGGTGCCGGTCGTCGGCGAGTGCCTCGATCAGATCGTCCTTGCTCTGGAAGTAGAGATAGACGGCACCATGGCTCAGCCCCGACCGTTTGACGATGTGGGCCATCCCGGTCTGGTGAAAACCATCCTCGGCGAAGCAGGCAAGGGCGGCTGCGAGAATCTGCTGCCGCCGGCCTTCACGTTGCTTGTCGCTGATCTTGGGCATCCGGCCATCCCATAAATAACTGACAAATCGATCGTTTATTCGTTCTGCAGGAGATGCGCTCTGCGGTGCTGAGTATGATAAAAAACGATTAGTCAGTCATTTTTATTGCCAAAGAGTATCCCGGTCAAGCCCGACGCCCGAAGGGCCGGGAAACAGGAGGTTGAGCCTGTAAAGAGGCGCCGCCGGCGGCCAGGAACCTTCCCTCGATCGCGCAGTGCTAGAACAGCCGTCCGCCGTTTGGCACGAGCTTGCTCGGCTGCACCAGAACGACCTTGCCGTCGGCATCGGGAAAACCGAGGGTCAGCACCTCCGAGACAACAGGGCCGATCTGGCGCGGCGGGAAATTCACGACCGCAGCCACCTGTTGGCCCACCAGCGTTTCGAGCGGATGGTTTTCGGTGATCTGCGCAGAGCTCTTGCGCACGCCGATCGCGGGGCCGAAGTCGATCCACAGCCGCCAGGCCGGCTTGCGTGCTTCCGGGAAAGGCTTCGCATCGACGATGGTGCCGACGCGGATATCGACCGCGAGAAAAGTGTCGAAGTCGGTGGTCGGCGACGCAGTCGCGGCTGGATCATGAGTGACGTGCATGGAGTGTCCGTTCGAAGAGCTGGCATCGTTCGCAATATTGTCGCGCGAACCGGAGTTGCGTACAACGCCTTGGGATCACGATACGAAGCATGCGCGAGGAACGTTTTGCCCAACATCATCTACGGCATCAAGAACTGCGACACCATGAAGAAGGCGCGCGCCTGGCTCGACATCCATGGCGTCGCCTATGCGTTTCACGACTACAAAACGGCGGGCGTGGAGAAGGACAAGCTCAAGCAGTGGAGCGACAAGGTCGGTTGGGAGACGCTGCTCAATCGCGCCGGAACGACCTTCAAGAAGCTGCCCGATGCCGACAAGGAAGGCCTTTCGGAGAAAAAGGCGCTGGCGTTGATGCTAGCGCAACCATCGATGATCAAGCGGCCGGTGCTTGAAGTCGGCGGCAAGCTGCTGGTCGGCTTCAAGCCGGACGTCTATGCCAAGGAAGTCACGACCAAGTAAGTCACGACCAAGGAAGCCGCCGCCAAATCGCGCTGAGCGCTAGTTCAGTTCGATGATCTCGGTGGGAACACCGGAGCCCTGCTGGTCCGCGAACTCGACCAACTCGGCCGGCGCGATGCGGCCGGGGGTGCGATGGAACAGGTCCCGATCGATCACCGCGCGCAATCTTGAGCGCGGCAGCGCGTCATTTCCGCGCATCAGATTCTTGATCTCGAAGCCGCCGTCCTCGCAAAAGGTCTTGAGCGACGCGATGATGTGACAGACCTTGCCGTCAGTCTGGAACGGCAGCAGCAGGCGCTCATAGGCGACGATACGGCCGTAGATGTCATCGACGTCGGCAACGCTGTAGACAGGCAGCCCGCGCGCCACGCATTCATGATAGACCGGCATCACCAGGGGCGCGAGACGCGGTCCGATATAGTCATCGAGCAGGGCGCCCTTGCCGGTGTGTCCATAGGCGCGCGAGATGCGCGTACCTTCGCTCTGGATGATCAGACGCAGCGTCGGCGTCGACATGTCCACCGTATAATAGATCAGATCGGAGAGCTCTTCCTCGAGCCGCGCAGGCTGGTACTCCCAGATCGCCGGGGCCGTCTGCTCGCGCGCATAGAGCCGCAGCCACGTGTTCAGGAGATCACGCTGCCTGATCGATTTCACCACGGAAGGAGCGGCGCTTGCAAAATCCAAGACAATATTCCCGGCGAATAGAAATTCCGGACGCATGAAACCCGCGCATGATCCTCGCTGCGGGAAAATTTTCCATGAAGGCTGGCGCATGGAACGAAAGACCGTTAACGACGGCTTGATGACCGGCGCTTTGCGAACCGGGAAGCCGGGCAGGCGCGACATCAAAACACGTCCGACTAAGGGAGCATAAGTCTCCCGGCCGGAGGCCTGACCTGCTCAGCTTTCCGCCTTGCCTAACCCCCGTCACCTCCGGCATATTCCGCGCCCGGAGGCGGCGTTCCGGATGGGCTCCAGGGAGTGGCTCCAAGGCCTCCGGAAAGCTGAAGCAACAAGGATAGCCACGCGCGTTGTGCGGGCAGGGGGAAAACTGTTTGGCCGATGAGTTCATTCTCGAAACGGAAGGCTTGACCAAGGAGTTCGCGGGCTTCTTCGCCGTCCGCGACGTTGCGCTCAAGGTTCGCCGTGGGAGCATTCACGCGTTGATCGGCCCGAACGGCGCCGGCAAGACGACGTGCTTCAATCTTTTGACCAAGTTCCTCAAACCGTCTGCCGGAAAAATCCTGTACAAGGGGCAGGACATCACCGCGATGGCGCCCGCCGACGTGGCCCGCCTGGGGCTGGTGCGCTCGTTCCAGATTTCGGCGGTATTTCCCCATCTCACCGCGCTGGAAAACGTCCGCGTCGCGCTTCAGCGCCAGCACGGCAGCTCCTTCGATTTCTGGCGCTCCAAATCCGTGCTCAACCAATTCAACGATCGCGCACGCGAGCTGTTGAACGATGTCGGCCTGAGCGAGTTTTCCAATACGCCCGCGGTCGAGATGCCCTATGGGCGCAAGCGTGCACTGGAGATCGCAACCACGCTCGCGCTCGACCCCGAGATGATGCTGCTGGACGAGCCGATGGCCGGCATGGGCCACGAGGACATCGATAAGATCGCGGCGCTGATCAAGCGCATCTCCGCGAAATACACCATCCTGATGGTCGAGCATAATCTGAGCGTCGTGGCCAATCTCTCCGACATCATCACCGTGTTGACGCGCGGGCAGGTGCTCGCGCAGGGCCATTACAGCGAACTCACCAAGGACGAACGCGTCAAGGAAGCCTATCTGGGAGCCGGTCATGGCTGAGACTGCAACGGCGGAAGCTCCCGCAAAGGCCGCGAGCGGCGGCAACCTCCTCCAGGTCCGCAACCTCGAAGCCTGGTACGGTGAGTCCCACATCCTGCACGGGATCAACTTCGACGTGAACGCGGGCGAGGTCGTCACCCTGCTCGGGCGCAACGGCGCCGGCAAGACCACCACGCTGAAGTCGATCATGGGCATCATCGGCAAGCGCACCGGCTCGGTGAAATTCAACAATCAGGACATCATCCGCACGACCTCGGACAAGATCGCGCGGATGGGAATCGCGTTCTGCCCGGAAGAGCGGGGGATTTTCTCCAGCCTCGATGTCCGGGAGAACCTGCTGCTGCCGCCGGTGGTGCGTCCCGGCGGATTGCCGCTCGAGCAGATCTTCGATCTGTTTCCGAACCTGAAGGAACGGCTCAACAGCCAGGGAACCAAGCTCTCCGGCGGCGAGCAGCAGATGCTTGCGATCGCGCGCATCCTGCGCACCGGCGCGAACTTCCTGATGCTGGACGAGCCGACCGAGGGTCTCGCGCCCGTCATCATCCAGCAGATCGGCCACACCATTGCGCGGCTCAAGAAAGAGGGTTTTACGATCCTCCTGGTCGAGCAGAACTTCCGGTTCGCATCCACCGTCGCCGACCGCTATTACGTGGTCGAGCACGGCAAGATCATTGACGGATTTTCCAATGCGGAGCTTGCCGCCAACATGGACAAGCTCCACACCTATCTCGGCGTCTAGAACGGCCAACAAGAAGATTCATAGGGAAGTAGCATGATGACAAAGTCGATTGCGTCGTTTCTGCTCGGGACGGCGTTGGCCGTGACCGCCACCGGTGCAGCCTTCGCGCAGGACAAGACCGTCAAGATCGGCGCTCTGTCCGATCAGTCCGGGCTCTATGCCGACCTCGGCGGACCGGGCTCGACGCTCGCCGCGCAGATGGCCATTGAAGATTCCGGCCTGGCTGCGAAGGGCTGGAAGATCGACATCATCTCGGGCGATCACCAGAACAAGCCCGACATCGGCACCGCGATCGCGCGGCAATGGTTCGATGTCGACAAGGTCGACGTCATCGTCGACGTGCCGAATTCCGGCGTGGCGCTGGCGGTCAACAACGTCATCAAGGAAAAGAACGGCGTCTACATCAACTCGGGCGCGGCGACCTCGGATTTGACCAACGCGCAGTGCTCGCCCAACACGGTGCACTGGACCTACGACACCTACATGCTGGCCCACACCACCGGTCAGGCGCTGGTGAAGGCCGGCGGCGACACCTGGTTCTTCCTGACCGCCGACTACGCCTTCGGCGCGGCGCTGGAGCGCGACACCACTGCTGTCGTTACCGCAAATGGCGGCAAGGTGGTCGGCGGCGTCAAGCACCCGCTCAACACGCCGGACTTCTCGTCCTTCCTGCTGCAGGCGCAGGCCTCCAAGGCCAAGATCATCGGCCTTGCCAATGCCGGCGGCGACACCACCAACACGATCAAGCAGGCGGCCGAGTTCGGCATCGTCAAGGGCGGCCAGAAGCTCGCGGCGTTGCTGCTGTTTCTCACCGACGTCAAGGCGATTGGGCTCGAGACCGCACAGGGCCTCAACTTCACCGAGACCTTCTACTGGGACATGAACGACCAGACCCGGGCGTTCTCGAAGCGCTTCGCCGAGAAGATGAAGAACAACGCGCCGCCCACGATGGTGCAGGCCGGCGTCTATGCGGGCGTGCGTCACTATTTCAAGGCACTGGAAGCGCTCGGCGGCAACCCGCATGACGGCGCCAAGGTCGTCGAGAAGATGAAGTCGATGCCGACGGAAGACGATCTGTTCGGCAAGGGCGAGATCCAGCCCAACGGCCGCACCATCCACAACGCCTATCTGTTCGAGGTGAAGAAGCCCTCCGAGTCCAAGGGACCGTGGGATTTCTACAAGCTGGTCGGCACCGTGCCGGGCGACCAGGCCTTCACGCCGCTGTCCGAGAGCAAGTGCGCGCTCTTGAAGAAGTAAGCTAACCGCCCGCAGGCCATCAGGCCTGCGGGCGACTTTCAGGGAACGCCGAAGGGACCGGGTGCGGGATCGATGCAGGCTCTTTACGCTCAGCTACTGGTGGGACTGATCAATGGCTCGTTCTACGCGCTGCTCAGTCTCGGGCTTGCCGTGATCTTCGGTATGCTCAACATCATCAATTTCGCCCACGGTGCGCTCTACATGATGGGCGCGTTCGTCGCCTACTTCCTGCTGAACATCGGCGGCATCAACTACTGGTGGGCGTTGCTGTTGGCCCCGATCATCGTCGGCATCTTCGGCATGATCCTGGAACGGACCATGCTGCAATGGCTGACGGGGCTCGACCATCTCTACGGACTGCTCCTGACCTTCGGCATTGCGCTGATCGTGCAGGGCGTGTTCCAGAACTATTTCGGCTCCTCTGGCATGCCTTACGCCATTCCGGACCAGCTCAAGGGCGGCATGAATCTCGGCTTCATGTTCCTGCCCATCTATCGCGGCTGGGTCGTCATCTTCTCGCTGATCGTGTGTATTGCGACCTGGTTCCTGATCGAGAAGACGCGTCTCGGCGCCTATTTGCGCGCGGCGACTGAAAACCCGACGCTGGTGCGCGCCTTCGGCGTCAACGTGCCGCGCATGATCACGCTGACCTATGGTTTGGGTGTCGGCCTGGCCGCGCTCGCCGGCGTGCTGTCGGCGCCGATCAACCAGGTGCGGCCGCTGATGGGCGCCGACCTGATCATCGTGGTGTTCGCGGTGGTGGTGATCGGCGGCATGGGATCGATCATGGGCTCCATCATCACCGGCTTTGCGCTCGGTGTGATCGAGGGCATGACCAAATATTTCTACCCCGAGGCCTCCAACACCGTCGTGTTCGTGCTGATGGTGCTGGTGCTCTTGGTGAAGCCAACGGGATTGACGGGAAGGGCGGCCTGATATGACAGCCTTGACGGACGACACGCTGCCGGTAACCCCACGCACGATCCGCGACGAGATGATCGTGTTCGTGGTGATGGCGCTGCTGCTGGCTTCGGTGCCATTCACGGGAGTCTACCCGTTCTTCGTGATGCAGGCGCTGTGCTTCGCGCTGCTCGCCTGCGCCTTCAACCTGCTGATCGGCTACGGCGGTTTGCTGTCCTTCGGCCATGCGATGTTCTTAGGCACAGCCGGCTATTGCAGCGCGCATGCGCTGAAGGTGTGGGCGTTGCCGCCGGAGCTCGGCATCCTCGTCGGCGTCGCCGGTGCCTTCGTGCTCTCGCTCATCACGGGCTATATCTCGATCCGCCGCCAGGGCATCTATTTCTCGATGATCACGCTGGCGCTGTCGCAGCTTTTGTACTTCATCTACCTCCAGGCGCCGTTCACCCATGGCGAAGACGGCATCCAGGGCATCCCGCAGGGACGCATGTTCGGCGTCTTCGATCTGACCAAGCCAACCGTGCTCTACTACGTGGTTCTGGTGGGCTTCCTCGCCGGCTTCCTGCTGATCTTCCGCATCATCAACTCGCCGTTCGGCGAAGTGCTCAAGGCAATCCGCGAGAACGAGCCGCGCGCGATCTCGCTGGGTTACCGGACCGATCAGTACAAGTTCCTGGCTTTCGTCCTGTCGGGCACGCTGGCCGGCTTTGCCGGTGCGCTGAAAGTCTTCGTGGCGCAAAACGCCTCGCTCACGGACGTGCACTGGTCGATGTCAGGCGAAGTCGTGCTGATGACGCTGGTCGGCGGACTCGGAACCGTGTTCGGTCCCGTGGTCGGTGCCTTCGTGATCATCGCCATGCAGCAATATCTGGCGGGGTTCGGCCAGTGGGTGACCGTGATCCAGGGCTCGATCTTCGTCATCTGCGTGCTCACCTTCCGCCGCGGCGTCATCGGCGAAATCGCGCATTACTTCCGGCGGTCGCTGTAAGTTATTGATATAATAGAAGATGTGTTGACGCGCGAAAGCGGTGGATGATCCGGCTCCACGGGCGTGAGGTGGCACGCGCGTGGATCGAAAATGGTCTATGACAGTTTCATGACGGCCCGCTTGGGCCAGGCCATAATCCAACCGGTAGTCTCTCTCCCATGATGCGATTGTTTCGCGCTTTCCTGCCCAAGGAAGAACGGTTCTTCGATCTGTTCGACCGCCACGCCCAGACCGTGATCCAGGGCTCGATCGCGCTCCAGAGCATGCTCAACGGGGGCGAGGAGACGCCGGTCTATTGCCAGCGCGTCAACCAGTTTGAGAACGATGCCGACAACATCACCCGTGAGGTGCTGACGGCGGTGCGCCGTACCTTCATCACCCCGTTCGACCGCGGCGACATCAAGAACCTGATCACCTCGATGGACGACGCCATCGACCAGATGCAGCAGACCGCCAAGGCCGTGATGCTGTTCGAGGTCCGCAGCTTCGAGCCGCCGATGCGGGAGATCGGCGGGCTTCTGATCGAATGCGCCAATCTGGTCGGCCGTGCGCTGCCGCTGATGCAGAAGATCGGCCAGAACGTGGCCATGCTGACCGCGATCACGGAAGAGCTGGGCAAGCTGGAAGGCCGCGTCGACGATCTCCATGATATCGGCCTGAAGGAACTGTTCCTCAAGCATCGCAACGGCAACGCGATGGATTTCATCGTCGGCGCAGAGATCTACGATCATCTCGAGAAGGTCGCCGACCGCTTCGACGACGTCGCGAACGAGATCAACAGCATCGTCATCGAGCAAGTTTAGGGCAGGGGACCGCGCCGTGGATGTTGCGTTGGGTCTTCCCGTCCTGGTCGGACTGATCGCCGTCGCGCTGCTGTTCGACTTCCTGAACGGCCTGCACGACGCCGCCAATTCGATCGCGACCATCGTCTCGACCCGCGTGCTGCGGCCGCAATACGCGGTGTTCTGGGCCGCGTTCTTCAATTTCGTCGCCTTCATGGTGTTCGGGCTGCACGTCGCCCAGACCATCGGCACCGGCATCATCGATCCTGCGATCGTGGATGCCCAGGTGATCTTCGCGGCGCTGGTCGGCGCCATCGTCTGGAACCTGGTGACGTGGGCGCTCGGCATCCCATCGTCCTCGTCGCATGCATTGATCGGCGGCTTGTTTGGTGCAGGCGTAGCCAAGGCCGGCCTTTCGGCGGCGGTCTGGAGCGGATTGACCAAGACGGTGATCGCCATCGTGCTGTCTCCGCTCGTCGGCTTCCTGCTCGCGATGGTACTGGTTGCGATCGTGTCCTGGGCTTCGGTGCGCTCCACGCCCTTTGCCGTGGATCGCGCCTTCCGCATCCTGCAATTCGCCTCCGCCTCGCTCTATTCGCTCGGCCATGGCGGCAACGACGCGCAGAAGACCATGGGCATCATCGCCGTGCTGCTCTATTCGCAGGGCCAGCTCGGCGGCGAATTCTTCGTGCCCTTCTGGGTGGTGCTCTCGTGCCAGGCGGCGATGGCGATGGGGACGCTGATGGGCGGCTGGCGCATCGTCCGCACCATGGGCCTGCGCATCACCAAGCTGACCCCGATGCAGGGCTTTTGCGCCGAGACCGGCGGTGCCGCGACCCTGTTCATGGCGACCTTCCTCGGCGTTCCCGTCTCGACCACCCACACCATCACCGGGGCCATCGTCGGCGTCGGCGCCGCTCGCCGCCTCTCGGCGGTGCGCTGGAACGTCGCCAGCTCGATCGTCTATGCCTGGGTGATCACGATGCCGGCCTCGGCCATCGTCGCCGCGCTGAGCTGGTGGGCGGTCAAGATCTTCCTCAGGTAACCAGCTTCAGCCCGACAATCCCGGCGACGATCAGCCCGATGCTGGCGAGGCGGAACGCGGTGGCCGGCTCGCCGAACAGGACGATACCGAGCGTCGCGGTACCGACCGCGCCGATGCCGGTCCAGACCGCATAAGCGGTTCCAATCGGCAGCGATTTGAGGGCGAGCCCCAGCAGGATGATGCTGCCGGCCATGGCGCCGAGCGTGAGAACCGACGGAACGAGCTTGGTGAACCCCTCGGTATATTTGAGGCCGATCGCCCAGGAGATCTCCAGCAGACCGGCGACGAACAGGATGCTCCAGGCCATGACGACCCTCCATTCAAGGCAGGGTCGTCCCCGCGACTGGTGTGCTGATGGAAAGGAAAGGTCGTCCCTCCCAACCAAGCGGATATGGGACTGGCCGGAAGGCTCCGCAATCACCAGATGAGGCTTGATCAGGCTCATTTTCCCTGCCAAACGCTGCCGCAATGTCCGACATCGCCACCACAGCCGAATCGACGGCCCGTTCCTCGCTTGCCGCTGAAGTGTCGCGGCGGCGTACCTTTGCGATCATCTCGCATCCGGACGCCGGCAAGACCACGCTGACCGAAAAGCTGCTGCTGTTCGGCGGCGCCATCAATCTGGCCGGCCAAGTCAAGGCCAAGGGCGAGCGGCGCAACACGCGTTCGGACTGGATGAAGATCGAGCGCGAGCGCGGCATCTCGGTCGTGACCTCGGTCATGACCTTCGAGTTCGAGGGCCTCGTATTCAACCTGCTGGACACGCCGGGCCACGAGGACTTTTCGGAAGACACCTATCGCACGCTCACGGCGGTCGATTCCGCCGTCATGGTGATCGACGCCGCCAAGGGCATCGAGGCGCGCACCCGAAAGCTGTTCGAGGTGTGTCGTCTCCGCGACATCCCGATCATCACCTTCATCAACAAGATGGACCGCGAGAGCCGCGACGTCTTCGAGCTCCTGGACGAGATCGAGAAGACGCTGGCGCTCGATACCACGCCGATGACCTGGCCTGTCGGCCGCGGCCGCGAGTTCCTCGGCACCTATGACGTCGTCAATGGCGGCGTGCGCCTTCTCGAAGGCGGCGGCGCCAAGACCGGCGCGGCGCAGCAGATCGAGATCGCCGAGCTCGCCAAGCTCAACGCCAATCTCGACGTGTCGGCGGTCAAGGACGAGCTTGAGCTCGTCACCGCGGCTTCAAAGCCGTTCGAGCTCGAGGCGTTTCGCGAGGGCCATCTGACGCCGGTTTATTTTGGCAGCGCGCTGCGCAATTTCGGCGTCGGCGATCTGCTGCAAGGCCTCGGCAAGTTCGCGCCCGAGCCGCGCGCGCAGGAGAGCGACCAGCGCAAGGTCGAAGCCACCGATCCGCGCATGAGCGCCTTTGTGTTCAAGATCCAGGCCAACATGGATCCCAACCACCGCGACCGTATCGCCTTCGCCCGCCTGTGCTCCGGCAAGCTCAGCCGCGGCATGAAGGCGAAGCTCGTGCGCACCGGCAAGAGCATGCCGCTGTCCAGCCCGCAATTCTTCTTCGCGCAGGACCGTTCGGTGGCGGACGAAGCTTATGCCGGCGACGTTGTCGGCATTCCCAATCACGGCACGCTGCGCATCGGCGATACGCTGACCGACGGTGAGGATTTCAACTTCGTCGGCGTGCCGAGCTTTGCGCCGGAAATCGTCCGCCGCGTGCGTCTTACAGATGCGATGAAGGCGAAGAAGCTGAAGGAAGCGCTTCAGCAGATGTCGGAAGAGGGCGTGGTGCAGGTGTTCCGTCCGCGCGACGGTGCGCCCGCGTTGGTTGGCGTCGTCGGCGCACTGCAGCTCGACGTGCTCAAGGCGCGGCTAGATGCAGAATATTCGCTCCCGGTCGAATTCGAGGTCAGCGAGTTCCAGCTTGCGCGCTGGGTCTCCTCGGTGGACCGCAAGAAGCTCGACACCTTCATCGCGGCCAACACCTCCAGCATCGCCGACGATGTCGACGGCGATCCCGTCTATCTGGCGCGGAACGAGTTCTATCTCGGCTACACAAGGGAACGTGCCGAGGGCATCGAGTTCACCAACGTCAAGGACGTCAAGAAGAAGGGGTAGGGCGTAGCTCAGTCCGCTCCTCACCCTCCGCTGTCATGCCCCGCGAAGGCGGGGCCATCCAGTACGCCGCAGCCTCTCGGCTCAATCACAATCGTCTCGGAGTACTGGGTCGCCCGGTCAAGCCGGGCGACGACACCGTCCTCGGACGCGCGCATGTGAACAGCCGCAGGCTTGACGTTGCCGGCGGCAATGCCACGTTCACCCATGTGGCCTTGCGAGTTCACTTTATGTGGCGCGGCATCCTTGTTTTCCTCCTGCTGGCGATCTCGTCGATCGCCGCCGACGCGCGGCCTCGGCAAATCAACCCAATTCCGTTTTCGCACGAGCCGTGCAGCGTGCTCGACGGTAGGCCCTGCACGCCGTCCTATTGCAGCCCGCTCGAGCCTGGCCCCTGCATTCCGGAGATCGACTATCCCTACGGCCAGAACCTCCAGCTCACGATCCAAAGCGTGCCACCGGAGGCCGATCGCGCCAAATACCAGAAGCCGGATCATGATCTCGACACCATCGGCGATCTCTTCGCCGAGCTGCGCAGCTGCTGGACGCCGCCATCGGACAATGCCCGCGCGGGCATGCAGATCGCCGTGCGTTTCAGCTTCAACAAGTCGGGCGGCCTGATCGGCCCGCCGCGCCTGACCTATGCGACGGCGGGCGTGCCCGCCGAGACGAGAACCTCCTACCTCAATGCGATCAATTCATCGCTGAAAGCCTGCCTGCCGCTGAAATTCACCGGCGGTCTTGGCGGTGCTCTCGCCGGGCGGCCGATCGCGATCCGGTATGTCGACAATCGCGAGATCGGCAAGTAGCGCATCAGTTGCGACCCGCGGCCAATCGATGATACGCCATGGGTTGGGGCGCTCGTTGAGGGGAGAATCTCGTGGGTCTGCTGGTTATGATCCTGGGGCTTGCGCTGTTTTTTGCGGCGCATGTGTTCACGACGAAACGCGAGGCGCGCGCGCAGGCCATCGCGAGACTGGGTGAGGGGACCTACAAGATCCTCTATTCGCTTGCCTCGCTCGCGGGGCTCGCACTGATCATCTGGGGCTTCGCGCACTACCGTGCGACCGGCTGGATCGACGTCTGGTATCCACCGAAGGCGCTGAAGCACATCACGCTCGCACTGATGCTGCCCGCGGTCATCCTGGTGGTTGCGTCCTATCTGCGCGGCCGCATCTATGCGACGCTGAAGCATCCGATGCTGGCGGGCATCAAGCTGTGGGCGGCGGCGCATCTTCTGGCCAATGGTGATCTCGGCTCCATCATCCTGTTCGGCTCCTTCCTGGGCTGGGCGGTGTATGATCGCATCACGCTGAAGCGTCGCACCGATGGTGGCGGTCCGCCGATTCCGGTCGGCGGCGTCACCAACGATCTGATCGCGGTCGTGGTTGGAATCGTCGCTTATCTGGCGCTGGCTTTTGCGTTCCATCCTGTCGTCATCGGCGTTCCCGTGATGGGTGGCTAGCCGATCAGCACAAGACAGGACCGCATGCCCATGCGCGGAAGGTAACGAGAGCAACAAGCCAAGGCATCCGATGGACTGGTCGCATTCTCAGATCCCGCCAATGCGGTTCGAGGCGCGCTTCGGCGATCGGGTCGTGCCGGCATTTTGCGATCGGCCATCGAGCCTGTGGGCGATGATTGCAGACGCCTGCGCCCGCAATCCCGACGGCGAAGCGCTGATCTCAGGCCATGTCCGGCTGAGCTGGCGGCAGGCCGTCGAGCAGGCTGGGCGGATCGCGGCGGGATTTCGCAAGCTCGGATTGCAGCGCGGCGATCGTGTCGCGATCCTGCTCGGCAACCGCGTCGAATTCCCGCTGCTGCTGTTTGCTACCGCGCATGAAGGGCTCGTCACGGTGCTGCTCAGCACGCGCCAGCAGAAACCGGAAATCGCCTATGTCCTCAGCGATTGTGGCGCAAAGATATTGATCCACGAGGCGGCGCTCGCGGAGCGGCTGCCGGATGCGCGGGATGTGCCCGAAATAATCCACCGCATCGCCATCGACGACGATCCGGCTTTGTCGCGTTACGCGGTGCTGGCAGACAACACGCCGGCCTTGGCGCCGGTCGAGACCAGCGAGGAGGACACCGCGATGATCCTCTACACCTCGGGCACGACAGGCAAGCCGAAGGGCGCGATGCTGGCCCAATGCAACATCGTCCATTCCTCGATGATCTTCGTGTCGTGCCTGCAATTGACGGCGGCCGACCGTTCGATTGCGGCAGTGCCGCTCGGCCACGTCACCGGCATCGTCGCCAACATCACGACGATGATCTGCTGCGGCGGCGCGCTGATCATCATGCCGGAGTTCAAAGCCGGCGAATATCTTAAGCTCGCCGCGCGCGAGCGCGTCACCTACACGGTGATGGTGCCGGCGATGTACAATCTCTGCCTGCTCCAGCCCGACTTCGAGAGCTACGATCTGTCGAGCTGGCGCATCGGCGGCTTTGGCGGCGCACCGATGCCGGTCGCCACCATCGAGAAGCTCAAGACGATCATTCCGGGCCTCGAGCTGGCGAATTGCTACGGTGCGACCGAGACGACATCGCCGTCCACGATCATGCCGGGCGAGCTGACAGCAAACCACATCGACAGCGTTGGCCTAGCGTGTCCGGGTGCACGCATCCTGGCAATGGGGGCCGACGGGCGTGAGCTGCCGCCTGGGGAGATAGGCGAGCTCTGGATCCAGAGTGCCTCCGTGATCAAGGGGTACTGGAACAATCCCAAAGCCACAGCCGAAAGCTTCACCAGCGGGTTCTGGCATTCCGGCGATCTCGGCTCGGTCGACGCGGAGGGATTTGTCCGGGTGTTCGACCGGCAGAAGGACATGATCAATCGCGGTGGCCTCAAGATCTATTCGGCCGAGGTCGAATCCGTGCTGGCCGGCCACCCGGCCGTGGTCGAGAGCGCGATCGTCGCCAAAGCCTGCCCGATGTTGGGCGAACGCGTCCACGCCGTGGTGGTGACGCGCGCACCAGTGGACAGCGAGGCCTTGCGGGCCTGGTGCGCGGAGCGGCTGTCGGACTACAAGGTCCCGGAAACCATGGTGATCACCGCGGAGCCGCTGCCGCGCAATGCCAATGGCAAGGTGCTGAAGCGGCAGCTGCGGGAGCTGTTGGGAAATTGACCCGGGGAGGCGGTCTCTCCGGGCTGTCCCGGGTGGTTAACGCCTTGATCGGGCTCACTTTGCCTTGCCACCGCCATATCGTTAGGGTACCCCGCCGCCACGTGGGGGACGGGATTCCTGACGCGAACGCTTTGGCGTGCGCACCCGGACGGGCATGGGATTAGCATAAGTGTCTGAATTATTTGACGAAGTCGACGAGGAAGTACGTCGCGAACAGCTCAAGAAGCTGTGGGACAAGTATTCGATTTTGTTCATCGCCCTGATGGTGCTGATCGTCGCCGCCGTGGGTGGCTGGCGCGCTTACCAGTATGTGGAGGCCAAGAAGGCTGCCGAGACCGGTGCTGCCTTCGAGAAGGCTGCAGAGCTGTCCGAGCAGGACAAGCATGCGGAGGCCGAGGCGGCCTTCACCGAGCTCGCTGCCAAGGCTCCATCGGGCTATCGCACCCTGGCGCGGCTGCGTGCCGCGGCCGAGGCGGCGGCCCGCGATCCCAAGGCGGGCGCCAAGCTCTATGACGACATCGCCGCCGACCGCAGCGTAGGCGGCGAGTGGCAGGATCTGGCGAAGATCCGCGCCGCCGGTCTCCTGCTCGACAGCGCCGGCTATGCCGATATGCAGCAGCGGCTGGAAGCCTCCACCGCGCCCAAATCGACCTTCCGTCATACCGCCCGCGAGATGCTGGCGCTGTCGGCCTGGCGCAACAACGACATGACTGCCGCCCGCAAATGGCTCGACGCGATTGCCGAGGACGGCGAAACGCCGCCGGGCCTGCGCTCACGCGCCGAGGCGCTGCAGGCCCTGCTGCCGCCCGTAGCGAAGAGCTGAGCCGAGAGCTGAGACGAGATACCGAAATGCGCCGCACGCCACGCTTGATCGCAGCCGCCGTCCTGATCGCCTTCACGGGCGTGCTGGGCGGTTGCTCCAGCTTCGATCCGAGCGACATGCTCGACTTCCTCGATACCAAGAAGAAGCTGCCGGGCGACCGCAAGCCGGTGTTCCCGGAAGGCGTGCCGGGCCTCGAGCAGGGCGTTCCGAAGGACATGTACAAGGGCGCGCAGCAACAGCCCGATCCGAACGGACCCGCCGTCGCGGCTCTGCCCACCGAGCCTGCGCCCGAGCCGAAGCCGGCGAAGGGTGCCAAGGCGAAAAAGACCAGGCAGCCGGCCAGTGCGACCGTCGCGCCGGCTGGGGCGCCCGGCGGCGAAGTCGATGGCGAGGCCCAGCCCGAGGCCGCGCCGCCCGCTGCCACTCCGCCGCCCAGGCAGAAGATCGTGCGCAAGCGCACCACCGCGCCGCCGCCCGATCAGCCCGTCCAGCAGGCGCAACCGACCCAGACCACCCAGCAGCAAACGCAGGGCGCCTTCCCGGCGCCGATGCCGAGCGGCAGCTTCTCGCGCTAGTTTTTCATTTCATTGACAGGCGCGGCTCCGGCAGCGCACGAATGACCCATGTCCTTTAAGATCGCCATTATCGGCCGACCCAATGTCGGCAAGTCGACGCTGTTCAACCGCCTGGTCGGGCAGAAGCTCGCGCTTGTCGATGATCTGCCCGGCGTCACCCGCGATCGCCGCGAGGGCGAGGCCAGGCTCGGCGATCTCGACTTCACGATCATCGACACCGCCGGCCTCGATGAAGGCACCAAGGGCTCGCTGACCGCTCGCATGCAGGAGCAGACGGAGGCCGCGATCGCACAGGCCGACGCGCTGTTCTTCGTGATCGATGCCCGCATGGGCCTCACGCCCAACGATCGCGCCTTCGCCGATTTCGCCCGCAAGGCCAATAAGCCGGTGCTGCTGGTCGCCAACAAGAGCGAAGGCAAGCATGGCGATGCCGGCGCGATGGAGGCTTTCGCGCTAGGCCTCGGCGATCCCATCCAGATCTCGGCCGAGCACGGCGAGGGCATGGGCGAGCTCTATGATGCTCTGCGCCCGCTGATGCCGGAGCCGATAGAGGACGATGAGTTCGAAGACGATGAGCCGCTGACGGAGGAAGAGGCCGCTACGCGTCCGATCCGGGTCGCGATCGTCGGCCGGCCCAACGCCGGCAAGTCGACGATGATCAATCATCTGCTCGGCGAGGAGCGCCTGCTGACGAGCCCGGAGGCCGGCACCACGCGCGATTCCATCGCGGTCGAGATCAACTGGAAGGGTCGCGAGTTTCGCGTGTTCGACACCGCAGGTCTGCGCCGGCGCTCGCGGATCGAGGAGAAGCTCGAAAAGCTCTCGGTCGCCGACGCACTGCGCGCGGTGCGCTTTGCCGAAGTCGTCGTGATGATGATGGACGCGCAGAACCGTTTCGAGGAGCAGGATCTTCGCATCGCCGACCTGATCGAGCGCGAGGGTCGCGCCGTCGTGCTCGCCGTCAACAAATGGGACCTGATGGAGAGCAAGGGTGGCGGTGCGATCTCGAATCTGCGCCGCGATGCCGATCACTTGCTGCCGCAGATCAAGGGCGTGCCGATCGTCGCCGTCTCCGGCTTGATGGGCGAGGGCATCGATCGCCTGATGCAGGCGATCCAGGATGCCTATGCGCTTTGGAACAGGCGTGTGTCGACCGCGGCGCTGAACCGCTGGTTCGAGGAGGCGGTGCAGGCCAATCCGCCGCCGGCGGTGTCCGGCCGACGCCTCAAGTTGAATTACATCACGCAGACCAAGGCGCGCCCGCCGAGCTTCGTGCTGTTCTGCTCGCGTGCGGACGCTGTGCCGCAGTCCTATCTGCGCTACCTCACCAATTCGCTGCGTGAGGCCTTCGAGCTGCCGGGCACACCGCTGCGCATCACCCTGCGTGAGAAGGCCAATCCGTTCGCCCACAAGCGCAAGCGGCCTTCATGAGCAACGACGCCGGCGAGGCGATGGCGCAGGGCGCAGCGCCAGTCCGGCGCGGTGCGGTCGCCTTCATCTTCGTCACCATCCTGCTCGACATGCTCGCGCTCGGCGTGATCATGCCGATCCTGCCAAAACTGATCGAGAGCTTCGTCGACAACGACACGGCACACGCGGCCCGCATCTTCGGCCTGTTCGGCACCGCCTGGGCGCTGATGCAGTTCGTGTTCTCGCCGGTGCTCGGCGCGCTGTCGGATCGCTTCGGGCGGCGGCCGGTGGTGCTGCTGTCGAATTTCGGACTCGCGGCCGATTATGTGCTGATGGCGCTGGCGCCGTCGCTGGTCTGGCTGTTCGTCGGCCGCGTCATCTCGGGCATCACCTCGGCCAGCATCTCGACCGCCTTTGCCTATATCGCAGACATCACGCCGCCGGAGCGACGCGCGGCGGTGTTCGGCAGGATTGGCGCTGCATTCGGCGCCGGCTTCGTGCTGGGCCCGGCACTGGGCGGCCTGCTCGGCGATATCGATCCGCGCCTGCCGTTCTGGGCCTCGGCGGCGTTAAGCTTGGCCAATGCACTCTATGGGCTCTTCGTCCTGCCGGAATCGCTGGCGCCGGACAAGCGGGCACCGTTCCGCTGGAGGAGCGCCAATCCGCTCGGCGCGCTTCGCCTGCTGCGTTCCAACGCGGTGCTCGCCGCGTTGTCCGTCGTCAACTTTATCGCGCAGGTCGCGCATGTCGTGCTGCCCTCGACCTTCGTGCTCTACGCGACCTATCGCTACGGCTGGGATTCGAAAACCGTGGGCTTGACGCTGGCGATGGTCGGCGTCTGCGCGATGGTGGTGCAGGGGCTCGCGATCGGCCCGATCGTGCGCGTGTTCGGCGAGCGCAACGCCTTGTTGCTCGGCCTGTGCTGTGGCGCGGTCGGCTTCGTGATCTTCGGCGCGGCGCCGACCGGGCCGCTGTTCTGGATCGGCATTCCCGTGATGTCGCTGTGGGGCATTTCGGGCGCTGCCATGCAATCGCTGATGACGCGGCTGGTCGCGCCGGATCAGCAGGGCCAGTTGCAGGGCGCGACCGCGAGCGTGCAGAGCGTGTCGCAGCTCGTCGGCCCGTTCCTGTTCACGCTGACGTTTTCATATTTCATCGGCGCCAGCGCGCCCTGGCAGCTGCCCGGCGCGCCGTTCCTGCTCGCGGCGGTGTTGATGGTGATGTGCGTGGCGATTGCTGTGCGGGCGCTGGGAACGGCGAAGACGGTTGCGTAGGGTGGGTTAGGGTTCAGCCAACCCACCCTACGACTTCTTACTTCTTCACCAGCGGGCACTCGCTGTCCTTGAGCGGCTTGGCCGCATCTTCCGCCGCGATCGTGGCGATCTGCTTGTAGTAGTCCCACGGTCCCTTCGATTCTTCGGGCTTCTTCACCTCGAACAGATAGGCCGGGATGAGACGACGCCCGTCCTCGCGCAGCGGACCCTTGCCGAACAGCGGATCGTCGGTCGGAAGCTCCTTCATCTTGGCGACGACCTTGGCGCCGTCATGCGGATTGCTGCCGAGCGCATCCATCGCCTTGAGATAATGCAGCACCATCGCGTAATTGCCGGCCTGCGTCATCGACGGCATCGCATTCTTGTTGGCCAGCGCCGAGAAGCGCTTCGACCAGGCGCGGGTCTGATCGTTCATGTCCCAGTAGAAAGATTCCGTGAAGGTCAGGCCCTGGGCGGTCTTCAGACCCAGCGAATGCACGTCGTTGATGAACAGCAGCAGCGCCGCGAGCTTCTGCCCGCCCTGCACGATGCCGAACTCCGCGGCCTGCTTGATCGAGTTCGTGGTGTCGCCGCCGGCATTGGCAAGGCCCACGACCTTGGCCTTGGACGATTGCGCCTGCAGCAGGAAGGAAGAGAAGTCTGCGGTATTGATCGGATGCTTGACGCTGCCGAGCACCTTGCCGCCGTTCGCGGTCACGACCGCCGTGGTGTCGCGTTCGAGCGCATGGCCGAAGGCATAATCTGCGGTGAGGAAGAACCAGCTGTCCCCGCCGGCCTTGGTCAGCGCCTTGCCGGTGCCGTTGGCCAACATGTAGGTGTCATAGGTATAGGAGACCGTGTTCGGCGTGCAGGCCTTGCCGGTCAGGTCGGCCGAGGCCGCGCCGGAATTGAGCAGCACCGAATTCTTTTCCTTGACCAGGTTGCTGACCGCCAGGGCGACACCGGAATTCGGCGTGTCCGCAATCGCGTCGATCTTATCGTTGTCGATCCACTGCCGGGCAATGTTGACGCCGACGTCCGGCTTATTCTGATGGTCGCCGCTGATGACGTCGATCTTCCAGCCCTTCTTGAGCAGGCCGGAATCCTCAACTGCCATCTTGATCGCGACCACGGAGTTGGGGCCGCCGATGTCGGCGTAGAGGCTGGACATGTCGTTGAGCACGCCGATCTTGACGGTCTTGTCCTGGGCGAAGGCGGATGTGGCAAAACCGAAGGCGGCACAGGCCAGAAGGGCCGCAGAGCGGCGCGCGAACGTCGTCGTCATAAAAGATTTCCTCCATTGTCAAACATGCGGACGGCTCTCTTGAACGGAGCCTTGTTCCGGCTGATGGCTCTACCGTGTCCCACGGCCGGCGGCAATGCGCCTAAAGCCGGATGACGCTGCGTCGCAGCGTCATCCCTCCGTTAACTTTTGGGCAAAATGCGTCGAGACGCTATTTCAGCGCGTCCGATGTCAGCTTGAATTTCTGGATGCGCTTTCCGGTGTCGACCTCGGCGGTATAGACGTTACCCTTGGCGTCGATCGCCATGGCATGCACCCAGTGGAATTGGCCGGCATTGCGGCCGTTGTGGCCGAAGCTGCCGACCACGCTGCCGTCGTCGCGCCTGATCACCCTGATCTCGTTGTTCTCGCCGTCGGCGCTGAGCAGCCAGGTCTGCTTCGGATCGGGCCAGATCGCGATGTCCCACACCGCGCCGTTGCCGAGCGTGTTCTTCTCGAAGAAGAACTCCTTCACGAAGCTGCCGTCCGTCTTGAACACCTGGATGCGGTTGTTGATGCGGTCGCAGACGTAGACGAGACCGTCATTGGCGAGTTTCACGCAGTGGACGGGATTGCCAAACTGCTGGGACACCGGCGCCTTGGGATCATAGGCCGCCTGCTTGGTGTCATCGGGCTTGTTGCCGTAGGCGCCCCAGTGCCGCTTGTAGGCGAGCGTGGTTGCGTCGAACACGATGACGCGGCGATTGCCGTAGCCGTCGGCGACATAGATTTCGTTGGCGGCCTTGTCGATCGCGGTCTCGGCCGGCTTGCCGAGCTGCGTCGTGTCGTTGCTGCCGAGGCTCGGCGCGATCTTGCCGATCTGGGCGACAAACTTGCCGTCGAGCGTGAACTTCAGGATCGCGTTGTCGTTGTCGGCATTGCCGCCGACCCAGACGAAGCCGCGCTCGTCGACTTCTATGCCGTGCTCGCGGCCGACCCATACATAGCCTTCGCCGGCGCCGCCCCATGATCGCAGCAGATTGCCGTCGCTGTCGAATTCGAGCACCGGCGGCGCCGACACGCAGCATTTCGAGCGCGGCGGGGTGAGGCTCGCGCCTTTCTCGTCGTCGGTGAGCGAGCGCGGCCGATGGATCACCCAGATGTGGCCCTGCCAGTCGACGGTGATGCCGCCGACCTGGCCGAGGATCCAGTTGTTCGGCAACGGCTTTGGCCAGGACGCATCGACCGCGAAGGTCGGGACATCGCCGGCGGTCGCCGCGCCCGGAAGCGCAAACGCGACGGCCGCGATCAGGACGGAAAATGCGCGAGAGACATTTGCGAGCGCATGCGTAGAGCCTGCGCGATTCCGCCATGGCGCCATGGCAACCTCCCTTTATTGGCCTGCAGCTTGCTGCCGCTTGAGCGCGGGCAGTCAATCGCGGGGAGGCCGTCAAGTCAATCAGGCCGGAGAGCGGAAGCTCATCAGGCTGCGGGTCTTATAGTCGTAGAACTTGCCGGTCTCGGTCCAATCCGGCGCGCACATCGGCACGATCAATTCGGCGACCTGCTCGGCCGTATCGAGCGTCGCCGGGTCTTCGCCCGGCATCAGCGTGGCGCGCATGCGGGTGCGGACAGGGCCCGGATTGAACAGATTGACGCGCAGCTTGGTGTTCGCGGTCTCCTGCGCCCAGGCGCGCGCCAGCGTTTCCAGCGCCGCCTTGGAGGCGGCGTAGGGGCTCACATAGGCGGTCGCCTTGTTGGCCGCGCCGGATGTGATGAACACCGCGCGGCCGGCGTCGGATTGCTTGAGCAGCGGCTCCATGCAGCGGATCAGCTGGAAGTTCGCGGAGACGTTGACGGCCATCACGTCGGTGAAGGCCTTCAGCTCGATATGGCCGATCGGTGAGGAGGGCCCAAGCACGCCGGCATTGCCGACGAGGATGTCGAGCTTGCCGTAGCGCTCATGCAGGCCGGCACCTAGGCGTGCGATGCCGTCGGAATCGGTGAGGTTGAGCGGCACCAGCGTGGCGCTGCCGCCGTCCTTGCGGATCTCGTCGTCGAGCTCTTCCAGCCCGCCCTGCGTGCGCGCCACGGCGACGATATGCGCGCCGGCCTTAGCTAGCGCCTTCGCGGTGGCGAAGCCGATGCCGCGCGAGGCGCCGGTGACGAGAGCGATGCGGTTGGCGAGGGGATTTGTCATCAAGGGGTTCTATCCAGCGTCGTCCCGGCGAAGGCCGGGACCCATACGCCGTGACGTTTATGGCCAGGGAAGATGATTGTCACACCTTCTTCGAACCAGAGAGGCCGGTGGCAATGGGTCCTGCTCCCGTGCGAATTGCGCACTAGGCCGGGACGACAGTTCAGCTCGCCTCCGCCAGCAGCGACAATTGCCGCGGCTGCTGCTCGGTCTGGGTCTGGTCGGTGAGGTGGGTCGGATAGGCCCCGGTGAAGCAATGATCCGAGAATTTCGGATTGGTGGGGTCGCGGCCGGGCTCGCCCATGGCGCGGTACATGCCGTCGATCGACAGGAAGGCGAGCGAGTCGGCGCCGATGATCTCGCGCATCTCTTCCAGCGAATGTGTCGCCGCAAGAAGACCGCCGCGGTCCGGCAGGTCGATGCCGTAATAGTCGGGATAGAGGATCGGCGGCGAGGCGAGGCGGAAGTGCACTTCCTTGGCGCCGGCATCGCGCATCATGCGCACGATCTTCTTCGAGGTGGTGCCGCGCACCAGCGAATCGTCGATCAGGATGATGCGCTTGCCTTCGATCGCGGCGCGGTTGGCCGAATGCTTCATGCGCACGCCGGATTCGCGGATCGCCTGCGTCGGCTGAATGAAGGTGCGGCCGACATAGTGGTTGCGGATGATGCCGAGTTCGAACGGGATGCCGGAGTGCTGGCTGTAGCCGACGGCGGCGGGCACGCCGGAATCCGGCACCGGCACCACGACATCGACCGGCACGTGGCTCTCGCGCGCGAGCTGCGCACCGAAGGCCTTGCGCACCTCGTAGACCGAGCGGCCGTGGACGATGGAATCCGGACGGGAGAAGTAGATGTATTCGAAGATGCAGGGACGCGGCGCGATCGGCGGGAACGGCTTGTGAATGTCCTGCCCGTTCTCGTCGAACACGATGACCTCGCCGGGCTCGATGTCGCGGACGAAGCGCGCGCCGATGATGTCGAGAGCGCAGGTCTCGGAGGTCAGGATCGGGCAACCATCGAGTTCGCCGAGCACCAGCGGACGGATGCCGCGCGGATCGCGCGCGCCGACCAGCTTCTTGTTGGTCAGCGAGACCAGCGCATAGGCGCCCTCGATCTCGCGCAGCGCGTCGATATAGCGTTCGATGAAGCGGCTGCGCCTGGAGCGCGCGACCAAATGCAGGATCACCTCGGTGTCGGTGGTCGACTGCATCATCGCGCCGTTCTTCACGAGCTCGCGGCGCAGCGTCAGGCCGTTGGTGAGGTTGCCGTTGTGGGCGACCGCAAGGCCGCCGGCATTCAATTCGGCGAACAGCGGCTGCACGTTGCGCAGGATGGTCGCGCCGGTGGTGGAATAGCGGACATGGCCGACTGCCATCGTGCCGGGCAGGCGGTCGATCACCTCGCGGCGGGAGAAGGTGTCGCCGACGAGGCCGAGGCGGCGTTCCGAATGAAAGCGGCCGCCGTCATAGGAGACGATGCCGGCGGCTTCCTGGCCGCGGTGCTGAAGGGCGTGGAGGCCGAGCGCCGTGATGGCGGCGGCATCGGGGTGGCCGTAGATGCCGAAGACGCCGCATTCCTCGCGCAGCGTATCCCCCTCCAGATCGTCTTGAAGTTCCAGCGCGGCCGGGCCGAGATCAAGTAGGGCGTCCTGGTCAGGATTTCGCATCTCGTCCGAGCCTCTCGTTAGGGCTTATCAACGCGCCGCGGGTTTCTCGATCAGCTTTTTAAGGCTGTCACGAGCCGGTTTGCTGTATCCGTCGCCACTGCCCGAAGGCTGCTGCTCGGAATCAGTTTGCTCTTCATCTGGTTTGTTTTTCTTGAATCTCTTCAAGATGGTGTTCTCGGGGTCGTCAGGCAAGAGGGCCATCAGCCAATCGCCGGTTCCCTGCAGCACCACGCGGGATTTGGCCCCCGTGACCCAGTCCGGGCGCTGCTTGTCGGGCACCAGCCAGGTGAAGAACAGGAAGGCGACCACGACGATCAAAAGCCCGCGCGCCAGCCCGAACAGAAAACCGAGAGTGCGGTCCAGCGCGCCGATGCGCGAATCCAGGATCATGTCGGAGATCCGGACGGTGATCACGGAGACCACGACCAAAGTGCCCACGAACACGCCGGCGACCACGACCACGCTCGCGACGGTATCGTTGTTGAAATAAGTCTTTGCGGTCGGCAGCAGCTTCGAGAATGAATAAAGCGTGACGATCGCCGCCGTGCCCCAGGCCGCGATCGACAGGATTTCGCGCATGAAGCCGCGAACCATGGCGAGCAGGCCCGAAATCAGCATCACACCGAGCAGGATCAGGTCGAGGATGGTTACTGGCATCGGCTGGTCTGGTCCGCTCGTACTTCAAGGTGCTCAGCGAATCGGTGTTTGGCCGCCCGCCCTAAGTGAGGGCCAGACGACGTTCCCGGCAAGGCCGCAACCACGCAATCCCATGCTGCTTTTGTGACGGCTGTATAGCGGCGGGGGCGGGGGACGTCACCACCGGCTAACCCTCTCCACGGCGGAATCTTGCCGGTGTGGCATTTTTCTCTGCCGGCGCGCTCGAGTCGCCCCGCCGGGAGCCGCGCGCGGCGATCTCGGCGACCAGCGTCGTCAGGCTGTTGATCGCGTTCAGCGACAGACCGGCATCGCCGCCGGCTTCGCCCCGGGCCGATTCGGGCAGCACAGCGCGCTGAAAGCCGAGTTTTGCCGCTTCTTTCAGCCGGGCCGGGGTCTGCGCCACCGGGCGCACCACGCCGGAGAGCGAGATCTCACCGAAATAGACCGCATCGGTGGGTAACTGCGCATTAACCAGCGAGGACACCAGCGCTGCCGCGGCGGCCAGATCAGCCGCCGGCTCGTGGATGCGCAGGCCGCCCGCGACGTTCAGATAGACGTCGTGGCCGGACAGCTTGACCCCGCAATGGGCCTCCAGCACCGCCAGCACCATCGACAGCCGGCTCGGATCCCAGCCGACCACGGCCCGTCGCGGGGTGCCGAGCGAGGTCGGCGCCACCAGCGCCTGCAATTCGACCAGAACGGGCCTTGTGCCCTCGATGCCCGCGAAGACTGCGGTGCCGGGCGTGCCGAGATCGCGCTCGGACAAAAACAGCTCGGAGGGGTTGGTGACTTCGCGCAGGCCAAGCCCGGTCATCTCGAACACGCCGATCTCGTCGGTCGGCCCGAAACGATTCTTCACGGCACGCAGGATGCGGAATTGCTGCGAGCCTTCGCCCTCGAACGACAGCACCGCATCGACCATGTGCTCGACCACGCGAGGGCCTGCGATCTGGCCGTCCTTGGTGACGTGGCCGACCAGGATGATGGCCGCGCCGGTCCTTTTGGCAAAACGAATCAGGGCCTGTGCCGAGGCGCGCACTTGCGTCACCGTGCCGGGCGCCGATTCCACCGTGTCGGTCCACATCGTCTGGATCGAATCGATCACGATCAGCCGGGGCACCGCGCCCTCGGACAGCGTCGAGACGATGTCTTCGACCGACGTCTCGGCGGCGAGCTGCACCGGCGCATCCGACAGCCCGAGCCGCTCCGCGCGCAACCGCACCTGTGCGACCGCCTCTTCGCCGGAGATGTAGACGACGCGGTGACCGGCGCGTGCGAGCAGGCTTGTGGCCTGCGTCAGCAGCGTCGACTTGCCGATGCCGGGATCGCCGCCGACCAGAAGCACCGAGCCGCGCACGAAGCCGCCGCCGGTGACGCGATCGAGCTCCGTCATGCCCGAGGACAGACGCGGGGCGTCCTGGGTTTTTCCGGACAGGCTCTCCAGCGCGAACGTCCGCCCCTTGCGCTTGGAGCGGATCGACACCGGCACGCTGCCGGTCGTGTCCTCCTCCGCGAGCGTATTCCACTCGCCGCAGGACTCGCACTTGCCCTGCCAGCGGTTATAGGCCGCGCCGCAGTTCTGGCAGACGAAGGAAAGTGTGTTCTTGGCCATGGGGACAGCGAGTCCGGGGGATAGCGAGTCGGGGGTTTCAGGTTTGCTGATAGCACGGAATGACGGGTCGAGAGCGTGAGTCGAGCGGACCGCATCGCAGTTCGGCACGCCTGATACACACTTTGTTAGCTCTATGCCGCCGCAACAGGCCGGACTTTGCCAAATGTTAGCGGACGCGGGTCCAGTCTCGGAACCAATACGGGATGGCGAAACGAATGACCGGACTTTTGCGGATATTGCTGGCTTTCGGCATCACCTGCGGCGCTCTGATGCCGTCTGGCGGCGCTGTTGCGGCCGATGCGAAGCGTCTCAACGTCGTCTTCGTCAACCCGGGCAAGACCGGCGAGGTCTATTGGGACATGGTTTCGCTGACCATGCAGGCCGCCGGCCGCAAGCTCGGCGCGCATGTCGAGGTGCTGACCAGCGAGCGCAATTACCGCACCATGCAGGAGCTCGGGTTCGGCGTGGTGGCACGCAGCGACAAGCCCGACTTTCTCATTCTCTCGAACGAGGAATCCGCTGCCGTCCCGATCATGGAGGCAGCCGAGGCCGCCGGGATCAGGACGCTGCTGCTCTCGAACACGCTGATCGGCGACGATGCGGCGCGTCTTGGACCGCCGCGTCAAAAGCTCAAGACCTGGCTCGGCGACATCACGACGGATCTTCAGACCGCGGGCGCGCGGATGGCCAACGCCCTGATCGACGCTGCGCGTGCCGAGAAATGGCAGAGCCCGGACGGCAAGATCCACATTCTCGGCATCGGTGGCGACGAGATCACGCCGGCCTCGATCGCCCGCAACGCGGGTCTCAAGCTCGCGGTGGACGCCGCGCCCGACGTCGTGGTGGATCGGATGCTGTTCGCCAACTGGACGCAGTCGGAGGCCGAGCATGTCACCACGAATTATCTGAGCTGGGCCACGCGCAAGGAGATCCGGCCTGCGGGCATATGGGCCGGAAACGATCCGATGGCGCTGGGAGCGCTTCGCGCAGTGAGCGCTGCCGGCCTCACGCCCGGGCGGAACATCCAATTGGTCGGCCTCAACTGGTCGGAGGATGCGCTGCGCGAGATCAAGGCGGGTCGTCTGCTCTTGACCGACGGCGGGCATTTCCTGCTCGGCGGCTGGTCGATCGTTCTCTTGCGCGACTACGCTGATGGCTGCGATTTCGGGGCCCTATCACCCCGCGTCGAGGTCAAGACGTCCGCGATCACGCGCGACAACCTCGCTGCGGTCGGCGACCTCATCACCACGCGCGCCTTCGACCGGATCGATTTCGCGCGTTTCAGGGCCAAGGCAGGGCGCTGCGGCCAGTACGACTTCTCCGTTGATGCGCTGATCTCGTCGCTGACCCCTGTGGAAGGCGCTGCCGACTGATGCGAAACGGCGACGACATGACCGATCCGGATCGCAAGCAGCAGGCGGCGCCGCCGCGCTTGCGCTCGGTCGTCCGTGCGATGATCTGGGCGACAGTACCTGTTCTGTTGCTGGTTCAATTGCTCGCCTCCGCCGGCGTCGAGGCCTCGAGCTTCTGGTCGCAGATCAGGCAGCTCGACGCCCGCATCGCCCGCGTCGCCGAGAGCCGCGCCGAACTGATCGCCGAACCGCTCTGGAAGATGCGTTACGACCAGGTCAAGAGCGTGCTCAACGAGATCATGCACGACGAGAGCATCGCCGCGGCGGCCGTTTACGACGATACCGGAATCGCGATTGCCCGCGTGGTGGCGCGCCCGGCGGGGCAGGCGGTCGCGGAGATCTCGCGTCCGATCAACTACAGCAACGGCAACATGGCCGTGCAGGCCGGCCGCATCGCGATCGTATATTCGCATGCGGCGCTCTACGCGGACACGGGCAGCCGGCTGGTGCTGCTGCTGGTCGTCGGCCTGTTGGCAACGTTTGCGACCCTGATCGCCATGCGGATCTCCGCCAACCTCTTCATCGGCAGGCCGCTGGCGGCAATGATGTCCGCGATCCAGCGCAGCAAGCAGGACGGCCGCGCCTATCCGGCGGAGGTCAAATCGTCGAACGAGTTCGGTCAGCTCGCGCATGCCTTCAACGCCATGCAGCACACGACGTCGGGTGCACTCGACCGACTCGGGCACATGGCCGCGCACGATCCGCTCACGGGGCTGCCCAATCGCCGCTCGCTCTCCGAGCACCTCGTGACCCTGAGTCACGATGCCGGCTCGCCGGACGCGCTGATCGCGCTCTGCTTCATCGATCTCGACGACTTCAAGGGCATCAACGACACTTTTGGCCATGATTCCGGCGACAAGTTCCTGGTGCACATTTCCGAGCGCCTCCGTGGTGCGGTCGAACCGCAAGATTGGGTGGCCCGGCTCGGCGGCGATGAATTCGTCGTCATTCGCCCCGAGGTCAGCAACGAGGAGAGCGCGCACAGGTTTGCGCGCCAATTGCTTGATGCGATTTCCGAGCCGATCCGGCTTCACGACAAGCAAGTCGTGCCGCGTGCCAGCATCGGCCTTGCCGTGCGCCGTGCCGGAGATCCCGAGCTTTCGCACCTGCCGGCGCTCGCCGACATCGCGCTCTACCACGCCAAGAGCAAGGCGCCCGGCACGGTCGCGGTGCTCGACGAAGCGCTTCAGCGCGACTATCGCCGCCGCCGCGAGCTCGAACTTGCCATTCCCACAGGCTTCGACGAGAGGCAATTCGAGGTCTGGTATCAAAGCCAGGTCGATCTCGAAAGCCACGACATCGTCGGCCTGGAAGCGCTGATCCGCTGGCGCCATCCGGAACATGGCGTGATCGGTCCGGGCGAATTCTTGCCGCTGATCGAGCGCAGCGGCAACAATGCGCGGCTGACGCGCTATGTGCTCACCGACGCCTGCCGCGCCCTGCAACATCTGGCTGCGGCCGGCAGGTCGCATATCCGGATCGCGATCAATCTGCCGCCGTCCGAGCTCGCCGACCATTCGTTCGCCGCCGAGCTGCGCGCGACCTGCGCGCGCTTTGACGTCGCGGCATCGTTGCTGGAGCTCGAGATCACCGAGGGATCGCTGATCAACAACATGGCCAGCGCATCCGAGACGCTGCACCGCCTGCGGCGCCTGGGTGCCACCATCGCGCTCGACGATTTCGGCACTGGCTACAGCTCGCTCGCCCATCTCAGGCGGTTTCCGCTGGACAAGGTCAAGATCGACAAGGCCTTCATCAACGAGATACCCGACAGCGCGGAAGACAAGGCGATTGTTGGCGTGATCGCATCGCTCGCCGGCACGCTGGGCCTCACTTTGGTGGCCGAAGGCATCGAGCGCGCCGAGCAGGCCCAGGCCATGCGCGAGATGGGCGTGAGGTTCGGGCAGGGCTTTCTCTATCATCGGCCGCAGCCACTCGAGGCCGTGTTGCTATGGCTCGAGGGACGGCCGGTTCACCAGAGCCGCATCCTCGAGGACAGCCCGTCGATCGCGCCCGAGTTGGCGGTCTGAAGCGCAGCGCGGCTACGGCTGCGCGGCGTTCCAGAGCATGGAGAGGCCGGCCGCGATCATGATCGCGTCCATCACCACGCGGAACATCTCCGGCTTCAGGCGCAGCACGAAGCGTTTGGCGATGAAGGCGCCCGCCATCAACGACGATCCAGCGACGAGGCCTTTGACGAACACATCGCCGGTCAGCGCGCCGAACCGTTCGAAGGTCACGGATTTCGCGGCATAGAGCCCGAGCGAAGAAGCCGCTTCGGTGGCGAGGAAGGCGCCCCGGGACAAGCCGTAGAACAGGAACAGCGGGACGCTGAGCGGGCCGGTGGAGACGACGATGCCGGTGAGATAACCGATGACGGCCCCGCCGATCGCCAGGTGCCAGAGATTGGCCTTGAGATCGTGCCGCGCCAGCCAGTGTCGCACCGGCACCATCGCGATCAGGAAGACCCCGATGGCAAGATCGACGGCGTGCGAGGGCAGCGCCAGCAGCGTCCGCGCGCCGAGCACGGCAGCCGGAATGCCCGTGACCGAATAGGCCGCGCAGGCACGCCAATCGACCTCGCGCCACCAGGCCAGGATCCGTGAGAGATTGGCCATGACGGCGGCCACCGCCATGATCGGCACCGCCTCCTTTGGCCCGTAGGCATAGACCAGCACCGGCATCAGCATGATCGACGAGCCCGTGCCGACGATGCCGGAAATGGTGCCTGCGACGAGGCCGACGATGAGGACGAAGAGGAAAGCCAAAACGGTCTCCACGAATCGGGAGAGTTTAGACGTGGCCAGCGGCGCGGGCGATCAGCGAGGCGAGGGAACCCCATCTTGCCGAACGAGAGCCGGCGTTAACCGTCGCCGACGGTTCCAGTCTGAGCGAAATCGCTTCGAAGTTTCTTAAATCTTACTGGGTACCTCTCGTGAGCATAGTGATCTGGGGGAAGAGTATGGGTAAGCGGTCCAAGCGCGGAAAGGCGGAGACGTTCGCAATTCCGATGGCCGCGCGAGTTGCAATTGGCGCCGTGGCCGTCGCCGCGTTGGGGTACGGTTTGCTGTCCCGACCGACGAACCTGCAACCGGCCCGAAAGCCGACCGCGCACGAAGCCCAAGCGTCGTCCACTCCGGTTTACGTCTCAACGGCTGTTCATGCATCAGCTCCGGCTCCGACGCCGGCTTCGGCTCCGCTTCCGGCCCCGGCGCCTCTGGTCGAACCGCCCAAAGCGGCCGACGTTCCCGGAGCACTCGTGCGGCAGGTGGTCGACTACGCCAGCCGCCAGACGCCGGGCACCGTGATCATCGATACCAAGAACACATTCCTCTATCTCGTTCTGAATGACGCGCAGGCACTGCGCTACGGCATCGGCGTTGGCCGCGAAGGTTTCACATGGTCCGGTGAGCAGACTGTGGCTCGCAAGGCAGAATGGCCGGATTGGCATCCGCCTGCGGAGATGGTCTCGCGTCAGCCCTATCTGCCGCGGTTCATGGCAGGTGGCCCGGGCAACCCGCTTGGCGCTCGGGCGATGTATCTGGGCGACACCGAATATCGAATTCACGGCACCAACAAGCCCGATACGATCGGGAAGCGGGTCTCGTCCGGCTGTATCCGGCTGACCAATGAGGACGTCGTTGACCTCTATGATCGCGTGAAAGTCGGCGCGAAAGTGATCGTGCTTCCGACAACCGTTGCCCGCCGCCCACCCCAGGGAGCGCCGGCCGACGCCGCTTTCCGATTACCGGACCCGGCATCGCCTTCGAACCGGCCCGCGGCAACTCACGCGCAGATGCCGTCATCTGGACCGAGGATCGCCGAGGCCCAGTAACTCAGTCCTCCGTCGCCATCCTGCGACGGAGAACGAGGAGGCAATGCAAGTCGCCTACGAGGTCATCCGGTAGGCATAAGCATTACGGCTTGTAGGGCGGAGGACAGACCACCTCTCCCGAAGGACTTCTCCGGCACGGCTCAGTCACCCTGATTGCGGTATGAGTATAAGCGTAGCTCAAAGCTGCGCCGATTAGAGCCGCACCAAAGATTGCAATTCGCCATCGCAATTTCATGCCTACGACTCTCCTGAAGAGGCGCGTCGGTGCGCTGTCCCTTCATATCAAGCGGCCCGAGCTGTCTCCGGTCGGCCCTTCGTATCGCATGACGCGCTGCAGCGATGAAGCCCACGCTCAATCCTGTCGATGACCGCTTCTAAAGACATCCCGCCAGTGTTCGCCCAACGCGTCAAACCTGTGTTTCGGAGCATGCGTAACCCATTGATTTGCCAGCGGTCGGCTACTGTGCATGGGGTTGTTTTTCATGTTTTTGGTGGGGTGGCGCGGCAAGTCGGGGCTCGCAGCACTCGAGCAAACCCGGCTGCGCGCTGCTGACAGCATGTTGGCAGCAGGGTCCGGCTACGACCATCTCCTGACAAAACGGAGAGCGGGTCATGCGGGTCGAGGGAAGCTGTCATTGCGGTGAGACGGTGTTCGAGGTGACGGAGGCGCCCTCGAGCGTGACCCGTTGCACCTGCTCGCTCTGCGCCAAGCGCGGCGCGTTGTGGGCCTATTACACGCCGGCGCAATTTCGGCTGCTGTCGCCCGCGGAGAACGTCGCGACCTATCTCTGGGGCAGCCGCACCGTCAAACACCATTTCTGCGCAAGCTGCGGCTGCGGTACCTATTCGGAGTCGCCGGACTGGTCCACCGGCAAACCCGATTTCGACAATCCGAGGGTCGCCGTCAACGCGCGCCTGTTCGACGAATTCGATCTGGAGGCCGTGCCGGTGACTATGATCGACGGCAAGAATCTGTGGTGAGCATGCGCTCTCACGCATGTCTGCTGCTCGTCCGCGCTCTTGAGGCACTGTTGAAAAGCTGATCTGTTTCCGGCCCGACAGAAAAAGGGAGGAAGCCGATGATGCGTCTTTTCGCGCGAGTGATGCTCGCGATGTGTCTGGCCGTTGTAGCCAGCGTCAATGCGCAGGCGCAGACCAGGCCCAAGGTCACGACGTCAGGACCGGATTTTCCCAAGGCCGCGCTGTTCGTCGGCAACAGCTTCTTCTACTACAACAACGGCATGCCCGGGCATCTCTCCTTCATGGAGCGGGCTGCCTATCCCGAAGACAAGGCAGCCTATCGCAACACCATGGCAACGATCGGCGGCTCCGGCCTCGATTGGCACGACATGGACAATCTGCTGCGGCCGGGCGGCCTCGGCGGCTATTCGTTCGACGAGCAGAACAACGTCGTCTTCAACAAGCCGGGCAGGCAGTACGACGCCGTCGTGATGATGGATTGCAGCCAGTGCCCCATCCATCCGCAATTGCAGGACGCGTTCGCGACCTTCGCGAAGAAGGACAGCGAGATCGTCCGCTCCCACGGCATGCGCCCGGTCGTGTTCATGTCCTGGGCCTATGCCGACAAGCCTGAGATGACGGAAGCGCTGGCCGAGGCCTACACGATCGCAGGCAACGCCAATGATGCACTGGTCATTCCCGCAGGCCTTGCCTTCGCACGCGTGCGCAAGCTGCAGCCCGAGCTCAATCTGTATGCGCCGGACAAGCGGCACCCGAGCCCCGCAGGCACGTATCTGGCGACCTGCGTGACCTTCGCCGCGCTGACGGGCCGCTCGCCGGTCGGCAATTCCTACACGATGGGACTGGACGCACCGACGGTGGAGCTGCTGCAAAAAGCAGCGTGGGACACGGTGCAGGACTATTACGGGCGCTGACCTAGCGCAGCACCACCCACGCCGGTGCGTGATCGCTCGCGCCTTCCTCGCCGCGAACCTTCTTGTCCACGCCGGCTTTTGCCAGGCGTGAGGCGAGGGCAGGGCTGAGCAGGAGATGATCGAGCCGCAGGCCCGCATCGCGCGGCCAGCGGTTTCGCTTGTAATCCCAGAAGGTGTAGATGCGTTTCTCCGGGTGCAGTTCGCGGATCGCGTCACACCAGCCTTGCGCCACCAGCGAGGCAAAAGCTGCACGGCTCTTCGGCTGGATCAAGGCATCCTTGTCCCACGAGCGCGTCGGATAGATGTCGATCTCATCAGGCGCAACGTTGTAGTCGCCGGCGAGCACCACGGGCAGGTCCTGCTTGATCAACGTTCTGGCATGGCGCTTGAGCCGCGCGAACCAGTCGAGCTTGTAGTCGAATTTCGGTCCCGGTTGCGGATTGCCGTTCGGCAGGTAGATGCTGGTGACGATGACACCGCGTACCGCGGCCTCGATGTAGCGGGCTTCGTGATCGGCAGGCTTTCCCGGCAAGCGATCGCGGGTGAGAATGGGCTCGGCATTGCGGGCCAGGATGGCGACGCCGTTCCAGGTCTTCTGTCCACACCACACTGCGCCGTAACCGGCCTTTTCGATCGCGGCCGCCGGAAATTCGCCATCACTTGCCTTCAACTCCTGAAGTGCGACGACGTCGGGCTTCGCCGTTCGCATCCATGCCAACAGATTGGGCAGGCGCCGATTGATGTTGTTGATGTTGAATGTCGCGATCTTCATGTAGAGCTACCGGCTCCTGCCTTCCGTTACCGGAGAAACAATGTCCAAGTTGAGCTTTGCCGTTATCGCCGTCGCCGTTGCGTTCTCCGGGGGCGTCTCGGCACAATCATCCGATCCACGCGGCGCGTGCAAGGCGGACTATGACAAATTCTGCGCCGGCATTGCGCCGGGTGGCGGCATCGTCGCCTGCCTCAACGCCAAGCGCGACAAGCTCAGCGCAACTTGCAAGACGGCGCTGGACAGCAGGAAAAAGAAGTAAGCGGCGCGCTGCTCAGCCCGGCAGCGGCGGCGGGCTCGCGGGCTGCTCGATCGGCGGCGGAGCGGGCGGTTGCTGCTCGACCGCCTGTGCGGGCGCCGGCTTGGCCAGCGGCTCCACCACATTCCCGCCCTTGTAGATGCGGGCGTAGCGGCGGCCGAGGCTGGTCAGCACCTCGTAGCCGATCGTTCCGAAATGATGCGCGAGCTCGTCGACGGTGATGCCCTCGCCGAGCAGCGTCACCATGTGGCCGCGCCGCGCCGCGTTCGGCGGCAGATCGGTGATGTCGATCGCGATCAGATCCATCGAGACGCGGCCGGCGACCGGACAGCGCTTGCCGGCGACGATGACCTCGGCGCCGCGGGTGCCATCGTTGGAGCTTGCGGCGCGGAAATAGCCGTCGGCATAGCCGACCGCGATGATCGCCAGTTTCGTCGGCCGCCGTGCGGTCCAGGTGCCGCCATAGCCGACGCTCTCGCCGCGCTCGATATTGCGGATCTGCACGATGCGGGCCTTGAGATCGACCACCGGCTGCATCGGATTGTCGGCCTCCGGCGTCGGGTTGACGCCGTAGAGCGCGGCGCCCGGCCGCACCATGTCGAACTGGAAGGGCGCGCCGAGAAAGACGCCTGACGAATTGGCGAGCGCCGCCGGCACGCCGGAGAATTCGCTGGCGATGCCGCGGAAGGCCGCGAGTTGCTTGGCGTTCACCGGGTTGTTGAGCTGTTCGGCCGAAACCAGATGGCTCATCACCAGCGTGATGCCGTGATCGCCGGCGTTGATGCGGGGGATGATGGCCTGTGCTTCCGCAAGCGTCAGGCCGAGCCGATTCATGCCGGTGTCGATGTGGATGGCGGCGCCACCGGTCCAGCCGGTGCGGCGGCAGAACACGTCCCACTCGGCAAGCTCGTTGAGATCGCCGATCACGGGGCGGCAGTTGATCTGGGCGTAGTGCTCGCCCGTGTTCTGGAAATAGCCGCCGAGCACGTAGATCGCAGGCTCCGGCACCGCCGCGCGCACCTTGCGCGCTTCCTCGATGGTAGCGACGAAGAAGGTTTTGCAGCCGGCCTTGTTCAGGGCACGCGCGACTTGCTCGGCGCCGCAGCCATAGGCGTCTGCCTTGATCACTGCCGAACATTCGGCCGGCACCGCCGTCTTCTCGAGCTTGCGCCAATTGGCGATGATGGCGTCGAGGTCGACGGTGAGCACGCCGCCGAAGGTCGCGAGCGCGGCAGCCTGATTGGCCTCCGCGGAGAGAAGGCCGGATTGCGGGATCATTTTCGGGTCGGACGCCATTGTCATGGCGCCGTTTTACGCAAGAGGCCGGTCAGGTTCAACCCAGGGAACTCAGTAGTCGCCGCCGCCGCGGTCCGGCACCTGGCTGTCCGGCGCGAGGTCGCCGAACCGTGTGATCGACGCTTCGAAGGCCACGTCGACGGTGCCGGTCGGGCCGTGGCGCTGCTTGCCGATGATGACTTCGGCCTTGCCATGCGCAAGATCCATGTCCAGGCGCCATTTTTCGTGCTCGGGTGTACCCGGGCGCGGCTCCTTGTTTCCGAGGTAATATTCCTCGCGGTAGACGAACAGCACGACGTCGGCGTCCTGCTCGATCGAGCCCGATTCGCGCAAATCCGAGAGCTGCGGCCGCTTGTCGTCACGGGATTCGACCTGGCGCGAGAGCTGCGAGAGCGCAATCACGGGCACGCTCAGTTCCTTGGCGAGCGCTTTCAGGCTGGTCGTGATCTCGGTGATTTCCTGCACGCGGTTTTCGCTGCGCTTGCCCGAACCCGACAAGAGCTGGATGTAATCGATGACGATGAGGTCGAGGCCCTTCTGCCGCTTCAGCCGGCGGGCGCGCGCCATCAGCTGCGCAATCGAGAGACCGCCCGTTTCGTCGACATAGAAGGGCAGCGACTGCAGCTCGATCGAGACCTCGCGGATCTTCTCGAAATCGGCCTCGGAGATGCCGCCGCGGCGGATCGACGAGGAGGGGATGCCGGTGCGCTCGGCCACGATACGTGTGGCGAGCTGGTCGGCCGACATTTCGCAGGAGAAGAAGCCGATGACGCCGCCATGGGCGGCCCTCATGGTGCCGTCGGCCTGGAGCTCTGGAACGTAGGCCCGGGCGACGTTGTAGGCGATGTTGGTTGCAAGCGAGGTCTTGCCCATGCCGGGGCGGCCGGCGACGATGATGAGGTCGGAGTGCTGCAATCCGCCCATCTTGGTGTCGAGGTCGCGCAGGCCGGTCGAGATGCCCGACAGCTTTCCGTCGCGCTGGAACGCTTTCGCGGCCAGATCGACCGCAAGCGTCAGCGCCTGCGAGAATTTCTGGAAGCCGCCGTCATAGCGACCGGATTCGGCGAGTTCGTAGAGGCGGCGTTCGGCGTCCTCGATCTGCGCCCGTGGCGCGAAGTCAACAGGGGCGTCATAGGCGACATTGACCATGTCCTCGCCGATGCCGATCAGGTCGCGTCGCAATGCCAGATCGTAGATGGTGCGCCCATAATCCTGGGCATTGATGATGGTGGTCGCTTCGGCGGCGAGGCGCGCCAGATATTGCCCGATGGTCATGCCGCCGATGTCGGTGTCGGCGGGCAGGAATGTCTTCAGCGTGACGGGCGTCGCGATCTTGCCCATCCGGATCAGGCTCGAGGCGGTCTCGAAGATGGTCTGGTGCAGCGGCTCGAAATAATGCTTCGGCTCCAGGAAGTCGGAAACGCGGTAAAACGCGTCATTGTTGACCAGGATCGCGCCCAGAAGGCTCTGTTCCGCTTCAATATTATGCGGCGCGCTTCGATAGGCGGGGGTTCCGGCTTCGGGCGCGAGTTTGAGAACGTTCGAATCAGTCAGGGCCATGGTCGAGCGATAGCAATTTTCTGGGGCGGATGCGGGGCCGGGATAAAGCGCCGCCTCAGACCAAAGCGGAAGCGAAAGCTGGCCGCTATCAACCGATCATTAAAATGGTGGATGATTGGCCGCCGCAGCACGCGCCCCGCTTGACGGATTTTCGTAGAACCAGGTCGCCGCCTAAAGCGGCCGCTACCGTGCCGCGGAAAACGCCGGATGAAGTGAACCTGATGGGTCGGCGGGTCGACATATCGAGACGCGCGCGAATGATGCACGCTGGGCGCGCTTTCGGCTCGGTTCAGACCAGCAGGAGGTAAACCAGTGCAACCAGGGCCGCCCCGACGCCGGTAGCGATCAGGGCGTAATCGGTGCGGAGGTCGTCCTGCACGTCGAATGAGGTTTTGGTCTCGTTGCTCATGGCGACGGTCTAAGCCAGGGCCGACGAGACTTATGTGAAGCAGATCACATCTCCCCGGATTCTTTCGGGGGTACAGCCGGAACAGGTTAGCGGGGCGGGGGGTTGTCTCCCGATCTGCCACCAGGGAACGAGGCAAGCGATGCGGCCAGAACGGCAGCCCCGGAATTGGCGAAGCGAAGCAGGCGGCCGACTTTGGCTGTCGGGGCTGATCGCGGCCATGGAGCACGCTGAGCGGCCGGAAGTGCGTCGGGAACCGGTCGCCCCCGAAATCCTGAAGGCACTGCGGATGCAATTGGCCTTAACGGCCTCTTACCCGTCCGCTCCGGTTTCGACCCTGCGCCACTAGGACTTATTCACCAGCCAGCTTCAGTCTCGGCGTGGCGCCGGCTTCGACAGCCCGCAGGCGGGCTTCTTCACGCGCGATGTAATTGCGCGTCATCGGCACTACGCCTTGACGCCGGGTGAGTTGGATCTGGAAGTTCATCATATCCTGCTTGCGGAACGTCATCTCGCTGGCTGCCAGATAAAATTCCCACATCAGCGCGAAGCGCTCGTCATACAGCTGCACGGCTTCTTCGCGTCGCGCCATGAAGCGCTCGCGCCATGCCTTCAGCGTTTCGGCGTAGTGCAGGCGCAGTATCTCGATGTCGCAGACCAGCAGGCCGGCGCGCTCGATGGCCGGCAGCACCTCCGAGAGGGCAGGGATGTAGCCGCCGGGAAATATGTATTTGGCGATCCAGGGATTGGTGGAGTCCGGGCCCTGCGAACGGCCGATCGAGTGCAGCAACATGACGCCGTCCTTGTCCAGAAGCTCGGCGCAGCGCTGGAAGTAGGTGTCGTAGAAGCGCGCGCCGACATGCTCCAACATGCCGACTGAGACGATGCGGTCGAACGGGCCGGCGATGTCGCGATAGTCCTGAAGCAGGAATTTGGCCGATCTGGTCAGGCCCTTTTCGGCTGCGCGCGTATTGGCGATCTGCAACTGCTCGGTCGACAACGTGACGCCGGTGACGTCAGCACCTGCGATCTCGGCGAGATAGAGCCCAAGTCCGCCCCAGCCCGAGCCGATGTCGAGCACGCGCTGGCCGCTTTTGACGAGCAGCTTTGCGGCGATATGCCGTTTCTTGGCGAGCTGCGCATCGTCGAGCGTGCTCTCCGGCGTCTCGAAATAGGCGCAGCTGTATTGCTTGTCGGCGTCGAGGAAGAGCGAATAGAGCCTTGCATCGAGATCGTAATGGTGTGCGACGTTGCTGCGGGAGCGCGGGCGTGGATTGAACTGCTTCAGGTGCCGCACCAGATAGCGCAGGTGCCACCAGGGTTTCGCCCAGTGCGGCAATAGGTCGGGTTGATCGAGCAGGATCGCGAGGGCATCAGCTATGGTGCCGTGCTCGACGACGAACTCGCCGTCCATATAGGCCTCGCCAAGCCCGAGTTCGGGATTGACGAGGATCTTCCGCTCTGCGTCCGCGGTGACGAAGCGGACTGCGACCGGTTCGCCCGAGCCGTCGCCGACGGTGAACTTCGAGCCCTTCGCCGTGGTCACCGTCATCGACCCGCGGCGGATGAATTGAGACAGGAATTGACGCAACAATCGGTCCATCGGCACCCATCCTCTCGAGCGAACCCGAAGAGATGCGACTAACCCGGCATTCACACCCTACGCCCGGGCATCCCAGCGGTTCCTATGCGCTTGCATCTAGGGAGGTGCCTTGGCCCCGCTATTGCGCTGTGTTCAAAGCGGATATTCCAAAACCGCTTAATCACATCCTTGCGCGCGGAGGCTGCTTCCATTCGCGGCTCAATCGGATAAAAGGTGACCCGCCGCGGTGCCGCCTGCCGGCTGCACCTCTCGGAATTCAATGGAGATGATGGGAATGTCGAGCCGAGCGCTCAGCCTCGCGATGATCTTGCTTCTGATCGGCTTCGGCGCGACCGATACCGTTCTCGCGCAGGCGACGAACCTCGAGGCCGGCAAGGCCCCATCCCAGCTTTTCGCGCAGACCTGCAATGCATGTCACAAGAGCCCGCGCGGACTGTTGAAGACGGTGGCGCCGGGCTCGCTGCCGGGCTTCCTGCGTCAGCATTACACGACCAGCCCCGACATGGCCGGCGTGCTCGCCTCCTACCTCGTCTCCAACGGAGCCACCGACACCCGCTACCAAGCCAAGGACGGCAAGGACAAGAAGGACGGCGCCAAGGACAAGGACAAGGAAGCCAATACCAACCCCGCGCAGTCCCCTGAACGTCAGGGCCGCCGCCAACGTTCCCAAGAGCCCGCCAAGCCGGAAGGCGAAGCTGCCGCTCCCGCCGCCGAGGGCGCGCGTCAGAAGCGCGCCGCGCGGCCGGCCGAAGACGGAACGAAGGAAGGCGCGAAGCCCGAGGCTCAGACCGTACCCGAAGGCCGCAAGGGCAAGCGCGGGAAGCGCGGCAAGCCGGAGGGCGAAGAAGCGCCGAAGGTCGACGCCGCGACGCCGGCGGCAGACGACAAGAAGAGCGAGCCGAAGGTCGAGCCCAAGCCCGAGACCAAGCCCGAGACCGCGAAAGTGGACTCCGGCGAGCCCAAATCTGAAGGCGGCAAGCCGTCCGAGAAGCCCGCCGAGGCCAAGCCGGAAAGCGCCAAGGTCGAGCCGCGCGGCAGCGAGACTCCGGCGTCGCGGCCCGATCCGGTGCCGCAGGTGACGCCGGCGGCACCGTCGGCCGCGAAGCCTGCCGAGCCAGCGGCGCCAAAGGCGGCGGAAGAGGCTGCTCCCAAGCCCGCAGCGAGGTCCGAGCCGCCAGCGAAGTTGCAGGAGCCCGCACGGCCAGCGACTGCTGCGGCCCCACCGGCGCCTGCCGAATCGTCGGGTCCGCCGGCGCCGCCGATTTCGCGATAAGCGACCACATTTACGGGCATGCCAAGGCCGCGCTCTGGCGCGGTCTTCGTCCTCTTGACCGCAACTAGAGTGTTACTCTAGAGTGCCTCTCTAGGGGCGTTGATGACGGCTGGTGTGCGCGAGGATTTGTTGGCGGCGGGGCTTTTCGTCTTCGACCGCGTCGGCTTCGAAGCGGCCACGGTGGCAGCGATCCGCGCCCGCGCGCGCGCCTCCAATGGCAGCTTCTTCCACGTGTTCGGCTCGAAGAAGGAGCTGGCGGGTGCGCTGTTTCTGGAGGTGCTGCGGCACTATCACGCCGCGATGCTGGCAGCACTCGATCCTCTCCCCGATGCGGAGCAGGGCATCGACCGGCTGATCCGGGCCCATCTCGATTGGGTCGTCACCAGCCGGCGCGAGGCGCGCTATCTCTTCGAGATCTCGCGCAGTGAATGGGGCGAGAACGTTCGCGATGCCCAGCGCGCGCAGAATGCGCGCCTTGCCGAAGGCATCGAGCGTTGGCGCGCGCCGCTGGTCACGCGCGGCGAGCTCTTGCCGATGACGCCGGTGATGTTCGTCAGCCAGCTCATCGGTCCGGCGCAGATTTTTTGCCGCGCATTCCTGTCGGGACGCGACCGCGCCGATCCACGCGCCGAAACCGACACGTTGATCGCCTGCGCCCGCCGCGCGCTACGGCCGCTCGATCGTATCAACGGGCAATAAGGAGACACATCATGCGACCCGAAGCAGATCCCGAATTCGGACCGATCGCCGAGCGCATCCACGCCAATGTCGGCCGGCAGGGCTTTATGAATCTGGTCGGCGCCGAGCTGTCCGAATTGTCGCGCGGCACCTGCACGATCGCGGTGGAACGCCGGCCGGAGCTGTTGCAACAGCACGGCTTCTTCCACGGTGGCGTCACCGCCTTCCTGGTCGACAACGCCACGACGATCGCAGCCGCGACCTCGCGCGGCCAGCCGGCGCTGACGGCCGAATACAAGCTCAATCTGTTGTCGCCGGCGGCCGGCGAGAAGCTGATCTGCCGGGCGAGGGTGATCAAGCCGGGGCGTCAGGTCTCCGTGGTCGCAGCCGACGTTTTCTGCGTCACCGACGGCGTCGAGAAGCATACGGCAACGGCGCTCGCGTCGATCGCGATGCTGGGCGAGGACGTTGCCGCCAAAACGAAAAACCCGGCCGCCTGAGGCGACCGGGCTTCGAAAGCCTTGCGCGAATGCGAGGCTTACTTCTCGGTCTCTTCCGCAGCCGGCGCCGGCTCGGCGTCATCCTGCAGGGCTTCCGGGTCGAAGAACTCGCCGGCGGCGGCGATCGCTTCGGCAGCAGCATCCCGATCTTCGTTCCGGCTCGAGATGTCCTCGCCGCGGTTGATGCGCTCGGCCTCGTCCTGGCTGCGCGCCACGGTGACACTGATCTCGACCTCGACCTCGGGGTGGATGGCGACCGTGATGGTGTGCTTGCCGATGGTCTTGATCGGCGCGTCGAGCTGAACCTGCGGGCGCGACAGCGAAACACCGTCGGCTTCGAACGCCACGACGATGTCGCGCACGTTGACCGAGCCGAACAGTTGGCCGGCTTCCGAAGCCTGACGGATCACGATGATGTTCTTGCCCTGGATCTTCTCGGCGACCTTTGACGCCTCGCCCTTGGACTCAAGGTTGCGAGCCTCGAGCTCGGCCTTCATGCCGTCGTACTTGGCACGGTTGTCGGCGGTGGCGCGCAGCGCCTTGCCTCGCTTGAGCAGGAAATTGCGGGCATAACCGTCGCGAACCTTCACGACTTCGCCCATGTGACCGAGCTTGTTGACGCGTTCCAGCAAAATGACTTCCATATTCGTTCTCCTTTGATGTGTTGAGTGAGGTGGAATTTCGAACTTGAACTTTCGGATTTGAACTCAAGAGGTCGGCAGTGGCGGTGGCTGGCGCGTACGAAGGAAGCGTTCGCGGAGGCCGAACACGGCATCGGCAAGGCCGAGGATCACCATCGCGATGACAGGCCATCCGAACACGACCACGACGGCGTAGGTCGAGCCGAGCCAGAAGGTGCGGCTCTTTAGCGCCAGCGTCAGCGTATGCAGCACGGCAAAGCCGGTCAGCGCGTATCCCATCATCAACGCAGCCGTCGCGATTTGCGCCACGATCGCAAGCAGTCCGCCGGTGAAGCAGAAGGCGAGCGCGATGCAGAGCGCCACGAGCGTCATCGGCGGCAGCTCCGCCGTCATCAGGTCCGGCCAGGGGCGCCGCAGGCGGCCCGACGTCGCCGTCACCTTGGTGCTGAGCCAGAGGTTGAGGGTCAGCGTCATCATCGCGACGATGGTGGCACCGGCCGGCAAGATCCGCACCAGTGCGCCGACGAATTGGTCGGTCTCGCCGGAGCTCTGCGGGTCGGCGGCGCGGAGGAGGCGCATCAAGCCACGGCGCAGCGTGCCGGTGATGGTCTCGGCGTCGGTGCCGATCGTGAGCAGGGCGGCGATCGTGGTCAGCGTGGCGAAGCCCGCGATCCACAGCAGGATGCGGCCGATCGGATACCATTCGAGCGCAGGCTCAGTGGGCGGCTCGGCGGCGGCCTGCGGCGCGGCGGGTCCGACCTGCCGGCTGAGCAGGACGAGATGGCCGAGCCACCAGGCCGGCAATGCGACGGTGACGGCGAAGGCAATGCAGTAGGGCAGGCCGAACAGCGCGCCGAGGCCAACCGCGGCGGCGATGCCGCCGAGGCTTGCGCAAAGCGGTCCCCAGCCGATCGAAGCGACCATCAGCGGCAGCGGTGCGAGATAGAACAGGACGAGCGAGATCAGCGCGCCCGAAGCGATCGAGGCGAACATCAGGGCCGACGCAGCGCCGGCGATCAGGGCTATCAGTCCAAAGGCCATCATCAGCTGTCCCGCTCCCTTCGAGCGGTTAGAGGCATCTCGCCCCAACCATCGGCGACCGGACGACCCGGAAGCCTTATGAGAAACTAGGTGATACGGCCGGCGGCGATGTCGCCGCCGGCCGAATTCGTCTTAGCGAATGACGTAAGGCAGCAGGCCCAGGAACCGCGCGCGCTTGATGGCGCGGGCAAGCTCACGCTGCTTCTTCGCGGACACCGCGGTGATGCGGCTCGGCACGATCTTGCCGCGCTCGGAGACGTAACGCATCAGCAGCTTGGAGTCCTTGTAGTCGATCTTCGGAGCATTCGCGCCCGTGAACGGGCAGCTCTTGCGACGACGGAAAAACGGGCGGCGTGCACCAGCTTCAGCCATTGTTCTTACTCCCCATCCGTCGTGGTGGTGGTGGTGGTGGTTTCAACGTCTTCGCGCGGACGGCGCGGACCGCGGTCACCGCGGAAGCCGCCACCTTCACGATCGCCACCACGGAAACCACCCTCGCGGTCGCCACGGAAGCCACCGCCTTCGCGATCGCCACGGAATCCGCCGCCACGGTCGTCACGCTCGCGGTCACGGTCGGCCTTGCGCATCATCGCGGACGGGCCTTCCTCGAGCTCCTCGACGCGGACGCTGAGATAGCGGATCACGTCCTCGCTGATGCGCTCCTGGCGCTCGATCTCGGCGATCGCCGCGGACGGCGCGTCGATGTTGAGCAGCACGAAATGCGCCTTGCGGTTCTTGTTCATGCGGTAGGTGAGGGAGCGTACGCCCCAATTCTCGGTCTTGGTGACCTTGCCGCCGAGACCCTCGACGATGCCGGTCATCTGCGCAGTCAGCTCTTCGACCTGCTGCGTGCTCGCGTCTTGGCGCGCGAGAAAAACATGCTCATAGAGAGCCATGGAAGTCCTTTCCTCATGTTGGCGCATCGCCCGGCGTCAAGCCCTTAAGAGGCCTTCGGAAAGGACTCTGGGATTAAGCTCAGAAGGCGGAAACACGGGACGACGGGCCGACTGGCCCTGCCACACCAAAATCACGAATGATTTGCTGAGACCGTCCGTTCAGCTCCCGGCCGGGGTCTGCGGATGGGCGCGTTATACGGATTTCGGCTGACTTGGCAAGGTTTCTGGCAAGATTGCAGGCGGAGTTTTGGCGCGGATGGTCCCGATGCGGGCGGCTGTGATCCACCGCGGACCACCATACCGGCTTGATTTGTTTGTTTGTATATCATACAAACAAATCTGACTGGAGCGAAACCCAATGGCAGAAAAGTCGGCCCAGGAGCCGCTCGAGGCGGCAGGCGATCCCAAACACGCCGCCCGTGCCACGCGGTCGGCGGGCCGCAAAATGCGCTCGCTGCTACTGGATGCCGCGAGCCCGCTGTTTCGGGAGCGGGGGCTGTCGGGCACGGCGATCACCGACATCGCAGCCGCTGCGAACGCATTTCCGAGCCAGATCACCTATTACTTCCGCACCAAGGAGGCGCTGTTCGTCGAATGCGCCTGCCGCGAGCTGCTGTACCTGGCGCGAGCGACCGAGCAGGCGGCGCTGAAGGCGCGCACGCCACAGGATTATACCCATGCGCTGGCCGAGACCGTTACGGCGAGCGATTCGGTGGCCTTCTTCGCCGAGGCGCTGACGCTGACGCGGCGGCGCCAGGATCTCGCGCCGCTGGTCGAGCGCACCATCGAGCGCCTGCACAGTGAAGGTGCGCGGGCCTATGCGAGCCAAGTCGCGCGGCACGGCTGGCGCTCCCTGCGCGCACCGGATGAGAGTTCGCGGCGGTTCTGGGCCGTCGCCATCGGAATCATCCTCGAGGGCTACGCGATGGGCCGTTCGCCAGAGGCGCTATGCGCCGAGATGCTGCGCGTGTTGGGCGAGCAGGCGAAATCCAATGATGACACTGCGCGCCTGCGCCTCGTCGACGCGCGCGACGCATCGAGCAATTCGAATGAGGAGAGTTAGGCCATGACTGCGCTTCGCATGCGTGCCCGCGATTTCCTGACCGACGACCAACTTGCCGACGTGCGCCAGCGCGTGACCTGGAAAGGCGTCGCGCTGATCGCGCACGCCTGGGCGCTCATCATCGCGGCAATCGCCCTCGTCGCGTGGTGGCCCAATCCGATCACCTATATCTTCGCCGTCGCCATCATCGGCTCGCGCCAGCTCGGGCTCGCGATCCTCATGCATGACGGCGCGCATGGCTGCCTGTCCGCCGACGAGAAAACCAATCTGACTTTGAGCCAATGGTTCTGCGCCTATCCTCTGTTTGCGGAAACGCGCAGCTACCGGCGCTATCACCTTCAGCATCATGCGCGCACGCAGCAGGAGGATGATCCCGATCTCGTGCTGTCGGCGCCGTTTCCCATCACGAAGCTGAGCTATCGCCGCAAGTTCATTCGCGACCTCACCGGGCAGACCGGCTACCAGCAGCGCAAGGCGCAGTTGCTCAATGCGCTGGGGCCGAAGGACTGGCCGTTGCGACAGCGCGCAGCGCATTTTTGGGAGAAGCTTGGCCCGCAATGTCTGGTCAATGGCGCGATGTTCGCAGCGCTCACGGCGGCCGGCGTGTGGTGGGCCTATCCGCTGCTATGGCTGGTGCCGCTCCTGACCTGGATGATGGTGATCACTCGCATCCGCAACATTGCCGAGCACGCGGTCGTGCCTGACAGCAGCGATCCCTTGCGCAATACCCGCACCACTTACGCCAATTTCCTCGAGCGTCTGTTCATCGCGCCGTACTACGTGAACTACCACCTCGAACATCATCTCTTGTTCTACGTGCCCTGCTACAATCTTCCGAAGGTACATCGCCTGCTGAGCGAGAGCCGGCATGCGGGCCGTATGGAGGTGCAACCGAGTTACGCGGCCGTGCTGCGGCTTGCGACCGCGAAGCCGAACCGCGATGACCGCCCGGGGCAATTGGTCAACAGCGCGCGCCGCGCGCAGGCGGGGTCCGAGGTCGACGCCAACCAGACGGCCGGCGGATTTTAGGGGGCCGTCTCTTCAGTTGAAGGCTGATCGAAGTTCCTATCTTGGCTTGACATTCCGGCCCCGGACAGTGTCTACGGCCCCCTTTGGAGCATGATCCGGAACCATGGCCTAAGGCCGTGCGTAGTCGGCTGCCGGTTCTCGCAGGGATCACGCCCGACAAGCAGGGAGCGCCGATGACGGCAGCATTCACATTTCCGGGGCAGGGTTCCCAGGCGGTCGGGATGGGCAAGGCCCTGGCGGATGCCTTTCCGGTGGCGCGCGCCGTGTTCGACGAGGTCGATGCCGCGTTGGGGGAGAAGCTGACGGCGACCATCTGGGATGGTCCGGCCGAAACCCTCCAGCTCACTCAAAACGCCCAGCCGGCCTTGATGGCGGTGTCTGTCGCCACCCTGCGCGTGCTGGAGGCCGAAGCCGGGTTTTCCGTGGGGCGGGATGCTGCCTTCGTCGCCGGCCACTCGCTGGGTGAATATTCGGCGCTGGCCGCGGCCGGCAGCCTGACGATTTCCGACACCGCGCGGCTGCTTCGCATCCGCGGTCTCGCAATGCAAAAAGCCGTGCCGGTCGGCGTCGGTGCGATGGCCGCTCTGCTCGGCCTCGACTACGAGGCGGCCGTGGCGGTGGCGGACGAGGCCGCGCAGGGGCAGGTCTGCCAGGCCGCCAATGACAATGGCGGCGGGCAAGTGGTCGTCTCCGGCGACAAGGCCGCGGTCGATCGCGCCGTCGAGATCGCCAAAACCAAGGGCGCCAAGCGCGCAATGCTGCTGCCGGTGTCCGCACCGTTCCATTGCAAGCTGATGCAGCCGGCTGCCGACGCGATGGCGGAGGCGCTGGCCAAGGTCACGATCAAGGCGCCGGCAGCTCCGCTGGTGTCGAACGTGTTGGCGAGCGCGATCACCGATCCCGACGAGATCCGCCGCCGCCTGGTCGAGCAGGTCACGGGCACTGTGCGCTGGCGCGAGTCGGTGGCCTATATGGCGGGGCAGGGCGTCACCCGTTTCTTCGAGATCGGTGCCGGCAAGGTGCTGACCGGTCTCGTCAAGCGTATTGCGGACGGTGCCGTCGGCGTTGCGGTCGGTGGTCCCAACGACATTGCTGCCGCCAAGGATGCGTTGGCCGCTGCGAAGCAGGCCTGAGGCGCGATGATTCGTCGTCGCGCTTGAGTTCTTTAGTTGACGCACGATCCTTTCGGAAAACCGCTGCGTCCTTTTCCGGATCGTGCCTTGGAGGAGTTATCGATGTTCGATTTGACTGGCAAAAAGGCGCTCGTCACCGGCGCAACCGGCGGCATCGGCGGCGCGATCGCGCAGGCGCTGCACGCGCAGGGCGCCACCGTTGCGATATCAGGGACGCGCAAGGAAGTGCTGGATGAGCTTGCCGGCAAGCTCGGCGAGCGCACCCATGTGCTGCCCTGCAATCTCTCCAAGGCCGACGAGGTCGAGGCGCTGGTGCCCGCTGCGGAGGCTGCGATGGGACAGGTCGACATCCTCGTCGCCAATGCCGGCATCACGCGCGACAATCTCTTCGTGCAGCTCCGTGACGAGGACTGGGAGGAGGTCATCAACATCAATTTGACTTCGACCTTCCGGCTTGCCCGCGCCGCCACCAAATTGATGATGCGCAAGCGCTTCGGCCGCATCATCGCTATCACCTCGGTGGTCGGCGTCACCGGCAACCCGGGGCAGGGCAATTATACCGCGTCGAAGGCGGGCCTGATCGGCATGATCAAGACGTTGGGTGCCGAATACGCCAAGCGCGGCGTCACCGCGAATTGCATCGCTCCCGGCTTCATCAAGACGCCGATGACCGATGCGCTCAACGACAAGCAGCGCGAAACGATTCTGACCAAGGTTCCGGCCAATCGCCTGGGCACGCCCGAGGACATCGCGGCGGCCGCCGTCTACCTGAGTTCGAACGAAGCGGCCTATGTCACCGGCCAAACCATCCACGTCAACGGCGGCATGGCCATGATCTGACGCCTCATGCCGCACCGCCCCCTTGGGCAGCCGAATGCGGCAAACGGCCGTTTCCGGAGCGAAATGAGGCTTGTAGTCAACGCAATTGAAGTATGATAACCGGACCTTCAACGGATGGGCAAAGAACGCCATTGCAGGTTTTTGAAACCCTGTATATTGGCGATGCGGAGCCTTGGCCGTCATTCGCCGGGCCTGCATCGGTTAGGATGGGGCCAAATCAAAGTTCGTAAGCGAAGGCAGTCAACGACCACGACGGCTCGTATCGTCCCGGGGGGTCGGGTCTACAGGGAACAACACGAGGTTATGCAATGAGTGAGATTGGCGAGCGGGTTAAGAAGATCGTGGTCGAACACCTTGGTGTTGAACCCGAGAAGGTTGTCGATGCTGCGAGCTTCATCGACGACCTCGGCGCCGACAGTCTGGACACCGTCGAGCTGGTGATGGCGTTCGAAGAGGAATTCGGTTGCGAGATTCCGGACGATGCCGCGGAGACGATTCTCACCGTCGGCGACGCCACCAAGTTTCTCGAGAAGAACGCGAAGAGCTAAGGCTCTTCATTTTCGCGGGGACAACATTGAAACCGGACGGACCGCCCAACAGCGGTCAGCCGGTTTCTTGTTATTGGCCGTGAATCTTTCGATGCGGAGTTTTCGGATATGAGACGGGTTGTCGTCACGGGTCTTGGCATGGTTTCGCCACTCGGCTGCGGTGTCGAGCCGACCTGGAAACGCATCCTCGACGGCGAAAGCGGCGCACGCAAAATCGAGAGCTTCGATGTCTCCGATCTTCAGACCAAGATCGGCTGCACGGTCGTGCGCGGCGACGGTACCAACGACACCTTCAATCCCGATATCTGGATGGAGCCGAAGGACCAGCGCAAGGTCGACGACTTCATCATCTTCGGCATGGCCGCAGCCGGCCAGGCGCTCGACGATGCCAACTGGCATCCCGAGACCGAAGAGGACAAATGCGCCACCGGCACCATGATCGGATCCGGCATCGGCGGCCTCAACGGCATCGCCGAAACCGCGGTCCTGTTGAAGGAACGCGGGCCGCGCCGGGTCTCGCCGTTCTTCATTCCGGGCCGCCTGATCAATCTCGCCTCCGGCTATGTCTCGATCAAGCATGGGCTGAAGGGGCCGAACCATTCGGTGGTCACGGCCTGCTCGACCGGCGCTCACGCGGTCGGTGATGCCGCCCGTCTGATCGCGCTCGGCGATGCCGACGTCATGGTTGCGGGCGGCGCGGAATCGCCGATCGGCCGCATCGGCATCGCCGGCTTCAACGCCGCGCGTGCGCTCTCGACAGCCTTCAACGAAACGCCTGAGAAGGCCTCGCGCCCCTACGACAAGGACCGCGACGGCTTCGTGATGGGCGAGGGCGCCGGCGTTCTGGTCCTGGAAGAGCTCGAACACGCCAAACGCCGCGGCGCGAAGATCTATGCCGAAGTGATCGGCTACGGTCTCTCGGGCGATGCCTACCACATCACCTCGCCGTCACCCGACGGCGACGGCGGCTTCCGCAGCATGGCGGCTGCGCTCAAGCGAGCCGGCCTTACCGCGTCCGATCTCGACTACATCAACGCGCACGGCACCTCGACACCGCTCGGTGACGAGATCGAGCTCGGTGCGGTCGAACGTCTGCTCGGCAATGCCGCTTCCAAGGTCGCGATGTCCTCGACCAAGTCGTCGACCGGTCATCTCCTGGGTGCGGCCGGTGCGATCGAGGCGATCTTCGCCATTCTCGCGATTCGCGATAATGTCGTGCCGCCGACCATCAACCTGGACAATCCGTCGGTAGAGACTGCGATCGATCTCGTGCCGCACAAGGCGAAGAAGCGCGAGGTCAACGTCGCGTTGTCGAATTCTTTCGGTTTTGGCGGTACCAACGCGTCGGTGATCTTCCGGCGTCCGGTCCAATAGTTTGTGTTTGCGACGAATCCACCGTTTTGCCGTATTCGGCGATAGTCATACAAGTGGGCGCGTGTACTTGGCCAGACAAGCGATTGTCGGGTCGCATTTGAACCGGCAGGATTCAGGTTGCTTCCATGAGTGAAAGGCCGCCCATTTCGCCCCGGAGTCCGCGGGCAGCGCTCGAGCCCGAACAGGTCCCGCCGCCGCCGAAGCGATCGGACCGCGCGCGCAATCCCTTCGTGATCGTCGGCAACGCCATCATCACCCTGCTGCTGATTGCGATGATCGGTGCGGGCGGCGTGTACTATTACGGCCGACAGGTGCTCGAGGCGCCGGGACCGCTGAAGGAAGACAAGATCGTCAACATCCCGCAGCGCGCCGGCAAGCGCGACATCGCCGAGACGCTGAACCGGGAAGGCGTGACCGACGTCAATCCGTGGGCGTTCATTGCCAGCGTCGCTGCGTTGAAGGCGAGTTCGGACCTCAAGCCCGGTGAATACTCGTTCCAGAAAAACGCATCCTTACGCGACGTCATTGCCACCATCGTCGAGGGCAAGGTGGTGCAGCATGCCGTGACGATTCCAGAAGGGCTGACCTCCGAGCAGATCGTGGCGCGCCTGTCCGACAACGACATCTTCACCGGCAGCGTGCGTGAGCTGCCGCGCGAAGGCACGCTGCTGCCCGAGACCTACAAGTTCCCGCGCGGCACCCCGCGCGATCAGGTGATCCAGCGCATGCAGCAGGCGCACAAGCGCGTGCTGACCGAGATCTGGGAGCGCCGCAATCAGGACATTCCGGTCAAGAGTCCAGAGCAATTGGTGACGCTGGCCTCGATCGTCGAGAAAGAGACCGGCAAGCCGGACGAGCGCAGCCGCGTCGCCGCGGTGTTCGTCAATCGCCTGAAGCAGAGGATCAAGCTGCAGTCCGATCCCACGATCATCTATGGCCTGGTCGGCGGCAAGGGCACGCTCGGCCGACCGATCAAGCGCAGCGAGATCACGCAGCCCTCGCCCTATAACACCTATGTCATCGAGGGTCTGCCGCCGGGCCCGATCTCAAACCCCGGCCGCGCCTCGCTCGAGGCTGCCGCCAACCCGGCCCGCACCCGCGACCTCTATTTCGTCGCCGACGGCACCGGCGGGCATTCCTTCACCGAGACCTACGACGCGCACCAGAAGAACGTCGCCAAGTTGCGCGCGATGGAAAAGCAGATCCAGAACGACACGGTCGAGCCGGCCGAGGACGCGCAGGCGCCGGCCGCCGCCGCGCCCGGTGCCGCCGATACGCCGACGGCGACGACGCCGGCGCGCCCCAACCAGCAGAAAAAGCCGCCGGCCGCTCGCCCCGCGGGTCCGCCGCCGGCTCGGCAAGGCGCGGTGCAGGCCTCGCCCCCGGTGGTGCAGCGCTAGGCCTGCGCGCAGACCTGCCCCGCGGGACTTTGCGGATTACACTTTCCTGCAAAATAGTCTTAAGATTCACGTGGCTTGATGGCCGCGCGAATCCCGTGCTTCTGGAGAAATTGACCTGATGGCGTTGTCGTCCATGACCGGCTTTGCCCGAAGCCACGGCGCGAGCGGGCCGTATACGTTCGAATGGGAATTGAAGTCGGTCAACGCCAAGGGCTTTGATCTCAGGGTACGGCTGCCGCAGGGGTTCGACGAGCTCGAGGCTCATGCCAAAAAGCGCGCCGCCGAGCTGCTCTCGCGAGGCACCGTCTACGCCAATCTGACCGTCAAGCGCGCCAATGCGGCCACCAGCGTCCGCGTCAATGAAGACGTGCTCAACGCCGTCCTCAAGGCCGCCGCCGTGATCGCCGGCAAGGTCGATGCGGTCGCGCCGAGCGTCGACGGGCTTTTGGCCATCAAGGGTGTCATTGAGGTCGCCGAGCCCGAAGGCGACGAGGAAGAGGACAAGGCCGCGCGCGCCGCCGCCGCGGACGCCTTCGACAAGGCGCTCGCCGAACTCGTCGAGATGCGCAAGCGTGAGGGGAGTTCGCTCGGGCAGATCCTGATCCAGCGCGTCGACGAAGTCGAGCAGCTGGCGAAGAAGGCCGAGGCCGCGCCTGGCCGCAAGCCCGAGGCAATCAAGGCCAGGCTCGCCGAGCAGATCGCGAGCCTGCTCGACACTTCCGACCGTTTCGATTCCGACCGCCTGATGCAGGAAGCGATCCTGATCGCGACCAGGGCCGACATCCGCGAGGAGCTCGACCGCATCGCCTCACACATCGCGCAGGCGCGCGAGCTGATCGGCAAGGGCGGCCCGGTCGGACGCAAGCTCGACTTCCTGGCGCAGGAATTTCACCGCGAGGTCAACACCTGTTGCTCGAAGTCGAACGACATCGAGCTGACCAATACGGGGCTCGCCATGAAGAACGTGGTCGAGCAGTTCCGCGAGCAGGTCCAGAATCTGGAGTGATCGATGACGAGTGGCGGTCACGGGACTGACGGTGTCGAGCGGCGCGGATTGATGTTCGTGCTGTCCTCGCCGTCGGGCGCGGGCAAGACGACGCTGTCGCGTATGTTGATCGACCGTATGCCCGGCCTCCGAATGTCGGTGTCGGCGACCACGCGGGCGATGCGGCCGGGCGAGGTCGACGGCAGGGACTATTCGTTCGTCGACAAGGCCACCTTCGAGGCGATGGCGAAGGCCGACCAGCTGCTGGAATGGGCGACCGTGTTCGACAACAGTTACGGCACGCCGCGTGCGCCGGTTGAGGCGGCGCTGTCAGCCGGGCAGGACGTGCTGTTCGACATCGACTGGCAGGGCACGCAGCAGCTCCGAGAGAAGGCGCGCGCCGACGTTGTCAGCGTGTTCATCCTGCCGCCCTCGGCCGCCGATCTCGAGAAGCGGCTGCATTCGCGCGCGCAGGATTCCGACGAGGTGATCCGCAAGCGCATGAGCCGCGCCAGCCACGAGATGAGCCACTGGGCGGAGTACGACTACATCGTCATCAACCACGACGTTGACGAGGCCTTCGCCGAGGTGCAGTCGATCCTGAAGGCCGAACGCCTCAAGCGCGAGCGGCAGACCGGCCTCGTGGGCTTCGTGCGAGGTCTGCAAGGTCAGCTTCAAGGTTAGGCTGCGTCAGCCGCGGCCCGTCCTTCGCCAGCCGTTCCAGCATCGTCGTGATCACGTCGATGTCGATGGCGTCCTCGGCTCCGGCATCTTCATCGCGAGCGGCCGGCTCTTCGTCATTGGCGTCGTTGGCCGCGAGCTGCGGCGCGGCCTCGATCTGGAATTCTCCGTTGAAGATAATCGCGTCGTCGAGCTCCGCGGCATCTTGGTGCGCTTGCGGGACGCGCTCGTCGATCACATCGATCTCGCGATCGATCGCGGCAAGCTGCGCGGTCTTGAGCTGGGCTGCCTGCGGACGCACGGCATCGAAATCCACCGGGCGCGGCTGCCGAGCGTGCGGCGCGCCGGCGGGCGCTGCGTTGAGCCAGGGTGCACGGCCATCGTCGCGATCGTGCGGCTCAAAATTGTCCCAGTTGACTCGGCGCTGGTCGGCGGCCTGGACGCGGATGCGTCCACCGGCGAAGCGGTAGACGACGCTGGCGAGGATGCCGGCAAGCGTCAGCGCACCGCCGATCACGAGCAGCAGCATCTGGAGCGAGCCGGTCTGCTTGTCGGCGGTGCTGTCGGCCGCGGCCAGAGCCATCGGAGCAGGGGACTTCGCCGGCTTCGCGGTGGACTGCGCGGCGACCGCGACAGGGGCAGGCGACGGCTGCTCTGTGGGCGCGGCGGCCGCCGTGGAGGCGTCGGGCCAGCGCCCGGCGACGGCGGGCTGCTGAACGTTGACGTCAGCGGAGGGGCTCGCAGCCTGTTGCGTTGGCGCCGGTCCCGCCTGTGCAGGCGTCTTCACAGGGGCGACGCTCTGCGGCGTCAGATATTCGGCGCGCGCGTCCTGGACCGAGTGCTGCTGCGGCACCGCTGAATCCGCTGCAGGCGTATCCGGCGCAGCCTGTGCGGTTTGAGTGGCCTTGCCGCCTTCGGCACGCAGATACCAGCATTGCCGCTTGGTCGCGCGCTCGAGGCGATAATGCCAATGCTGGCCCTGCGGCGCGGCGCCCTTTGGCGAGCCAAGGCAGTCGCTCGCGGCATTTGCCGTGCTCGGTGGCGTCGAGGCATTCTGCGACACGGCGGCAAGTGGCGCGCCGGCAATGATGCTGCCGACGAGGGCAGATAAGAATTTTGCGGTGCGGTTGCCCATCCTGGTCTCCCGATTACGCATGACGCAACTCGTTACCTTCCCTTTGTCGTCAAAGACTTGGGTGGCAATGAGCCGCAAATCCGGAGAGGATGTGGCCTGAATCGGGCCTGCGCGGCGTTGGTTCCGCCGCGGAATCACACTTTTCGCTGCTATTGCTTGGTCGAAGTCCAGGTTCCGCCGCAGCCGTCCGAGCGCCGGAAGGATCCGGAGCCGCTGCGGGCAGCGAGGCGGCCCGAGCCGGTGAAGGTCACGCCATCGCCTTGACCGAACGTGCTGACCGCGCCGCTCGCGCTGACGGTACCCGTGACGCCTTGGCCTATGACCTTGCCCGAGGAGACCACGACCGCGCCGGACGTGGTGCCGCCGCAGCCGATGCTGACGACCATCCAGGCGCCGTCGAAACTCCCGCCACCGCCTCCACCACCTCCACCGCCGCGTCGCGAGGAACTGCGCGGCTCCTCGGCCGGCTTGCTGCGACGCGCCGAGGGCGTCGGCTCGGCTGATCGATCCGATCGCGAGCCAGACAGCGACTTCTCGTCATTGCCGATGGAGCCGCCGGCGCTGCCGGACTGCGCGACTGCGGACGATGGACCAACGACGGCGGACAGGAAGAAGGTCAGGGCAATCGCAGAGATGACGGCGCGCATGAGCAAAATCCAAAATGAAAAATGGTATCAGCGGCCGGAGCCGTCGGCACAGACGGAACCGATAATGCGGCAAGTTTTGCCAGCCTTGCCGCATTCGTCAAGCGCGGCGTCTTTCGCGCGCTGCACGCTGTCGCGCTGGACCAGCGACCAGGATTTGTCGGAGATCGCGAACGCGCCGCAGCGGTTGCCGTAGAAAGACAGCTCGATCGGACATTTGGCGCCACCGCAATTGCCGCGCGCATCCGCCACCGCCGCGCGGCGCGAGGCGTGGTTCCAGGATATGCCCCATTTGCTGCCGTCGGGGCCGTAGACGATCGAACCCCATGGCTTCAGGTCCTCCATCTTGCGCATGCGCAGCAGCAGGCCTTCGGTGGCTTCGCCCGTTGGGGCCATGGAAATACGCTGCTGGAGCTTTGTGATCGCGCGGGTCATTCCGTCAGGGCTGTCAGGATCGAAATTGAGCTCGTAGAGCCGCTCGCTGAGTTCGCTCAGCAGGGCGGCATCGCGCAAGGGGACGCGGTCCGGATCGGCGCGCAGTCGATCCGCCGGCAAAGGATCAGGCTGCATCGCTGCGACCTGCGGCGGGGCGGTTTGCGTCGGGGGTACGAAATAGAAGGTGCCGTCGATCGGCGAGGACGACACCCAGGGCTGCTGCGCGCCGGAGGTGGCCCGCTTCACCGCGAGGCCGACCTGGTTGAAGGTCTGGAACACGTCGAGGCCCGCGGTCCGGACCGTCGCGGCCAAGGCCTTGGTGTAGGGGCTGTGGCCGTCGCTGCCGTCCTGGGCGACGTTGCCGGGTTGCGTTGCGTAGGAGATCAGCGTGCCCTCGGGCGCGCGCATCTGCGCGAGACCGCCATCGGAGGCGCGCAGGCCGCGTGAGCCGAACGGGTTGTTGCGGCAGGCGTCCAGGATCACGAGGTTGAGGCGCGTGCCTGATCCCTGCATCTGGCGCAGCACGAGGTTGACATCGGTCATCTGGAAGTCGACGTCGGCCTCGCGCGTCGGGTTGGCGCCGACCGGCACGAGATAGTTGGCGCCCGAGACCTGCACGCCGTGGCCGGCATAATAGAACAGCGCGACGTCGGCGCCCTGCACCTGCCGGCCAAAGCTCTGCACCGCCAGGTCCATCGCGCCCTTGTCGAGATCGAGCTGGGCGCGGCCTCCGACCAGCGTGAAGCCGAGCAGGCCAAGCGTCTCCGCCATCAGGCTCGCGTCCTTGGATGGATTGTCGAGCGGCGTGATGTTCTTGTAGGCGGAGTTGCCGACCACGAGCGCGATGCGCTTCTCGGCCGATGCGGGTAGCGTGGCGACGACGAGCAGGGCTGCGACCAGCGTCGCCAGCCCCGGGACGCGATTGAAAATTCTCGCGCGCATCAAAATTCCCCAAAAATAAGGCGTCAGTCTAACAGTCCGGCGCGCCGGCGAAAAGCGGTGCGGCGTTTGTACCGGCCGTCACGCCCGGCGATGACGCGGATAGGCCGCGTTGCGTATTCGCAGGCGAGGGGCCATGGCTTCGCGTTCCCGCGGCAGATTCTGCCCGAGCCTTTGGTGCCGTTCATCGCCCAATGGAGGCCAAAGGGCGCAGGGAAGGCCGGGCGCCGGCGGCACCCGTTGGTCCGTGCGCTACAGGAGTGCACACGGGGTGGACCGATGGGGTGGCCGATCGCCCGGCCTTCCCTGCGCGGATGGTTTTAACGGTGTCCTTCGTGCTCTCCCCGGGGAGCGATGCACTATTGCCCCCGTCGCCCCGCCGGTCGCTGATGCGCGCGCCCGGTTGGGCCGCCACATCACCGCGAGGCTTGACGCACAGACCCCGGGCGTCAGGACCACACGACTTCTCCGTCCGCGGACGGTCCCGCCAAAATCGTCAGGGGCTTGCGTGTGCTCACCCCCGATGACCGACAAGCCCGCTCTCCAGCGCCGTGTCGTACGCGTCGCGTGAGGACTCACGGTTGCCCGCCCTGTCGTCACGCCGCCCGCGCCGTCGCTGCCGCGTCCACCGCCACCCGGCCCGCATGTCGTGACGGTCGCGAACGCCCCTTTGGCAGGGCCAGGATGGCGCGCATATGCCACAAATCCGAAATTCGGAAAAGCGAAATGTTTTTGCGGCGAGGGCTTGACGGGGTGTTTTGCCCGACGCCTTGTGTCCCGCTTCCGGAAACTTCCCCAGGCGCCAGACGTTTAATTCCGGCTGAGGAGACGCCATGCCGATCAAGGACCAGATCAAGAATCTCGCCAAGAAGCTCGTGGAGGATCATCCCGACGCGGCAATGCTGCGGGCGCTTGTGCGGGCTCGGAAGCCGACAGCCATCCGTTTCCAGGACGATGGCATCGTGCCGAATAACCCGCATTTTCCCGTGTTGCTCTATCGCGGCGCGGTGAACCTGAAGACCCCGCGTTTTGCTCCAGAGGTCATCGTCGACACGCTGTTCGATAGTCATGGCTGGGGCCGCTCTTGGCGCGATACCGTTTACGATTTTGTCCACTATCATTCGCAGATCCACGAAGTGATGGGCGTGGCACGCGGCACGGCCAGGATCGAGTGCGGCGGGATCAAGGGGCGAATCCTGAGTGTGAAGGCCGGAGACGTTCTGGTCCTTCCCGCAGGCACCGGACACCGGCTGATCGAGTCCAGCCGGGACTTCCTGGTCGTCGGAGCGTATCCGCAGGAGGGGACGTATGACGAGTGCACCGACACGCGAGAGCGTCCTGACGCCAGGAAACGTATCGCCAAGGTCCGCAAGCCGAAGACAGATCCCGTGCTGGGTGCCGGCGGCCCGTTGCTCAAATCATGGCGGATAAAGCCATCGCGATCGTGAGGCGAGGCGATAGCTTTCGCTGTGCCGGTTTCGAGTGTCGTTCGTTGGAACGCCGCCCGCCTCGCTCACGTCAGATAATCCGGCGTGAAATCCGCGAGCGCGCGGAGTTCGTCGGGTTGCAACAGCTCGATCTCGCTTCCCTCCCAGGCAATCAATCGGCGCCCTCTCAGCTCCTGGATGGTGCGATTGACGTGGACGATCGACAATCCGCAGGCATCGGCGACATGCCGCTGCGTCATCGGCATGTGGAAACGGCCGTTCTTGACGAGGCCCACGACCTCCAGCCTTGCGGCGAGCTCACAGATCAGATGCGCTACCTTCGGCAGCGCCGCCTGTGCGCCGAGGCGCGCGATCCATTGTCGCGAGATCGCCGCATCGATCAGCGTCTCGCGCCAGAACGCGCGGGTCAGGTGAATGGAGCCGTCAAGCAGCTGCTTGAGTTGGCTGTGTGCGACGTAGCCGACGATAGTGGGTCCGAGACCGACGAGGTCCGCATCCATCGGCGAGACCAGCAGCGTGTGCAGGCACGGCATGTCGCCGGGAACGTGGAAGGCGAGGATCTGGCTGCGATCGCCGACGATGCGAGCCTGGTAGAGAAAGCCGCTGACGACGAAAACGCAGCGAGAGGCATCTTCACCCTGGCGCAGCACGATCTCGCCGTCCGAAACCTGACGGAGCGTGGACGGCAGGCCAGCGATCTGGCGGCGTTCGTCTTCTGAGAGGCCTTCAATCGCCTGGAGATGTGCGATGAACTTCGGGTGTGGCATGGAGAGGAAGAGGTGTTTCAGTCGTCACGCGGCATCGCCGGCTCAAGCAGGCGTCGTGAGAGTTTTGCGATAGTCCAATCGGACACGGGAACCGCCTGGAACTCGCGGATGGCGCGCGCAAGCTCCTGATCCGACATCGGCTGCGCCGGCTCCTTCAACCTGCCTTGCAGGAAGGCATGGCTGATACTGTCCAGGTGCTCGCCCGAATCCGATGCGAACAGGTGGCGAATGCGCTTCAGGATCGTCGTGGGGCTCATGCGAAGGGCGGGCGCGGTGTGCGATCGAGGGACGGCGGGGGCTGCGACCCTGTAACGTCGCAAACCGGTAGCAACCTGTGCTTCCGACCAGCGTTCTAGTCCGCTGATACGGGCCGGATGTATCATTTGATCGAACCGGCAGGATTTTTGGCGGGACACATGGAACGGGACACATGGAAAAAGCCCATGACGTGCTGATCCGGAACCTGGGCGAGCACACCGCGCTCGCCCAGGAGGATGTCGCCGAAATTCGCGGGCTGACCTTTGTGCAGCGCGAGTTCGCGCCGAACGAGGATTTCATCCGTCAGGGCGACGAACCCGAGCATTCGGCGCTGGTCGTCTCCGGCATGATCGCGCGCTACCATCTGCTCGACAGCGGCCGGCGGCAATATCTCGCGTTCCATCTGTCCGGCGACCTGCCGGACTCCCAGGGCTTGTTCATCGACCAGATGGACCATGGCCTCTGCGCCCTCGGGCCCGCCTCGGTGGCCTTCATCCCGCACCGCGAATTGCTCAACGCGTTCCGTCGGCGGCCGACCTTCGCGCTCTCGGTCTGGCGCGAAACCCTGCTCGATGCCGCGATCTTTCGCGAGGCCATCACCAACAACAGCGCCCGGCCGATGCACACGCGCATGGCACACCTGTTCTGCGAGCTGTTCTACCGCGCGCGGGCCGCGCAACTCGTTCGCGGCAATCGCTGCCGCCTGCCGATCAGCCTGGCGCAGCTCGGCGAGACGCTGGGCATGGCGATCGCGACGGTGAACCGGACGCTCGCCGACCTCAGGCGGAGCGGGACCATGGACTTGCGCGACAGCGAGCTGATCGTGCTGAAATGGCGCGAACTGCAGCGGCTCGGAGGCTTCAGTCCGACTTATCTGCATCTCAAGCGTCAGTCGCCGCCGCGCGCGTGAGGCCGCAATGTGTCAGCCGCTGGCAGATGCCGCGCGCCGAGCACTTCGTCGAAATGCTTCCTCACCCAATCGTTGCAACGGCAGGCTCTGGCTTCGAGCGCCGGCGCGTCGAGGATCAGGATGGCGCCACGGCGCGTCGCGAGGATTCGCCTCGCCTTGAACATCTGGATGACGCGGCTGGCATAGCTGCGGGATACCCCGAGCATCCCGGCAAGCTGCTCGTGAGTGAGGGGGATCTCCGGGCCGCCGACGTGCTCCTGCGCGGAGATGATCCACTTGGCGGCGCGCTGCTCGATCGAATGCGCGGCGTTGCAGGCCGCGGTCTGGAGCAGCTGCGCGAACTGGCAGTCGGCGTAGCGCGAGAAGACCTGCTGGAGCGTGGCCGACCTCTGCTGGGCCTGCTCGAGCGCGCGCGGCGGCAGCCGCATCAGGGAGCCGCCCAGCTTCACGACGATGCGCGAATAGGCCAGCGAGGCGCTGCGGCCGGCGGCAATGCCCACCGCGCCCTCGCGCCCGACCAGCAGGCTTTCGACCTCGCGATCGTCCTCGACCGGCACGGCGAACGACACGAGTGTCGAGCGGCAGGGAAAATGGACCGCGGTGACCTCGTCGCCGGCGTGATGCAGGATGTGGCTCGCCTCGAGTTCGACCGGCTGGAGGTGCGGCGCGAGCAGTTCGAAATCCGGGCGGCTGAGCCGCTGGAGAAGATCGTTCTGGGGCCGACCGGTCACATGTGTTGCTCTGGCCGGGAATCGGCACCGGCCAGAACCCTACGTTTCCGTGACGGAGCCGACGGTTCCAAAGTGCACACAAGGCATTTTTCAAGCGTTGAAAAAAGTGGCCTCCGGTCTGCGCAATTCCGGAAATTGCTGGCGAGGCGCATGGAAGCCGAGGCAAATGGGCTGCCGAACCCGGCCGCCTTCAACTTCACGCGCTCTGTGCAGGAGTGCACACAGCAGGGGCGCGGATCGGCGTAGCGTGCTTGTCGCGGAGCGCCGCAGCCCGTGCGCTCTACCCGACGGACCGCCGGCCTATATCTCAAACGCCGCCGGGCCGGCGGGCCCGAGGGCGGCCAGGGATGTTCATCACCCGAAGGTCGTCACCCGAAGCGTGCTTCGCAATCATGCGCGGGCCGGCTTTTTTCCGCGTGGGCGCGATAGGCATCGATCGCCCTGTTGGCGAGCATCAATTGCCGGCGTTCACCGGTCCTGAGCTGGGCTTCAATGGCGTCGAGCAGGACGTTGGCCGTCTCCTCCGGAGAGCCGAGCTCTCCGCTCTGCTCCAGGAAGCTCCAGGCGATGAAGAATGCGTTCTCGACGGTGCAGCGAATGGACATGGCTGCCAACGCGGCGCGGCCGTTGCCGTTCCGCGGGACAGACGAATGCAGTGAATTACCGCGCGTGCCCGCGTTGCTTCAGCGAGCTGCTGATCGAGGTGAACTTTTTGTTCAGCGTCGCGGCGAGGTTGTTGACGACCGCGATGATCGCCAGCGCGATACCGGCGGCGATCAGGCCGTACTCGATCGCGGTGGCGCCGGACTCGTCGCGAGGAAGCGGCGGATGGTCTGCATGGTCTTGCCAGAATTCCAATAAGAGAGCTGGCGAGGACCATAATCCGCACAGACCGGGTTCCCGAATTTGGAACACCGGCTTGCGTCATTTTTCGAGTTCATCGCGATGATGAAGCCGGCGGCGAGATGAGCCCGCCGCCTCGCGCTTCTCGCGCAGCTAGTTCTTGAGCACGATGCGGCCAACGACCTTGCCGGCGCGAAGCTCGTCGATCCAGGTCTGGACGTCGCCCATCGGCTCCTCGCGCATCGGCGTCGGCTTGATCTTGCCGGCGCGGGCGAGTGCCATCAGCTCGTGGGCCTCGGTGAGCGTGCCGACCATGAAGCCCTCGATGGTCATGCGCTTGTAGACCCATTGCACCATCGGCAACGTGAACTGGCCGCCCATCAGGCCGGAGACCACGATCTTGCCGCCGCGCGCGGCGACCGCGACCGCGAAAGCCATGGACTTCTCGTTGCCGGCGAAATCGACGATCTCGTCGAAGCCGCCATCGGTTTCCTTGAGGATGCGCTTGACCACGTCGGGCTCGGTCGGATCGTAGGCCGCCGTGGCGCCGTTCTTCAGCGCGGTCTCGCGCGCGGCACCGCTGAGATCGGCGACGGTGATCGGTTGCTTGAACATGGCCGTCGCGAAGGAAAGGCCCATCATGCCGACGCCGCCGAGGCCGATCAGCAGGAGGTTGCGCTGGCGCGGACGGTCGACCAGGCGCTTGAGCGCGCCATAGGCGGTGACGCCGGAGCACATCAGGGTCGCGGCCTGGTTGACGGGCAGGGGATCGTAGTCGAGCAGATATTTCGCGTCGGGCACCAGCACGTGGCTGGCGAAGCCGCCGTCGATGGAGACGCCGAGAAAGCGCTGCTTGGCGCAGAGGTTCTCGTCGCCGTTGGCGCAGTCGCGGCACTGGCCGCAACCGATCCACGGAAACACCGCCTTCTTGCTGCCGACGAGACCGGCGAACACGTCGGGGCCGACTTCGTCGACTACGCCCGCGATCTCGTGGCCAAGCGTGAAGGGCAGCGTCATGCCGCGCGTGGTGTCGAGCTTCTTGCCGCCGCCGAGATCGGCGTAGCCGTCCTGGATGTGCAGATCGGAGTGGCAGAGGCCGCAGCGCTCGATGCGCACCAGCACCTCACTTCCCTGCGGCTTCGGCGTCTCGACGATGGTCTCGCACAGCGGCGCATCGAACTTGACGAGGGACTGCCGACGCATCAACGCCATATTTCTTCCTCCGAAATTATCTCTCTGTTTCGCTGCGTATATTGGCCAATTCACGGGCCATGGCAACAAAGCCGGAAATCGGAACGGTCTCCGCGCGCCGCGTCGCGTCGATGCCGGCAGCTGCGGCGAGCCGCGCGGGATCGGCGCCCAGCGCCTTCAGGCTTTGCCGCAGCATCTTGCGGCGCTGGCCGAAGGCGGCGGCGGCGACCTGTTCGAGCAGCTTGCGATCGCAGGCGAGAGGCGTTTCGCGCGGGATCAGTCGCACGACGGAAGACGTGACCTTCGGCGGCGGCACGAAGGCGGACGGCGCAATGTCGAACAGGATCTTGGTCTCGCAGCGCCAGTTGGCGAGCACGCCGAGCCGGCCGAAGGCCTCCTCGTCCTCGCGCGCCACGATGCGCTCGCCGACCTCGCGCTGGAACATCAGAACCATCATGTCATACCAGGGCGGCCAGGGTTCGGTGGTGAGCCAGCCGACGAGGAGGTGGGTCGCGATGTTGTAGGGCAGGTTGGCGACGATTTTTGCTCGTTCGCCCGACAGCAGCGGGCGTGGATCGAAGGTCATGGCGTCGCCATGCACGATCTCGAGACGGCCGGGATAGCGCGCGGAAATATCCTGCAAGGCAGGGATCGCGCGCTCGTCATGCTCGATGGCGATGACGCGTCTGGCGCCGAGCGCGAGCAAGGCACGCGTCAACCCGCCCGGGCCGGGGCCGATCTCGATGATGGTGGAGTCCTCGAGCGGAGCCGCCGCACGCACGATGCGCGCGGTGAGATTGAGGTCGAGGAGGAAGTTCTGGCCGAGCGATTTGCGCGCTGACAAAGCGTGCTGGCGAATGACCTCGCGAAGCGGCGGGAGGTCGTCGATCGCGCTCATCGGGTCTTCGCAGCCGCCATCAGGCTCGCAAGCCTCAACGCGGCGATCAGGCTTGCCGGATTTGCCTTGCCGGTGCCGGCGATGTCGAAGGCGGTGCCGTGGTCGGGCGAGGTGCGGATGAAGGGCAGGCCGAGCGTGACGTTGACCGCGTCGTCGAAGGCCACCGTCTTGATCGGGATCAGCGCCTGGTCGTGGTACATGCAGATGGCGCAGTCATAGCTGTTTCGCGCGGCTTCGTGGAACATGGTGTCGGCGGGGAGCGGTCCCTTCGCTTCGATGCCGTCGCTGCGCAACGTCTTGATCGCCGGCGCGATCACGGTCTGCTCCTCGTGGCCGAGCGAGCCGTCCTCGCCCGCGTGCGGATTGAGGCCGGAGATCGCGATGCGCGGATTCGCGATGCCGAAGCGGGATTTGAGTTCGGTCGCGACGATGCGCACGGTCGAGACGATCAGCTCGCTGGTGAGCTGGGCCAGTGCATCGCGCAAGGAGACGTGGATGGTCACGGGCACCACGGCGAGCCGCGGCGACCACAGCATCATCACCGGCTGCGGCACCCGGCCGTCTTCCGCGGCGAGCTCGGCGAGGAATTCGGTATGCCCGGGATGGCGGAAGCCGGCGCGATAGAGCACGCTCTTGGCGATCGGATTGGTGACGACGGCGCCGGCGCGGCCCTCGCGGACATCAGTGACCGCCTGGCGGATCGAGGCGAGCGCGGCCGGCGCGCTCGATGCGTCGGGCTTGCCAGGCGCGGCGCTCGCGGGCTCGCCGGTCGCGACCACGGGCAAGGTCTCGGGGAAGGCGGCCTCGGCCTCGCCGGCGCTCACCGAAGCGATCCTGACATCGGCGCCGAGGGCTTTGGCGCGGCGGGCGATCAGCGCCTCGTCGCCGAGCAGATAGAAGGCGGGCAGGTCCAGTTCGCGGCGCTTGAGCCAGGCTGCGATGGTGATGTCGGGGCCGATGCCGGCAGGCTCTCCCAGCGTCAGGGCGAGGGGCTTGGCAGGCTGCTGGGCCATCAGCGGTTGCGATACTCGATCATCGCCGCCTTGCGGAGCTCCTCAAGATAGGCCTTCTGGGTCTTCTCGTACTTCTCCTGATACATCTTCTCGCGGACCTCGCGCTTCTTCGGCGTGTCGATCATGGTCGGCTTGCGCGAGCACAGCACCACCATTTCGATGCCCGCCTTGGTCGTCTCGGGCGCGGTCAGGTGGCCGATCGGCGTGTCGTCGAGAACCTTGCGCAGCGCCTCGGGCAATTCCGCCGTGGTCTTGGTGACGGTGTCGCGGATGGTGGCGTTCGGTGTGGAGCGGAACAACGAATTGGCTTCTTCGCAGCTTCCGACGCGCGAGCGATATTGCTCGGCTTCCTTATGCCGCGTCTCCAGGAACGCCGGCGACGATCCGCGCGGCACGATCAGCACGATCGGCTGCATCTTGTATTCGGTGCCCTCGATCTGCAGCTTGTCGCCGGTCTGGGCCTGCACGGCCTGCGCGACGTCCTTCTCGCCGACCAACAGCTTCTCCTTGAAGCGGCCGCGTACGAGGCTGGTCCAGACCATTTCGGCCTTCATGCGGCTCTTCAGGGTTTCGGGGCGGACGCCCTTGACCTCGAGCGATTTGGTGAGCTGGTCCGGCGAGATGCGCATGCGCTGCGCCATGCCATCGTAGGACTGGTTGATGTCGGAGACACCGGGATCGACCCCGTATTTCTTGCCTTCCTTCATCTTCACCCGGTCGTCGATCAGCTCGTTGATGACCTCCTGACGGGCCGGTGTCTTCTGCGTCGTCAGCTGGTCGAGCTTGGAGCGCTGCTCGATGTCGAAATCGGTGATCGGATCGCCGTTCACCATCACGACGATGTTCTGCGCGCGCGACGGCGTGCCGGCCAGGAGCAGGGCGGTGAGGACGAGGAAGAGGCGGAAGACAGGCAATGGGTTCGTCATATTTGTCGCTCGCATGTCAGCCGCGGTGAACCTGCGATCGGGAACACGCGGCCGGCACCTTCAAACCAATCACTGGAGACCGCCGCCGGAACTGCTGGTCGTCGCTGTGTTCGCCAGCGTGCGCAGGCCGATCTGGAACATGATCGCGTGGTTCAGCACGGGCGGCGTCGCGCCTGCGGAATAGCTATACGCAGTTACATAGTTCAAGCCGAGCACAAAACAATCGTCGACGTAGCCGGCACCGAGCACATACTGGTTGATCTTGTTGGCCTCAAGATCCCAGCGCGCCGAACCCGTGACCACCCAATTGGCCGCGACCTTGATCGAGCCCGACGTCAGGATGCCCTCGCGGCGGGTCAGATAGCCGAGTTCCGGCTGGGCCGCGTAATTGCCGTACAGCATGCTGACGGACCAGCGGTTGAAGTTGGCGCGGCCTTCCGCCTCGAAGCGCTGGACGTTCCAGGTCTGCTCGTCCATGCGCGAGCGAACGCTGAACGTATAGGTGCTGTTGGGCGAATAGGCGGCGCTTGCAACATAGTCGGAGCGCGGCCTTTGCAGGCCGGAATCCACGCCCGTATTGATGGAGTCCTGGACCGCGAAGGAGTTCATGCCGAACAGCTGGTAGGACTGGCCGAACAGCGTCTTGATGGCGCCGCCCTTGTCGAACTGCGTGGTGGACTGCACGCCGACATTGGCTCGGCCGCCGCCCTCGACACGGTCGTAGCCGGAGAACTTGTCGACGCTGAACAGGTTCGAGGCGTCGAACACCATGCTCTGCGCGTCCTCGTTGGGGAGCTTGCCGGCATAGCTCTCGTTCGGCCGAATGATGATCTGCGCGATCGGCTCGATGGTGGTCGAGCCCCAAGGCTGAACGTTGATGAAGGGGTAGCGGTATTCGAGGCCCACGGTCGGCATCAGGCGGAACGCCTGGGTGTCGCCGACAGGAAGATAGTTCGACACGCCCGGCTGGTTGGAGACCGAGGAGTTGATCGCATCGGCGCGGAGAATGGCGAACGGCGTCCAGATTTCACCGAACGGATCGGTGAAGGATTTGCGCCATTGCGCTTCGGCCGTCAGGCGGGTGTAGGTGCCCGGGAAGCCGCGCATAAGGCACTGCGACGGCGTGCGCGCGAGCGGATCGGCCGATGCCGTCGTGCACAGGCTGTTGGTGTTGGCGAGCGTCGTGATCGGATCGAATACCGCGGTGTCACGCGACAGGTTCACGAAATTGGTCTTGTAGCTGAACTCGCCGCCGAAGACCGGATAGTTCAGCACGTTCGAATAGTCGATCACGGGATAGACGACCGGCACCTGGCTCTGGTTGCCCGAGTAGCTCAGCCAGTACATCGTGCGCGCGTCGAAGAAGCTGCGATTGCCGACGCCGGTCAGGTAAAGCTGCGAGAGCGCATCCGTCGGCAGATACAGGAACGAGCCCAGCGGATCGCGATATTGCGACAACCGATAGTCCGAGAAGAAATAATAGTCGGACATCAGGACGCCGTCCCAACCCCAGACCCATTTGTCGTTCAGCGCGAACTGACCCTTGGTGTCGACGGCGCCGCGGAACTGCTTGTCCCCGGGCTGGCCGGCGAGCGCGCTCCGATCGAGCTGGTCGATGCCGTAGACGCGGATCTGATAGGCGCCGTCCATCAGGCGCTGGCGGAATTCGGCCTGGAACAGCACGCCCTGCTTGGACGTGATGCGCGGGCTGAAGGTCGCGTCCATGTCGGGCGCGATCGCCCAGTAGAACGGAACCTCGACGCCGTAGCCGAACGGCGTATTCGACGTGAAGCCCGGCATCAGGAAGCCGGTCTTGCGCTTCACGGTCGGATCGGGCGTCGAGAAATAGGGCATATAGGCGATCGGCACGCCGAAGAATTCGAGCTGCGCCGTCTCGAAATACAGCATCTTCTCCTGCTGGTCGTGGATGATACGCGCACCCTTGACCTGCCATAGCGGCGGCTTCTTCGGATCGTCCTTGCATGGCGCGCAGGCCGTGTAGACGCCGTTCTCGAACACCGTGTAGTTGCCGCTGGAGCGATCGGAGCGGCTCGCCGCCATGCGGGTCTGGTCGGCCGTGTCGACGCGCAGCGAATCGACGAAACCGTCACGGTAGTCGTCGGACAGGTCCAGGATCTCGGCATAGGTGATCTTGCCGTCGGCATCCGTCATGCGGATGTTGCCTTCGGCATGGAGCCGCTTGGTCTTCTGGTCGTAGATGACCTTGTCGGCCTCGACGCTGGTGCCGTTGTAGAACAGCTGGACGTTACCGACCGCGGAGACGCGCGAATTGTTGTAGTCGTAGTCGACCTCGGTCGCCTGAACCAGCATCTGGTTGTCGTTGACGGCCTTCGGCGGCTTCGCACGGGGCGGCAGCGGATTGTAGGCGAAGCCTTGGGCGGAGGCCGGCGCAACGGCGGCAACGTCCATCAGGCCACCGAGCGATGCCACGGCGGCGACAGCAAGCAGCAACCTGCGAATGGACAAGCCACACCCGTTCGCGCGCACCAATGTGCGCCGCGTCAAACGAGACACGGGCCCTCGGTGGACGGCCGTCACTATCCGTCCTCCTGATACAGCAAGGCCAAAAAGCCGGTGAGGCCGCCCACCACCACGGGCAACCACGCCGCAGCGATCGGATGCATCAACTCAGCCTTGCTCAAATCTTCAGTCACTTTCGACAGAACGTAGAGCAGAAAGCCTGCGCCCACGCCACTCAAAACCATCTTCTGCACGCCGCCCATCCGGAAGAAGCGCAACGACACGGAAGCCGCGAGCATCACCATGGCGGCAAGCAAAAACGGCTGTGCCAGAAGCTTCTGATACTGGAGTCGGTATCCGGCTGTCGCGAAGCCCGAGCTTTCGGACGAGCGGATGTAGCTCGGTAGTTGCCAAAAGGACACAGTCTCGGGTGTGGAAAAGCTGTTGCGGACCTGCGCCTCGGTCAGCGTCGTTGGAATCTCCAGGCTGGCCTGATCGACCGGCGGCGAATCCAGCGAGAAGCGGCGGACGCCCTTGAACAGCCAACGGCCGGCCTCGAGCGTCGCCTCGCGCGCCTCGACCCGCTCCTTGAAGTGCTGCTCTGTGTCAAACCGGAACAGCGTGAGCCCAGTGAGCCGGACGCCCTGCTGCTCGCTGCGCGCCGCGTTGATGATGGTCTGGCCGTCATTGGTGACCTGATTGAGCCAGAAGCCGGAGGCGTCCTGAATGCCGCCGCCGGGCGCCGAGCCGAACAGCTCGGCTTCCATGCGCTTGGAGAGCTCGCGCAGATTAGCCGACATCGGATTGTAGGCGACGGTGGCGATCACGCCGATCAGGAGCGCGCTGCCGAGCGCCGGCGAGATGAATTGCCACGCGGAGACGCCGGCGGCGCGCGCGACCACGAGCTCGAGCCGGCGGGAGAGGGCGAGATAGCAGGTCATGGCGCCGATCAGCATGCAGAACGGCGTCAGCTTCTCCAGCAGCTGCGGCACGCGGAACAGCGAGGTCTCGGCTATCATGACCGCGGAGGCGGATGCGAGCCCTGAGGTCTTACGCACCATCTCGATGTAATCGACCAGCACCAGGAGCAGGAAAATGCTGGCGAACACGCCGAGCGCCGCGACCACGAAACGGCCGGCGAAATAGCGCCCGAGTGTGTTGGTGAGCATGCTCATGCGGTGGCCGGCCGTCCGAACAGCCGCGCGATGCGCGCGTTCGACCTGTTGATGGCCTCCATGAGGCGCGGCGGCGGTTCGACCACGAGGCCGCCGATGATGATCGCCAGACCGAGGCCGATGGCACCAATGACCATCGCATATTGGACCAGCACCGCGCCGGGCGATTTCACCGCCATCACCGAGCAGGCGAAGCCGGCCATGCGCAGGCCGAACACGGCGAGGATCGAGGAGCCGATCGAAAAGTTGCGGCTCTGGCGCGTGGTGCGAGGCGCCCCCAAGAACGCGAAGGTCAGCACGGCAAAGGCGAAGGGATAGATCGGCGCCAGCAGGCTGTCATGCAGGGCCGAGCGGAACTGGCCGGGAATCTGCTTGTAGACGGGGTCGTCCTCGGACGGCGAGAGCAGCTCCCAGAGATAACGCTCGCGGATGCCGAGGGTGACGTCGCGGCCCTGGCCGGAAAATTTCGACATGTCGAAGCCGTAGCGGCCGAACGCCACCAGCGCGGGATCGCGCTTGCCGGCCTCGAAGCGCTGGAGATTGCCGGTCTCCAGCACCAGGAACGATCCATTGTCGTTCTTCACGACTTCGCCGTGCTCGGCGACGATCGAGACCCGCTCGTTCGGATCGCGGCGGTCGTCGATGAAGATGCCGGCGAGGATGCCGCCGGGCTGGCGTTCGCGAATCCGGATCGTCAGGTTCTTGTCGAGCTGGGCGAAGCGGCCGGGCTGCAGGATGTTGGTGAGCACGTCGGCGGTGATCTCGGCGTCCCACTGCTTGATCCGCCGCATGCCGTCGGGAGCGAGATAGGCCGCGATGAAGGCGACCAGCAGCGCCACCACGCAGGTGGCGTAGAAGAACGGATAGAACAACCGGAACGGCGAGAAGCCGGCGGCATTCATCACGATGATCTCGGAATCGGTCGCGAGCTTGTTCAGTGTGTGCGAGATCGCAATCATCAGCGCGATCGGCGAGATGATCAGGACCAGCGCGGGCACGACGAGGCTGGTGATGCCGAGGAAGGTCAGGATGGTCTGACCCTGGCTCGTCATCAAGTCGATGCCGCGCAACGCCTGCGTAATCCAGATCACGCCCGTGAGGCTGACCAGGACCAGCGCAAACGACGCGAGCGTCGTGCGGAAGATATACCTATCGATTGACCCCATGCGCTACCGCACGAATCCCACCAAGTCCCCAATGCCGGCCGGAATTCCGGCTGTCCAACCAATCCCCGCAAGGGGATCCCCAAGGTCGGTCAACCATCTCATCCGCCGGCTTACTCTCTCAGTACCATCCCTTTGATCCGTCAACAAAATGGCTGCCCCGTGGCACCCTCAATATATGGTTAATATTTCCCTCGTTGTGGCCCCTCGGCCACGGGGGGTGCTTGGCATCTGCCGGGCCGGTGGCCCATAGTGCGGCACGCGCAGTGAATCGCCGTTCAGCTCCGGCCCGTGGCCGGGACCGCCGATCGGTAAAAAGCGCAATGTTTTTGAGGAGTTACTCATGTCCGATGCCATCAAGGTCGGCTTCGTTCCATTGTCTGCCGCCGTCCGTGGCATCATGGTCGTGTTCTGCGACGACGCTCTGAAGCTCGGCCCGGCGACCGCCAAGGCGCTCGGTGGGGCCACCGAGCTCGTGAAGCGGGCGGCCACCGCCGCCGCCTTCAAGGGCAAAAGCGGTGCTGCGCTCGACATCCTTGCGCCGGAGGGTGTGAAGGCCACCCGCCTGATCGTGATCGGCACCGGCAAGGCGACCGGCCTGAAGGCCAACGACTTCCTCAAATTCGGCGGCGTGGCGGCGAGCAAGCTTCCGGCCGGGGCGGCGGCCATGACCATCATGGCGGAACTGCCCAATGGCGCCATGACGAGCGAGCAGGCGGCCGCGATCGCCTCAGGCCTGCGGCTGCGCACCTACAAGTTCGACCGCTACAAGACCAAGAAGAAGGACGGCGAGGAGGGCGGCACGCGCGCCGACGTCTCGTTTGCGGTCGGCGATGTCGTCGCCGCGAAGAAGGCGTTTGCATCGGCCGCGGCGATCGTGGACGGCGTGATCATTGCGCGCGATCTGGTCAACGAGCCGCCGAACGTGCTTTTTCCCGAGGAGTTCGCGCGCCGCGCAGGCTTGCTCCGCAAGCTCGGCGTCAAGATCGAGGTGCTCGACGTCAAGGCGATGGACAAGCTCGGCATGGGCGCGCTGCTCGGCGTCGGCCAGGGCTCGGCGCGGCCGAGCCGCACCGTGATCATGCGTTGGGACGGCGGCAAGAAGGGTGAGGCGCCGGTTGCCTTCGTCGGCAAGGGCGTCTGCTTCGACACCGGCGGCATTTCGATCAAGCCGGCCGGCAGCATGGAGGACATGAAGGGCGACATGGGCGGCGCTGCCTGCGTCGTCGGCCTGATGCATGCGCTCGCGGCACGCAAGGCCAAGGTCAACGTCGTCGGCGCCATCGGCCTCGTCGAGAACATGCCGGACGGCAACGCGCAGCGCCCGGGCGACATCGTCACCTCGATGTCGGGCCAGACCATCGAGATCATCAACACTGACGCGGAAGGCCGCCTGGTGCTTGCCGACGTGCTCTGGTACGTCGCCAAGAAAACCAAGCCGAAATTCATGGTGGATCTGGCGACGTTGACCGGCGCCATCGTGGTCGCGCTCGGCACCGAGCATGCCGGCATGTTCTCCAACAATGACGAGCTTGCCGAGCGGCTGCTGGCGGCCGGCATCGAGAGCGGCGAGAAGGTCTGGCGCCTGCCGCTTGGCCCCGAATACGACAAGCTGATCGATTCCCAGTTCGCGGACATGAAGAACACCGGCGGCCGCCATGGCGGCTCGATCACCGCGGCGCAGTTCCTCCAGCGCTTCGTCGACGGCACGCCCTGGGCGCATCTCGACATCGCGGGGACCGCCATGGGCGCGCCGAAAACCGACATCAACCACAGCTGGGGAAGCGGCTATGGCGTTCGTTTGCTCGACCGTCTGGTCGCCGACCATTACGAGCGCAAATGACCCGAGATGACTGAAGTCCTGTTCTACCATTTGCAAAACATGACGGTGGAGAACGTGTTGCCGCCGCTTCTCGAGAAATCGCTGGAGCGCGGCTGGCGCGTCGTGGTGCAGTCGACGTCGCCGGAGCGCGCCGATACGCTTGATGCCCATTTGTGGACCTATCGCGACGATTCCTTCCTGCCGCACGCGACATGGCGGGTCAGCGACGCCGCCGATCAGCCGATCGTGCTGGCGGTCGAGGAGGACAATCCGAACGGTGCCAATGTTCGCTTCCTCGTCGACAACGCCGCGCTGCCGCAGGACGCACAGGGCTATGAGCGCATGGTGCTGCTGTTCGATGGCGACGATCCGGACGCGCTTGCGTTCGCCCGCAGCGCCTGGACGGATTGCAAGGCACGGGGATTTGATGTCACCTATTGGCAGGCTGACGAGCGGGGCCGGTGGCAGAAGCGGAATTAGCGGTCGCTCGCAATTAATGATAATTTGCACTTTTCGGGTGATGATGGCTTTTGTCACCTTCGTGCCGCAAAGTGGTGTTGGTACAATTGCTTAGGGCCGATCCTTCACTCGGGGAATTTAGTTTATCGTGCGACATCAAAAGCTTCCCAGCTCGCTCATAATTGCGTTGGCGGCCGTAGCCCCGCTGGTCGCGGGCTGTTCGGGCGGGACCGATCTGTTGTCCAGGGATGCGCAGTGGTTCAACACGCCCAGCCGCCTGTTCATCAAAAGCATCTCGATTGAGTCGCCGCCGCTGACCCCCGACAAGCCGGTTGGGGCCGAGGATCTGGTCAGCGCCGACGGGGCTTGTGCCGGCATGGCGCCGCCGCCCGGGCCGGCTGATGCGAATGCGTCGACGACCGCGCCGGCTCCCATGGGCGGCACCGTGGCGCTCGGCCACACCGAATGCGATGTGGTGCGCGGCATCGGCGCGCCATCGAGCGTCAACCTCTCCGGTGATGCCGCCGGTAGGCGCGTCGCTGTCGTGACCTGGACGACCGGTCCGCGCGCCGGCATCTACACCTTCACGGCCGGCCGCCTGTCCTCGATCGAGGGCACGCCGGAAGCGCCGGTCATGCCGAAGGCGACCAAGCCCAAGCCGAAGAAGAAGTCGGCGTAACACAGGTCGGCCTTTTGCCCTGAAGCTGGTTGCGGCTGTCGATGCGATCAGCCGCGCACGTTCGTCCCCATCGTCAAGCGGCTTTGCATCCCTATTGCGATGGCAGAGGCGTGAATCGTGATCTCTCCCGTTCGCGCTCGCCGGCGATCTTGTTCGCGAGTTTCGACATCGCGGATGCCGACCTTCGCCCAAAGTGCCTTCATTGCCTCGAGCTGCGTTCTTCCGCGCGCGTTGCAAATCACGGGGGCGTTACGCGTGATCCGTGATCAGGCGGTTCGTGATGAGCGAGCCTTCGCATCCGCTGTCGGAAACTGCCCCGAAGAAAAACTGGAGGAAATCTCCAGAATAATCACGCGCGTCTCAAGCAACGGTTCAAGAATGTCATGTGCGCGAATGCTACGCGTCGAAGGGAGGGGCTAGGTCGGAAGGATCATTTGGATGTCCATTACCTCTGTGTTTTCCCCGGTTACGGGGCAGCTCACCATTTTCGGCGACAGCGCGAATAACGGCCTCGTGATAAGTCGCGACAAGTCCGGCCGCATCCTGGTCAATAACGGGCACGTGAAAACGGTTGGTGGCGAACCCACGGTCGGCAACACCACCGCCATCGACATCTTCGGTCAGGGCGGTGACGACACGATCACCGTCGACGAATGCCACGGACCGATGCCCGCGGTGCACATCTTCGGCGGCGACGGCAATGACAGGATCACCGGCGGCTCGGGAGCCGATCTTCTGTTTGGTCAGGCTGGCAACGATTTGATCAAAGGGGGCGGCGGCAACGATCTGCTGTTCGGCGGAGCGGGTAACGACGTGCTGGACGGCGGCAGCGGCGACAACCAGCTGTTCGGCGAGGCCGGCGACGACGTCATGATCTGGAATCCCGGCGGTGGCACCAATCTGTTCGAGGGTGGTGAGGGCAACGATACGGCTCAGGTCAACGGAAACAACGGCGCCGAGACGTTCACGATCACGGCGAACGGCACCCGCGTGCGGATCGACGGGACGAGCGCGGCGCCGTTCTCGCTCGATATCGGCACGACGGAAAATCTCGTCCTGCACGGGGGCGGTGGCGACGATGTCATCACCGCGGGCAACGGGCTCGGCAGCCTGATCTCGCTGACGCTCGATGGCGGCGCCGGCAACGACAGGATCATCGGCGGCGACGGGAGCGACCTCATCATCGGCGGCAGCGGCGACGATATCGTCAATGGCGGACGCGGCAACGACGTCGCCCAGCTCGGGAGTGGCGACGACACTTTCATCTGGAATCCCGGTGACGGCAGCGACACGGTCGAAGGCGGATCGGGCAGCGACAAGCTGCTTTTCAATGGCGCCAACATCAACGAGACCATCAACATCTCGGCCGACGGCGGCCGGGTGCGCTTCACCCGCGATGTCGCCAACATCACGATGGATCTCAACAGCGTCGAGCAGATCGAATTCGATGCGCGCGGCGGTGCCGACAACATCACCGTCGGCGACCTCACCGGGACCGGCGTCAAGCAGGTGCTGGTTGATCTCGGAGCCGTTCCGGGAGGGACGCAAGGCGACGGCGCAGCTGATACTGTGACCGTCAACGGCGGCAACGGCAATCAGCACATCGAGGTCACAGCCACGGGCACGACGATCACGGTCACGGGGCTGCCGGAGGTCGTGACGATCGCAAATGCAGAGGCCGGCAACGACCGGCTGGTCGTGCAGGCGCTCGGCGGCAATGACTTGATCGATGCATCCACGCTCGGCGCGGCGATCGGGCTGACCATCGACGGTGGGGCAGGCAACGACACCATCACCGGCAGCCAGGGCGCCGACACCTTGATCGGCGGCGACGGCAACGACAAGGTCATCGGCGGCCGCGGCAATGACGTCGCGCTTCTCGGCGCAGGCGACGACATCTTCACGTGGAATCCCGGTGACGGCAGCGATGTTGTCGAAGGCGGCGCGGGAACTGATACGTTGGTGTTCAACGGCGCCAATGTGGCCGAGACCATGTCGATCTCGGCGAACGGAAGCCGTGCGCTACTCACCCGTGACGTCGGTGCTATCGTCATGGACCTCGCTGGCGTCGAGCACGTGCAGATCGCGGCAGCAGGCGGCGCTGACAACATCACCGTCAACGATCTGACCGGGACAGGAATCACGCAGGTTGCCATCGACCTCAGTGCCGGCCCCGGCAGCCAGAGCGGCGATGGAGCGGCGGACCGCGTGACCGCGAACGGCACGACCGGTGACGACAACATATCGGTTGTGACCTCCGGCGGATCGATCGTGGTCAACGGCCTCGCTGCGCAGGTGACGATTGCACACGCGGACGCCGGTGATGTGGTCGGCATCAACGGCGGACAAGGCAATGACGTCATCAATGCGTCTTCCATCAAGGCGGGACAGTCGTTCAGCCTCAACATCAACGGCGGCGACGGCAACGACACCATCACCGGCAGTGCCGGCAATGACATTGTGAACGGCGGACGCGGCAACGATTTCGCCAATCTCGGCGCCGGCGACGACACCTTCGTCTGGAATCCCGGCGACGGCAGCGACACCGTCGAAGGCGGCAAGGGCACCGACACGCTGGCGTTCAACGGCGCCAATATCAGCGAGACCATCAACATCTCGGCCAATGGCGGCCGGGTGCTGTTTACGCGAGATGTTGCCGCCATTGCGATGGACCTGAACGGGGTCGAACATGTCGACTTCAATGCTCTCGGCGGTGCCGACAACATTACAGTCGGCGACCTCTCCGGCACCGGCGTGAGCCAGGTCGACCTCGATCTCGGCGCCAATGACGGTGCCGCGGATACCGTGACCATCAACGCAACCGGCGGCAACGACGTCATCACGGTGACTGAGCACGACGGCATCATCACGGTGTCGGGGCTTGGCCAGGACATCAACATCACCGATGCCGGCGCGGGCGACAGAATCGTCATCAACGGCCTCGATGGCGACGACGTCATCACGGCTTCCGGCTTGCACGGCGGCATCCAGCTCGTTGCCAATGGCGGCAACGGCGACGACGTGCTGATCGGCAGCCCCGGCAACGACACGCTGGCGGGTAGTGCCGGTGATGACGTGCTGATCGGCGGCGGCGGCCTCGACGTCCTGGACGGCGGCACCGGCAACAACGTCGTCATCCAGGGCGGAGCGTTCGCGGCCGCGATGCTGCTCAACCAGGCCATGGCGGCGAGCTTCGTCCCGGCAGGTGAGGGGAACGGCGAGATGCCACTGCCCGATCCGCACGCGGCGCAGAGCCAGGTGCTCGCACCGCCCCAGCACGCCTGACGGTAAGGCCCGATGGGAGGAGCCTCACTAGCGCGCCGACGGAGGTGCGTTCCCTCCCCCCTTGTGGGGGAGGGTTAGGGAGAGGGGTAGCCCAGGAAAAGGTGCCGATGGTTGAAGATGCGATGTTAGCGACCGAGCGACGGAAACAATCCCCGTGGGGCACCCCCCTCCCTGTCCCTCCCCCACAAGGGGGGAGGGAACGGATAGAGCGCTGCTGCTGGCCAAGCTCGATTCGACTTCACGCCGTTGCGTACTCGCTGCATCGACCCGGAGAACGCTCATGACGACCAACGCGGTCTCCACCGACACGGGGCTCGATGCGTTGCTGACGCTGCTGCATCTGCAAGGCGTTGCGGCCGATCGCGAGCAGCTCAGGCACCGGCTGGGCGCGGCAAGTTTCGGCGCAGCGGATATCGTCCGCTGCGCCAGGTCTCTCGGACTTAAAGCGCGAACCTACCGAACGCAGTGGAGCCGTCTGTCGGACACCCCGCTGCCTGCGATCGCAATGCTGCGGGACGGTGGCTTCATGGTCATCGCAAAGGCCTCCGCCGACAAGGTGCTGGTGCAGTCCCCGGAGGCGCAGCGCCCGGTGCTGATGGATCGCGACGAGCTGTGCGCGATCTGGGACGGCGGCTTGATCCTGATGGTCCGGCGCGCCGGCCTGTCAGACCTCGGGCGGCACTTCGACATCACCTGGTTCATCGGCGCGATCGGCAAATACCGGCGGCTGCTGGGCGAGGTGCTGGCGGCTTCGTTCTTCCTCCAGCTTTTTGCGCTGGTCTCGCCGCTGTTCTTCCAGGTCGTGATTGACAAGGTTCTGGTGCACCGCTCGCTGTCCACGCTCGACGTCCTCGTCATCGGCCTCGTCGTCGTCTCCCTGTTCGACACCGTGCTCGGGATCCTGCGCAATTACCTGTTTGCGCACACGACCAACCGCATCGACGTCGAGCTCGGGGCCCGCCTGTTCCACCATCTGCTGGCGCTGCCGATGGCGTGGTTTCAGGCCAGGCGCGTCGGAGATTCCGTGGCCCGGGTCCGTGAGCTCGAGAACATCCGCAATTTCATCACCAGCTCGTCACTGACGCTTCTCATCGACCTGGTCTTCACCTCGGTGTTTCTCGCGGTGATGTTCGCCTATTCGGCGCAGATGAGCTTCATCGTGCTCGCATCGTTCCCGTTCTACATCGCGATCTCGGCCGTGGCGACGCCGCTGTTTCGCCGCAGGCTGGACGAGAAATTCCGCCGTGGCGCCGAGAACCAGGCCTTCCTGGTCGAGAGCGTCAGCGGCATCGAAACGCTGAAGGCGATGGCGGTCGAGCCGCAGATGCAGCGCCGCTGGGAAGAGCAGCTCGCCGGTTATGTCTCGGCGAGCTTCGGTGTCACCAGTCTCGGCAACACGGCAAGCCAGCTGGTGCAGCTCGTCAGCAAGGTCGTCACCGCCGCCATTCTCTATGTCGGAGCCAGGCTGGTGATCGGTGACGCATTGACGGTCGGCGAGCTCGTGGCCTTCAACATCTTCGCGGGGCGGGTGTCGGCCCCGGTGCTGCGGCTCGCGCAGGTCTGGCAGGATTTTCATCAGGCGCGACTGTCGATCGCGCGGCTCGGCGACATCCTCAACAGCGCGGCGGAGCCGGCTTACTCCGCCGCCCGCGCGGGGCTGCCGCCGATCCGGGGCAACATCCGTTTCGAGCACGTGTCTTTCCGCTACCGGCCCGATGGGCCGGAGATCCTGCACGATGTCTCATTCGACATTCCAGCCGGACAAACCGTCGGCATCGTCGGACCGTCCGGTTCGGGCAAAAGCACCTTCGCCAAGCTGGTGCAGCGGCTCTACGTTCCGCAAGGCGGCCGCGTGCTGGTCGACGGAATGGATCTGATGACGACCGATCCGGCAGGGCTCCGTCGGCAGATCGGAATCGTGCTCCAGGACAACATGCTGTTCAACCGGTCGGTGCGCGACAACATCGCGCTGGCCGATCCGAGCCTGCCGATGGACCGCATCATCGACGCTGCGAAGCTGGCGGGCGCGCATGATTTCATTCTGGAGCTCCCCGAGGGCTACGATACGATGGTCGGCGAGCGCGGCTCGACGCTCTCGGGCGGGCAGCGCCAGCGCATTGCGATCGCCCGCGCGCTGGTGGGCAATCCCCGGATCCTGATCTTCGACGAAGCCACCAGTGCGCTCGACTATGAAAGCGAGCGGATCATCCATGACAACATGAAGGAGATCGCGAAAGGCCGCACCGTCCTGATCATCGCGCATCGTCTGTCTACCGTCCGCGGCGCCGATCGCATCTTCACCCTGGAGCGCGGCCGTCTGGTCGAGGACGGCACGCATGATGCGCTGATCAAGACCGGCGGTCGCTACGCCGCCCTGCATCGTCTCCAGGGAGGCATTTATGAGGTCGGCTAGCACTGTGCCGGCCGCTCGTCCGGAGCAGACCGTGGTGCCGTTCCGGAATGGAAAGGGCCGGCGCGCCGAGGAAGTCGCCTTCCTGCCGGCGGCGCTGGAAATCACGGAAACCCCGCCATCGCCGATCGGCCGCGCCATCGCCCTGTCCCTGATGCTGCTCGTCTGCGCGGCGCTGGCCTGGTCGGCTTGGGGCACGATCGACATCGTGGCCTCCGCAACCGGCAAGGTCGTGTCGAGCGGGCGAAGCAAGGTGGTCCAGCCGTTCGAGACCGGCGTGGTGCGCGCCATTCACGTACAGGACGGGCAATCGGTCAAATCGGGCGACCTGCTGATCGAGCTTGATCCGACCGTGAACGCCGCAGAGCGCGATCGTCTGCACGACGATCTGATGGCCGAGCGGCTCAACGTCGCGCGCCTCCGCGCCGCATTGGCAGGCGGCGAAGAGGTGTCCGCCGATCTCGTCGTACCAGAGGACGCCGATCCCATACTGGTCGCGACGCAACGGCAGCTCCTCGCCAATCAGGTCAGCGAGAACAGGGCCAAGCTCGCGGCGCTGGCGCGTCAGGAAGCGCAGAAGGAGGCCGAACATCAGACGATTGCGGCGACGATTCACAAGCTTGATGCGTTGCTGCCGGTCACCCAGCAGCGTGTGGAGATTCGCAAGACGCTGATGGAGAAGGAGATCGGCTCGAAGCTGACCTACTATGAGACCCTCCAGCTCCAGATCGAGCAGCAGGAGGAGCTTCGCGTCCAGAGCAGCCGCTTGAAGGAGGCCGAGGCGGCCGTCGCCGCGATCCGGGAGACCCGCATCCAGGCCTTGGCGGAGTACAGGAAAAGTCTCTCCGACGAGCTTGCCAAGAGCGAACAGAAAGCCAATGGCATCGCACGCGATCTCATCAAGGCGCAGCAGAGGACGAGGCTTCAGCAACTGACGTCGCCGGTCGACGGCGTCGTGCAGCAGCTCGCGGTTCACACTGTGGGCGGCGTGGTCACGCCCGCACAGTCGCTGCTGGTGATCGTGCCGACCGATACGCGGCTCGAGATCGAGGCGATGATCTCCAACCGCGATATCGGATTTGTCGAGGCCGGGCAGGGCGCCGCCATCAAGATCGACACCTTCAATTTCACCCGCTACGGCCTTCTCGCAGGCCGGGTCGTGAGCGTCTCGCAGGACGCCATCATCCGCGACCGGCCGCAGGAGCGCGGGAGCGACCGTGCGCTTGGGACGCAACGCGACAGCAGCGAGCCCAGCGGGCAGGAGTTGAGCTACAGCGCCCGGATCTCGCTCGATCGCACCCAGATGCAGGTGGACGACCGCCTCGTCAATCTGTCCCCGGGGATGGCGGTGACCGTCGAGATCAGGACCGGCTCGCGCAGCATCCTGAGCTATCTCCTTTCGCCCCTGCAGCGCTACCGGCACGAGATCATGCGGGAGCGTTAGTTCCCGCATGCTGCCGAGACGCTTCGCGAGACGCGCTGAGGGCCGATCAGGCTTTTCGGCAGCTACACCATGCCGCGGGCGCGCCACTCTCGATGAAGTCGTTTTCGTGTAGCCGCGCGGCCCGGAATGCGTACATAGGAGCAAGCAAAAAATTTGGAGGAAAGCATGCGGCTCATTGTCCTCGTATCGGCTCTGGTCCTGCCGTTTGGCGCGGCGCTCGCCCAGGACTATCCGGTCAGGCCCGTCACCATGCTGGTGCCGTTCGCCGCCGGCGGACCTACGGACACCATTGCTCGCCTGACGGCGGCAGGCATGGCGAAATCGCTCGGCCAACAGGTCATCGTCGAGAACGCGCCCGGCGCCGGTGGCACTATCGCCACGACCCGCGCCTCGCGAGCCCAGCCCGACGGATACACGCTGCTGATCCATCATGTCGGCCTCTCGACCGCCGCCACACTGTACCGCAACCTCAGCTATGACACGAAGACGGCCTTTGCGCCGATCGGGCTTGTGACCAATGCGCCGATGACCATCATCGCGCGTCCGGATTTTCCGGCCGATACGCTGAAGGAATTGGTCGCCTACGCCCAACAGCAGGGCGACAAATTGACCTATGCCAATGCCGGACTCGGAGCAGCCTCGCATCTCTGCGGCATGCTGTTCATGACGGCGATCCAGAAGCAGCTGACCGCAGTGCCCTACAAGGGCAACGGCCCCATCATGAACGATCTTCTCGGCAGGCAGATCGATCTCACCTGCGACCAGGCTACGAACACGACCGGCCCGATCATGTCGAAGCAGGTCAAGGCCTATGCGATCACCACAAAGGAGCGGCTGAAGAGCCTGCCCGATCTGCCGACGGCCGACGAGGCCGGCCTCAAAGGGTTCGAACTTGGCGTCTGGCACGGCATCTATGCCCCCAGGGGCACACCGCCGGCGGTCGTTCAGAAGCTGACCGCCGCGCTCCAGTCCGCTCTTAGGGATTCCACGCTGATCGCCCGGTTCAACGACATCAACACGGAGCCGGTCCCGCAGGAGAAGGCGACGCCGGAGGCGCTGGCCGCGATGCTCGCGAGCGAAGTCGACCGCTGGGCTCCGATGATCAAGGCAGCCGGCCAATTCGCGGACTGAGCCATTCCCGGCGCAATCCGTACCGAGATTGCCGTGCGGGCGGACTAATCCGCTAAGCAAAAAAACAGTCCATTCAACAGCAAATCACCCGGTAGCAAAATACCGGTACTGTGCATGGGGTTGTTTTCGCGATTTTAATGTCGGCCCGGTCGTGGAGGCGTCAACCCGCCGCCTCGTCGAACTGCGTGCTCGCCTCGAGCCACTGCTCCTCGGCGCGCGCCAGCGCGTCGGCCGCATTGGCGCGTGCTTTCGATAGTTGCGCGGCCTGCTTGGGGTCGCGGGTGAAGATGTCGGGCAGGGCCAGCGCAGTGTCGATCTTGCTGATGATTGCGCTGACGCGGGCGATCTCGGTTTCGGCTTCCGCGATACGTTTTTTCAGCGAGCCGCGATTGTCCGATCTCGGACGCTGCGGCTTCTCGCTCGCCGCGCTGCGCTCGCGCGGGGCGGGCTCGCCATTGCGCGCGGACAGCACCAGGCGGCGATATTCGTCGAGGTCGCCGTCGTAATTGGTCACGGTGCGGTCGGCGACGATCCAGAGTTGATCGGCGCAGGACTCGATCAGATAGCGGTCGTGCGAAACCATGATGACGGCGCCGGGGAATTCGTTGATGGCTTCGGCGAGCGCGGCGCGGCTGTCGATGTCGAGATGGTTGGTCGGCTCGTCCAGGATGATCATGTTGGGGCCGAAGAAGGTCGCAAGTCCCAGCAGGAGCCGCGCCTTCTCGCCGCCCGACAATTTTCCAACCTTGGTGTCGGCCGCTTTGCCGGAAAAGCCGATCGCGCCGGCGCGGGCGCGTACTTTCGCTTCGGGCGCCTCGCCCATCAGCTTGCGGACGTGGTCGTAGGTCGAGGCATCCTCGTTCAGTTCGTCGAGCTGGTGCTGCGCGAAATAGGCAATCGAGAGCTTGTCGGCGCGGGTCACTTTGCCCGAGAACGGCGCGAGGCGGCCGGCGAGCAGTTTCACAAGGGTCGACTTGCCGTTGCCATTGGAGCCGAGCAGCGCGATGCGGTCGTCATTGTCGACGCGCAAGGTGACCCGGTTCAGCACGGGTGTGTTCGGATCGTAGCCGACCACGACGTTGTCGGCGGCGATGATCGGCGGCGACAGGATTTTCTCCGGCGCGGGAAAGCTGATCTCGCGCACATCCTGGGTGACCAGCGCCGTGATCGGCTTCAGCCGCTCCAGCATTTTCACACGGGACTGCGCCTGGCGGGCTTTCGAGGCTTTGGCTTTGAAGCGGTCGACAAAGGCCTGCAGGCGCGCGCGTTCGGCTTCCTGGCGCTTGACCGCTTTGGCATCGAGCATCTCGCGCATGGCGCGCTGCTCCTCGAAGGAGGAGTAGGTGCCTTTGTAAAGCGTGAGCTTGTTGCGATCCAGATGCAGGATCTGGTCGACCGAGCTTTCCAGCAGGTCGCGGTCGTGGCTGATCACGATCACGGTGCGCGGATAATGCGCGAGGTGATCCTCAAGCCACAGCGTGCCTTCGAGGTCGAGATAGTTGGTGGGCTCGTCGAGCAGCAACAGGTCGGGCGCCGCGAACAGCGTTGCGGCGAGCGCAACCCGCATGCGCCAGCCGCCGGAGAATTCGGCGCAGGGGCGGAGCTGGTCGGTGGCGGAGAAGCCGAGGCCGGAGAGGATGGCGGCGGCGCGGCTCGGTGCCGAATGCGCGTCGATGTCGACCAGCCGGGTCTGGATCTCGGCGATCCGGTGCGGGTCGGTCGCGCTCTCGGCCTCGGTGAGCAGCGCGTCGCGTTCCAGGTCGGCCTTGAGCACGACCGAGATCAGGCTCTCGGGGCCGTTCGGCGCTTCCTGCGCTAGGCTGCCGACGCGCCAACGGGGCGGCAGGGTCACCGTGCCGTGCTCGACGGCGAGCTCGCCGCGGATCACCTTGAACAGGGTCGATTTGCCGGTGCCGTTGCGACCGACCATGCCGACGCGGGATCCGGGCGTGATCTGTACGGAACTCTGGTCAATCAGAAGGCGTCCGGCGAGGCGGATGGAGAGGTCGGTGATGGCAAGCATGCGGCCTTGTCACCGCACCCGCGATCAAACGCAACCCGTTTTTCCGTGTCCACGGGCCAGTGCTCGTCAACTCAGTGCGAATCGCGCTCGCGCTGCTTCAGCTCATTGAGGAGTTGCTCGAGGTGCGTCGGCAGCCTGGCTTCGGGCCGCAGGCTCTGCTGGAGCCGTTCGCCCACCGCATCGCGTATCGAGCGGCTGGTGCGCCGGTCGATTTGCTCGCTGTCATCGGCGAAAAGGCTAACCATCGCGGGGTTCCGTGTTCTCAAAGAAGCGATACGGTACCAAGTCCTTGGCGCCCAAATGGTTTCGCCACTCGCGGCGATTGCGCGGTATTCTAGCAAAAATTGTGTGAAGCCGCGCAATGTCCTCCTGCGAATACAAAGCCCCGGCGCTGGGGGACGCCGGGGCTTCGCTTGGAAGGTACCTTTGGGGGCTCAGGTACCCTTGGCAGGTTCGTGGAAAGGTGCTGTCGGGCTCAGTAGCAGCGGTTGATCATCCGCCAGCGGGGTCCCCAGGGGGTCGGGACCAGCCGGCGCACATAGCAGCCGCCATAGCCGTAGGAGACGACGGGGCCGCGGGCATAAAAGCGCGGTCCACCCCAGCCGTGGCCGTGGTGCCAGCCACCGCCGCCGTGCCAGCCGCCGCCGCCATGCCAATGAGCGGACGCGGAGGTCGGCGCCAGCGCGGCACCAAGCGCGACCGCGGCAACTGCGGCGAGCGAAAGTTTCCTCAACATGGTGATCTCCTCAAAACTGCCGGCGCGGGGCTATCGCGTCGATGGAAAGGCCGCCGAAACGGTCCGCCTCGGGAGGAGGCTTTGGTTTCGATGGACCTGAGGTTATCCGAGCGAGGCTGAACCAAACCCTGACGAGACCTTCAGATTGGGTTCATTTGGGTGAAATCGTCGTAATCCATGTTGGAATTCCAACCCTGAAAGGGGGACCCACCACGCGTCCGCAATGGGCGGGAAGGAGACCACGCTGAAGCTAAGCTTCGCGTCTGCCTTGAGTGCCACGGTCATATAGGGTCCGCTATGGTCGATCCTCAGTCACACCAGGAAAGGGCCTTCGCGTGATCACTGTTTGGGGCGGACAGACCTCGCGATCGATCCGGATCGTATGGGTGCTGGAGGAGATGGGCCTTCCCTACCGCGTGCGGCAGGTGGACATGCTAGCCGCCAAGCAGGACCCCGAATTCCTGGCTGTCAATCCCGCTGACTACATCCCGGCGATCCAGGACGGCGACGTGGTCATGGTCGAGTCGATCGCGATCATGGAGTACCTGATGGCCCGCTACGGGCCGACGCCGCTGGCGCCCGCGCCGCAGGACCCGGCGTTCCCCGCCTACCAGCAATTTCTGCACCTGGGCGAAGCCGGCCTCGCGACCCTGATGATGCCCGTCGTCGTCAGCCGCTTCATCGCGCCCGATGCCGAACGGGAGAACTGGGGCGCGACCTGGTGCCTGCAGTCGTTCCAGAAGCGGCTAAAGCTTGTCAGCCAACGGCTTGCCGACTCGTCCTACCTTGCCGGCGAGGCTTTCACAGCCGCCGACATCTCGGTGACCTACGCCCTGAACCTGGGCCAACGGAACTGCGGGATAACCCTCGGCGACGTCGAACAGGCCTATCTCGCCCGCACCACCGGCCGCGACGCCTACAAGCGTGCCATGGAGCGTTCGCACGAAGGGGTGAACACCTGATTCCCGTCTCGCCGGCGAATCGAGACATGAGAGGTCAGCACTCAACGTCACGGGGTCGAAAGCGGCCCTAAGCCTGACGCCGACCTTCGGACGCCCAGATCGCCGCCATCTACAAGTATCGGTTCAGGTGAACACTCGTCCTTGGCCTGCGGCGAAGCGCCCGCGAGGCGATTTTGGCGGTCGCTTGCCGTATGGCGAACGCGCCGATATAAGCCCGGCAACTCCGAACCACCGTTTTCTCTTCAAGGACAAGATCATGGCCATCGAACGCACCTTCTCGATCATCAAGCCCGACGCCACCGCGCGTAACCTCACCGGTGCGGTTAACGCCGTGATCGAGAAGGCGGGCCTGCGCATCGTCGCGCAGAAGCGCATCCGCATGACCAAGGAACAGGCCGAGACCTTCTATGCGGTCCACAAGGCGCGCCCCTTCTTCGGTGAGCTCGTGGACTTCATGACCTCGGGGCCGGTGGTGGTCCAGGTGCTGGAAGGCGAGGGTGCCGTCTCCAAGTATCGCGACGTGATGGGCGCGACCGATCCGTCCAAGGCGGCTGACGGCACCATCCGCAAGCTCTACGCAAAGTCGATCGGCGAGAACTCCGCGCACGGTTCGGATGCGCCGGAAACCGCCGCGATCGAGATCGCGCAGTTCTTCTCGGGCAACGAGATCGTCGGCTGATCCGTCAGCCGATAAGTTAACGAGACGCGGCGAAAGGACGTAGTGTGAACTGGCTCTGGCAGATCTTCGATCCCGCTACGATCGGGGCATTCTTCACCCAGTTCCGCGTTGAGATGGCCGAACCGACCTTCTGGGTCGCAGTCGGCAAGATCATCTGGATCAACATCCTCTTGTCCGGCGACAATGCGCTGGTGATCGCGCTCGCCTGCCGCGGCCTCAAGCCGCGGCATCGGCTATGGGGCATGATCCTCGGTGCCGGCGCCGCGGTGTTGCTGCGGATCATCTTCACGGGCATCGTCGCGAGCCTGATGGAGCTGCCGTACCTCAAGCTGGTCGGCGGTCTTGCGCTGATCGTGATTGCGGCAAAGCTGCTGGTGCCGGAACAAGAGGACGAGGGCGGCGTCGAGTCGGCTTCGCATCTGTGGCAGGCCGTGCAGATCGTCGTCGTCGCCGACATCGTCATGAGCCTGGACAACGTCATTGCGGTGGCCGCGGCCGCCAATGGCAGCGCGCCCCTGCTGGTGCTCGGCCTCGCTATCAGCGTGCCCTTGATCGTCGCTGGTGCGGCGCTGATCATGGCGCTGCTCGCAAAGCTGCCGGTTCTGGTGTGGGCCGGCGCGGCGCTGCTCGGCTGGATTGCGGGCGAGGTGATCGCGACCGATCCCGGCATCGCGCCGAGGCTGCACACGCTGTTTGACGGTCCGTTCGGCGCGTCGCTGGACAACATGCTCGGCGCCTTGCGCATCCCGCCGCAATTCGCCCATGGCGGCGGAGGCGGCGAATATCTCTGCGCAGCTCTCGGGGTCGTCGTCGTGCTGGCCGTCGGCTCCATCTGGCGCCGGCGCAGCATGACCGCGGCCGCGCTGGAGTCGTCCGAACGCCACGCCAAGGCCTCGGCGGAATAGGTTGCTTCAGTCGATCGCGCCGAACTCCGTCACGGGCGTCGTCCAGTAGACGATCTTGGTCCCGGCGAACGGAACTCGCAGTCGGTCGAGCAAGCGGCCAGCATCGCTCCTCGCTAGGACGATCTGCACGATGGCCTGATCGGCGTTGCCCTTCACGCGTTCGGCCGCCGTGTGCAATCGAACTTCGGCGCCGTGACCGGCCCCGTGCAATGCGGTGAATCCCGAAACCAGGTCGGTCTGCTCGGTAAGATAGTCGAACACCTCGTCACATAGTTGGCGAGACAAGATCAGCGTGAGGCAGACCGGCTGGTCGATCATCAGGTCACCTTCGACGTCCCGCCATAGCGGCGATACAGGATCGGCAAGAGAATCAGAGTGAGCAGGGTGGACGACAGGAGCCCTCCGATCACGACAACCGCGAGCGGTCGCTGGACTTCGGATCCTGGACCGGAGGCAAACAGCAGCGGGATCAAGCCAAAGGCTGTGATGCTCGCGGTCATCAGCACTGGCCGAAGCCTGCGCATTGCGCCTTCGACGACGATCCGATCCTCCCTCAGGCCGCGGGCCCGCAGCTGATTGAAATAAGAGACCAGGACGACACCATTGAGAACGGCGATGCCGAGCAGCGCGATGAAGCCGACAGAGGCTGGTACTGAAAGATATTCGCCGGTCAGAACCAGTGCGAAGACGCCCCCGATCAGGGCAAAGGGAATGTTGACGAGGACCAGCAAGGCCTGTCGTATGGCGCCGAATGTGGTGAAGAGCAGCAGGAAGATCAGACCGATCGCGACCGGCACCACAACGGACAGGCGTGCGGCGGCACGTTGCTGGTTCTCGAATTGCCCGCCCCACGTCAGCCGGTAGCCTTCCGGGAGCGGGAGTTCGGCGGCTTTCTGGCGCGCCGCTTCGACGAAGCCCACCATATCGCGGCCCCGGACGTTGGCGCGAACCACGCTCATCCGCGCGCCGTCTTCCCGGTCGATTTTCACGGGGCCGTCCACGCGTTGAATTCGGGCGACCTGCGACAGCGCCACATGCTGTCCGGAAGCGAGCGTCATTGGAAGGCTCGCCAACAGCGTCGGCGCCTCCCTGGTCGTCTTGCTGCCGCGGATGAGGATCGGCGTGCGCCGTCCCCCCTCGAGCGCGGTCCCGATCGTTCGGCCCTCGATCTGCGTGCGGAGCGAGTTCGCTATGGAGTCCACCGTCAGGCCGAGGCGGCCGGCCTCCATTCGATTTACGGCCACCGTGTAATATTCGGCGCCTTCGTTGAGCGTGGTGTAGACGTCCTCGGCACCCTCTATGCCGGATAGGATGCCCGACAGCTTTGCCGCGATTTCGTTCAATCTGGCGATGTCGGGGCCGAAGACCTTGACCGCGACGTCGCCGCGCACGCCACTGATCATCTCCTGCACGCGCATGTCGATCGGCTGGGTGAAGCTGAGCGAGATACCGGGAAAGCCGTTCAGAACCTCACGAAGCTTCTGCAGCAGGGCCTCGCGACTGTCTGTCTGTCTCTCGGCGGCCGGCTTAAGCACGAGGAACGTGTCGGTCTGGTTGGGGCCCATGGGATCGAGGCCAAGCTCGTCCGACCCGGTCCGTGCGACGATACCGGCGATATCAGGTACGGCAAGAAGTGCGGTCTGGAGCCTTTTATTTATATCCAGCGACTCGTCGAGGTTGGCGGAAGGAAGCGTCTCCACGCTGACGATAATGTCGCCTTCGTCCATCGTCGGCATGAAGGTCTTGCCGAGCTTTGTATAACCGTAGCCCGCAGCGAGCAGGGCGATCAGCGCCGCAGCAATCACCTTGCGCTCGTTGTCCAAAGCCCAGTCCAGCGCCGGTGCATAGATCCGCTGTGCCGCGCGTATCAGCAGGGGATCGCGATGTGACGCGGACTTCAGCAGGTAGGAGGTCGCGACCGGGACCACGGTCAGCGCCAGCAGCAATGAGCCGGCGAGCGCGAAAATGATTGCCAGTGCGACGGGGATGAATAGCTTTCCTTCCAATCCCTGCAGGGTCAGCAGGGGTACGAACACGATCATAATGATGAGGACGCCCGAGGCGACGGGCTCCAGGACTTCGCAAACCGACCGGTACACCAGGTGGATCGTCGGAGTCGCCTTGCTCGGTTCGTGGTTGCCGAGGTTGCCAACGATGTTCTCGACGACGACAACCAGCGCGTCGATCAACATGCCGATCGCAATCGCAAGTCCGCCCAGGCTCATCAGGTTGGCCGACATTCCCACGAGACGCATGACGATGAGCGCCATGAGAATGGCCAGCGGCAGGCTGAGAGCAATCACCAGCGACGCCCGCCAGTTGCCGAGGAAAAGCAGCAGAAGAACGATGACGAGGGCGGTGGCCTCGCCGAGCGCCCTGATCACCGTGCCCACGGCGCGGTTGACCAGCCGGCTGCGATCATAGAACACGTTGATCGAAACGCTCTTCGGCAGCGAGGGCTGCAGTTCGGCAAGTCGGGCACGTACATCTCGGACGAGCTGCCCCGCATTGGCGCCGCGCAAGCCGAGCACCAGCCCCTCGACGGTCTCGCCGTGCCCGTCCGACGTGACTGCGCCATAGCGGGTCAGCGCCCCGACCTGGACGTCCGCGACGTCCTTGACCAGGATGGGCACTCCCTCGCGCGCGTCAACGACTATGGCCTTGATGTCTTCTGTCGACCGGATGCTGCCTTCAACCCGAACCAAGGTGCTGTCCTCGCCCTGGTTCACCCGTCCGGCGCCATCGTTGCGACTGTTGGCTTCGATCGCCCGACGGAACAGGTCATACGAAATGCCGCGGGCGGCAAGCGCATCGTTGCGCGGCACGATCTCGAAGGCGCGAACATAACCGCCGAGCGCATTGACGTCGGCAACACCGGCGACCGTACGTAGGGCGGGACGGATCACCCAATCCAGCAGGCCCCGGCGCTCGGCGAGCGAAAGTTCGGGACTATCGATCGTCAACATGAACATCTCGCCCAGGGGGCTCGTGATCGGCGCAAGGCCGCCGCTCACCCCGTCAGGGAAATCACGCGAGATGCTCGATAGCCGTTCCGACACCTGGTTGCGCGCCCAGTAGATGTCAGTGCCGTCTTCGAAATCGACGGTGATATCGGCCAATGCGTATTTCGTGGTTGAACGAAGGACTTTCTTGTTCGGCAATCCAAGCAGTTCAAGCTCGATTGGGACCGTGATACGCTGCTCGACCTCTTCGGGGGTGAGGCCCGCCGCCTTCATGATGATCTTCACCTGGACCGGCGAGACGTCGGGAAACGCGTCGATCGGCAGGGTGGGCAGGACGACGACGCCGGTGCCGACCAGCAGCACCACACCCAGCATCACGAACAGTCGCTGCGAAAGCGCGAACGCGATCAGTCGCCGGAGCATCTACTGTCCTAGTCCCGAGAGAATGCCGCGAAGCGCCGAGATGCCGCCGATCGCGATCTCGTCTTGATCTGTCACGGGGCCCGACACGACAACATGGTCCTGATCTTCCGCAACCAGCTTGACCGGGACCAACCGAAAACCGCCGTCGAACGCGACAAAGACCGACGTTTGTTCGCCCCGCCGCACCAGCCCGCTATAGGGAATCTCCCAGGCGCTTTCACCGGCGGAGAGAAAGCCGATGCGGGCTGCGGTCGTCCGACCGGGATGCAGCTCTCCGTCGTTAGGCACTTCCGCGCGAACCAGAATGGTTTGGGTAGCAGGGTCGATGGTCTCCGAGACCAGTACGACCTTGCCAGGTGTTGAATAATTCTCAAACTCGACATTCGCACCCGTGCGGATGGCTCGGATATTGGCGGCAGGAACTGCGATTTCGGCCCATAGCGGCGAGAGCCGCGCCAGCTTGACCAGCGGCGTGGATTGTTCGAGCCGCTGTCCTGGCGATACCATGACATCGACCACCGATGCAGGCTGCGGCGCATTGACCGTGAGGGTCCCGCTGATAGCCGCTTCCTGGGCCAGCCGCGAAATTGCCTCATCGGACATCCCGCTCAGATGCAACATCTGCCGCCGCTCGGCGACGACGAGATTAGCCTGACGCGCCTCGGCCTGGCTCGTTTCCAACACGCGTTGCGGGACAGCCTTGCCTTCGAACAGATCGACGTTCCGCTTGAGCTGCTGAGTGGCGAGAAGCTCCTGTGCGATCGCGTGCAGGTAGTCGCGCTGTTGAGAGACGAAGCTTGGGCTTTCGAGGGTGACCAGCGGCTGGCCGGCCGAGATGCGGTCGCCGCGCCCGGCCCAGAGATTGGCGACCATGCCGGACACCGGTGCGCTGACGACCCATAGTTGCGGCGTCGGGATCACGATTTGGACCGGATAGGGCAGCGTCAAGTCGGTCCGGCTCGCGATCGGATGGGTCACGCGCACACCTAGATTCCGCGCCTGCGCATCGCTCAGCTTCACATCGTCCTGCGCCATCGACATGGAAGGTAACAAGCTCAATGCAACGGCGATGAGCGCACGAACGAATGCACCCCCAGAAGAGGTGAGAACGAGAGTTCCGCGACTGACTCGCATGAGGAAGATCCCACACCTGCGGGCGAGAGAAGCGCCAATTGGCTGCAGGTCTCGATTACTCCACCAGCGCGTTGGTGAGTTGATTTGCCTCAAGCGCACCAGCCATCGTGGGAGGCTGCTCGCTGTTCGTGGAGCGTTTCGGCCGTCCTCAGGCAATTCGGTCATGGCCATGGAAGCCAAGCTGCCGTCCGACCTCTCGGAGAGGCGGCAGTAAGGCCAAACAACCTCGCTCATGATGGGCGCTTCCTCCCGGTGATCATCGCTTTCACCAAGCTCTCGCGGTGTTCGAAGCTCGCCAGCAGGACGCCAAACACGTGGACGACGACGAGACCGATCGTGAGGTTGGCCAACGCCTCATGCACCTCCTCCACCCATTTTGCTCCCCAAAAGCTGCCGGTCGTCATCATGTAACCGGTGAGGCAGGTGCCGAGCAGCGTGACGATCAGCGCCACCACCATCGTGCCACCGGCTGGATTGTGGCCGAGATAGCGTGGCGCCCTCAGCAGCGCCACGTCGCGCATGTAGGCGAGCACCGCACACGGGGAACGCACGAAGTCGCGAAAGCGCGCATGGCGCGGCCCCACGAAGCCCCACACGATCCGTAGCGCGAGCAACCCGGCAATAATGTAGCCGGCGGCGATATGGACATTTTCGATCTCGTCACCGGTCGCATAAGCGAGCAGAAACAGCCCGGCCAGCGACCAATGGAAAATGCGCACGAAGGGGTCCCAGACCTTGACCGAGGCCGGCGGCTTCTCGCCGCCGGCCAGGGTCGCGTCGCGAATGGCGCTCATGGTGCTGACCCTTACAGCTGGCCGACGATCTGGCCGCTGGTCGGATCGACGAACAACTCGACCCGGCTGCCGGACTTGTCGATTGTGTAGAGTTCACCACAGGCGTTCTTGAGCTTGGCCTTCTGAACTTTGTAGCCTTGGGCTTCGACCTTGGCCTGCAATTGTTCGAGCGACAGCCAGCTTGTCTGTGGCGCTGCAGTGCAGGGACGCCCGAGGCTGCCAGCGTGAGCGGTCGCGGCGGCTGCGAGCAAGGCGGCGATGGTGGTGAACATGGTGATCTTGCGCATGGTTCTCTCCGGCTTTTGGCGCCCGGCCGCGTTGTTCGGCGAGGCGATGAGCGGACATTGGCAGAAGAGCCCTGACGGCCACCTGTTGGGTCGTGTCAGTGAATTGTCAGCCAAGCGACCAATGAGCGGCAACGCTCCAGGCCCGGAAGGCGGCGGCGACCGGGTCCGCTGCCCCCGCCAGGCCCCTGTTGATCCACGTCAGCGTTTTGTCAGGTCGATTGGGGCATTCTTTGTCCATGCAATCAGCTAGCCTTGTGGGATTCCTCGCAGTGCCATTGCTGGCGGGCGTCGTGCTCGCGTCAGGGCCCGCGGCTGCAGGCGACCACGATAAGGGCGCGCCCGACGCGGTTCGCCGTGCGGTCGAGGCGGGCGAGATCAAGTCACTCGCCGATATCCTCGCATCCGTCCGTGGCAAGCTGCCGGGCGAGGTTGCCGGCGTCGAAATAGAGCGTCAGCGCGGCCGCTGGATCTACGAGCTTCGCATCGTCGGAGACAAGGGCCACCTCTACGAAGCGTATGTGGACGCGCGCAGCGGCGAGATTGAACGCATCAAGGAGAAGTGATGCGCCTGCTGCTCGTGGAGGACGACCGACGGATCGCGGCCGATGTGGAGACGGCGTTGCGCGCGGGCGGCTATGTGGTCGAAACCGTCCGCAACGGCGAGGAAGCCTGGTTTCGCGGTGACACCGAGGACTACGGCGCCGTCGTCCTCGATCTCGGCTTGCCCGGCATGGACGGCCTCGCCGTTCTCAAGCGCTGGCGCGCGAACGGACGGTCCATGCCGGTTCTGATCCTGACGGCGCGCGGCAGCTGGGCCGAGCGCGTCGATGGTATCGACGCGGGCGCCGACGACTACCTGACCAAGCCGTTCCGCATGGAGGAATTGCTGGCGCGGCTGCGGTCGATCGTGCGCCGCTCGGCGGGGCATGCCTCCCCAAAGATTGTCGCCGGCGAGGTGGAACTCGACGAGCGCCAGATGAAGGTGACGCTGCGCGGCGTGCCCGTCGCGTTGTCGCCGTTGGAATACCGCCTGATCGCCTTTCTCTTGCACCACCGAGGCCGCGTCGTGTCGCAGCACGAGCTCGACGAAAACGTCTATGGCCACGGCGAAGACCATGAGTCGAACGCCCTCGAGGTGCTGGTCGGCCGCGTGCGCAAGAAGCTTGGTGCCGATCTGATTGAGACCAGGCGCGGCTTCGGCTATCTGGTACCGGAGAGGACGCCGTGAGCCGGGGCTCGCTGCGGCTGCGACTGATCGCTGGCGGATTCGTAGCTATCCTGGTCGCGCTGACCATTGCCGGCGCCGGGCTGACGCTGCTGTTCGAGCGCCACGTCACGCGCAGCATCGGCGACGACCTCGACGTCTATCTCAAGCAACTCCTCGCGGGTATTGACGTCGATGCGCAGGGCAAGCTGGTGGTGGGCCGGCCGCCGGCCGACCCGCGGTTTGCAGACCCGCTTTCGGGTTTGTACTGGCAGGTATCTGACGACGACGGCCAGGTGCTGCGTTCACGTTCGCTGTGGGACACGGCGTTGGACTTGCCGCAGGATGAGCCGTCGCCTGGCGAATTGCACCGTCACGTCATTCTTGGCCCCGCGAACGCGCGGCTCCTGGTCAGTGAACGTCGCGTGCTGCTCACCGTGAGCGACCGCCGTGCGCCGGTGCGCGTCGCAGTGGCGGGCGATCTCGCCCGCGCGTTGGCCGCCGCCGCGCAATTCGCCAGGGATCTGGTGCTGGCGCTCGGCCTACTGAGCCTCGTGCTGGCAGTGGCCACCTCGATCCAGGTCGGACTGGGCTTGCGCCCGCTCGACGCGCTTCGCCGCGGTGTCGCGGACGTCCGCTCCGGCCAGCGCAAGCATCTCCCCGTCGACGTCCCTGCCGAAGTGAAGCCTCTGGTGGAAGAGGTCAACAGCCTGATCGATGCCCAGGAGCGCGAGATCGAGCGTTCGCGCAGCCGCGCCGCTGACTTGGCGCACGGATTGAAAACGCCGCTTGCAGCGCTCGCGGCCGATGTCGCGCTTTTGCGTCGGCGAGGTGAGCAGGACGTCGCCCAGGCAATCGAATCCGTCGGCGATGCGATGAGCCGTCACGTCGATCGCGAGCTGGCACGTGCGCGGGCGCGGGGGACGGCACGACAGCGCGGCCATATTTCCACGCCCCTCAGACCGCTCGTCGAGTCCCTGATGCTGACCCTGGCGCGCACACCAACTGCGCAGCGGCTTGAGTTCAGGACCTGCATAAAGGGCGAGCCGAGCGTGCCGCTCGATCGCACTGATCTGGCCGAGGTGCTGGGCAATCTCCTTGAAAATGCCGCCCGTCACGCCAAGAGCCAAGTGCGCATCGGCGCGGATGCCACCGCGAATCCGGCGATCACGGTCGAGGACGACGGCCCGGGCATCGCGTCCGCCGAACGCGCCCGCGTGCTCGAACGCGGTGCAAGGCTGGACGAGCGCGGCGAGGGTGCCGGCCTTGGCCTCGCCATCGTTCAGGACGTGCTCAGTGCCTATCGTTGGCAGCTTGTTCTCACCGACTCCGAGCTCGGCGGACTGAAGGCCATCGTCGCGCCGGAGGGCAGCCGCGATCGAATGGCTGCTCCTGGTCAAAAATCCGGATCGCCCGCACAGTCGCCTTGCGCGCCGCTTCTGTTTGTCACCGCCGGACAATCGAGCCGGCGCGGTTGATCAGCCGGGCGAGCGCGCGGAAGCGGCTGCCGACGCGATCCGCGACGAGATCGCCGAGGCGGTGCTCGAACACCAGCAACAGCTTGCGGCCCACGCTGCGGAAATGCGTTGCGGGCAAGACGCCCGGACGCGCCGCCGAGATCAGATGCGCGACGCGGAAGGCCGCGCCCAGCAGGCGGGCGCGCTCGAGCTGCGCCGGCGTCAGCAGCTCCTGCATGGCCACCGGCGGCTGGTTCTCCTCGCTGAGGCCCGCATAGCGATAGAACACGGACAGGCCGACGAAGGCGCGCTCGGTGTGGGTGATTGCGCCGAAATTGCCGTTGACGACGAGGCTCAGCGTCTGCTCGCCGCGATGGTCGGGATGCACGCGCCAGCCGATGTCGGACAGCAGGCACGCGGCGTGGCGCAAACGGCGGTCCTCCTCGGTCTCGCGCAGCTTCACCACGCGCGCGAGGCGGTCGGTCCAGGCGATCAGCTCGCGCGCGTGCTTTGCCGAACGTGACAGCAGCTGGTTCAGCTCCTCGGCCGCGCAGATCAGTCCGTCCTTGTTGCGTTCGGACTCCGGCAGCTTCTCGTGCAGCAGGCCCTCGCGCACGCCGAAGGTCGAGAACACGATGGTCTTCGGCTTCGCCACCCGGATGATGTGCTCGAGCACCAGTGCGGCATAGGTGAGGAGCGGGCGGCGGGCATCGGCGACGATCTCGATGTCGGCAAGCATGTTGGCGGCCGCAAGCCGGCGGAGGCGACGCGAAAAATCGAGCGCCTCGGCCGCCGAAATCGAATAGCCGTGCATCACCTGGAGCGGATAGCCGCTCTGGATGATGTGAATGCGCGCAAGCGCGCGCCAGGTGCCGCCGACGGCGTAGAAGCTGCGGCCGCTCCCGGCCTTGAGCTGCGGTACCCCGTCGAGCGCTTCGCGCACGATGCGGTCGGCGCGCTTCAGGGATTTATGCGCGAGGTCCTGAAGCGCCAGCCCGCCGAGCGGCAGCGTCACGCCGCTGCGCACGGTGTTTTTGCGCACGTCGATCAGTTCGAGCGAGCCGCCGCCGAGGTCGCCGACGATGCCGTCGGGTTGGTGGATGCCGGAGATCACGCCGAGCGCTGACAGCCGCGCCTCGCGCGGGCCTGACAGGATCTCGATCTTCACCGCGCAGATGCGCTCGGCTTTCGCGATGAAGTCGGCGCCGTTGGAGGCGTCGCGGCAGGCGGCGGTCGCAATCGCAAACACCCGTCCGACCTGCATCACCCGGCACAGCGCACGGAAGCGCTTGAGCGAGGTCAGCGCCTTGTCGACGGCGTCGGGTGCAAGCAGTCCCGTGCTCTGCACCTCGCGCCCGAGCCCGCACAGCGTCTTCTCGTTGAAGATCGGAATCAGGCTCCGCGTCAGTCCCTCGTAGACGACGAGACGGACCGAGTTGGAGCCGATGTCGATGACGGCGACGCTCGAGCCGCGCTTGCGCGGCCGCTTCACGTCGACGATCCCGGATCAGGATTGATGACGTTCATTACGGCGCGTGAGACGGCGCGGCGAGGATTCCTTGAGCGACTTACCACGGCCAGACAGACTCGGATTTGTCATGAAGTAGTTGTGGACGTTGAAAGGCTCCTCGCCCTTCGCGGTCTTCATACGCGTTGAGGACCCGTCCGGCAACAATTGCCAGCTCTGTTCATTGTCCTTGAGATTCGCGACCATGATCTGTTCGAGAACCTGCTGATGCACCGTGGGATTTTGCAGCGGACACAGCACCTCGACGCGGCGGTCGAGGTTGCGCGGCATCATGTCGGCCGAGGAGATATACACAGCCGCTTTCGCGCTCGGCAGGCCCTGGCCCATGCCGAAACAGTAGATTCGGCCGTGTTCGAGGAATCGTCCGATGATCGACTTGACGCGAATGTTCTCCGACAGTCCGGGAATGCCGGGTCGCAGGCAGCAGATACCGCGCACCACCAGTTCGACCTGTACGCCGGCCTGTGAGGCCTCGTAGAGCGCGTCGATGATGTCGGGGTCGACCAGCGCGTTCATTTTCATCCAGATCGCACCAGGTCGGCCGTGCCGCGCATGCGCGGTCTCGCCCTGGATGTGCTCGATGATGCGCTTGCGCAAGGTCAGCGGCGAGACCGCCATCTTTTCCAGATCGCTCGGCGCGGCGTAGCCGGTGATGAAGTTGAACACGCGCGCGGCGTCGCGGCCGATGGTCGGCTCCGAGGTGAAGTAGGAGAGGTCGGTGTAGATGCGCGCGGTCACCGGGTGGTAATTGCCGGTGCCGGTGTGGACGTAGGTCGTGAGGCTGCCGCCCTCGCGGCGCACCACCATCGAGAGTTTCGCGTGCGTCTTCAGTTCGAGGAAGCCGTAGACGACCTGCACGCCGGCGCGTTCGAGGTCGCGCGCCCAGCGGATGTTGGCCTCCTCGTCGAAGCGGGCCTTCAGCTCGATCAGCGCGGTGACGGATTTGCCGGCTTCGGCGGCTTCCACGAGCGCACGCACGATCGGCGAGTTGCTGGAGGTGCGGTAGAGCGTCTGCTTGATGGCGACGACGTCGGGGTCGCGCGTGGCCTGCTGGAGAAACTGCACCACGACGTCGAAGGATTCGTAGGGGTGATGGACGACGAGGTCCTTCTGTCGGATCGCAGCGAAGATGTCGCCGCCTTGCTCGCGCACGCGCTCGGGATGGCGCGGCACATAAGGGGTGAATTCCAGGTCGGGCCGGTCGAGGCGGGTGAGCTGCGAGAGCTCGTTCATGGCGAGCACGCCGTCGACCAGAAACACCTCGTCGTCGGCGGTCGACAGCGCGTGCTGCACGAAGCTGCGCAGCTGTTCCGGCATCTTGGCGTCGAGCTCGAGTCGGATCACGGAGCCGCGGCGACGGCGCTTCAGCGCGGTCTCGAACAGGCGGACGAGATCCTCGGCCTCTTCCTCGATTTCGAGTTCGGAGTCGCGGAGGACGCGGAATGCGCCCTGGCCGTGCAGATTGTAGCCGGGGAACAGCCGGTTGATGAACAGGGCGGTGGCCTGCTCCAGCGAGATCAGCCGGACGACCTTGCCCTCGGCCGGCAGACGGATGAAGCGGTCGATCTTGCCGGGCATGCGGATCAGCGCGTTCATCTGCTTGCCGTCGGCGGCGCGCGTGAGCTGGAGCGCAATGGTGAAGCCGAGGCTCGGAATGAACGGGAAGGGGTGGGCCGGGTCGATCGCGAGCGGAGTCAGCAGCGGGAACACGTTGCTGAGGAAGTAGTCCTCGATCCAGGTTCGTTCCGCCTTGGTCACTTCCTTGCCCTCGACCAGCACGATGCCCTCGTCGGCGAGCGTGCCGCGCAGGTCGCGCCAGATTGCCTGCTGGTCGGACGCAAGCTGCGAAACGGTCCGGTTGATGAGCGCGAGCTGCTCGGACGGGGTCAGACCGTCGGGGCTGCGCTCGGCAATGCCCTCGCGCACCTGGGCCTTGATGCCGGCGACGCGGACCATGAAGAACTCGTCGAGGTTATTCGCTGAAATCGACAGGAATCGCACCCGCTCCAGCATGGGGTGGCTGGGATTGACCGATTCCTCCAGGACGCGGCGGTTGAAGTGCAGCCAGGAGAGCTCGCGATTGATGAACCGCTCGGGGCTCGATGCGATCGCCGGCGGGCCTTCGGCTTCCGGGGCTTTTTCTTTAACTTCAACAGCTTGCGCAGAGTCCATCAGAAGTCGATCCATCCAGTTCGCCCCAATTTGCGACTTACGCGCAAAACCCGCGGGAGCATGTGTTAGAGCGATGACGTTTCGATGACATTGATGTTCCGCCGTCCGGCCGCGTCAAGCCGCCTTGGTCAGACATCCCGGAGCAGCTCGGCCGCCAGGGCCCTTGTGACGGGGCGGCCGAGGCGCAGGGCCTCGCTGTCCAGCAGGTCCACAGCCCGTCGGGCGGCGGCCGAGGACCGCTCCAGGCGAGTGGCGAGGTAGCTGACTACGCTCTCGTCCACCGCGAGCTGGCGGTCGGCGCAGAATTTGACGATCAGGCCTCGGAAGAGCTGATCGTCAGGCGGCAGCAGCGAGATAACGGGGACGGCGCGGAGCCGCGAGCGCAGGTCGGCAAGCTCGATCCCGAGAGAAGCGGGCGCCTCGCGTCCGGTGAAGAGGACGTAGGCGCCGTCCTCGCGGGCCAGATTCATCAGATGGAACAGGGCGCGCTCGTCGAATTCCCTGGGCTTGGGGTCCTCGACCACCAGCGCGCCGGTGGCGAGCGCAGCCGGGACGGCTTCGGCGGTCAGCCCATTGGCCGTGGTCGAGCGGGCGCCTGAAGCCTCGGCCCAGATCGCGGCGAGATGGCTCTTGCCGCTTCCTTCCGGGCCGGCCAGCCACATGATCCGGTTCGGCCATTCCGGCCAGGCGTCGACCAGCGCAAGACCGGCGGCATTGACGGGGCCTTCGAGGAAATTGTCCCGGCTCAGGCTCTCCGCATGCGGAAGCGAAAACGCCAATTGTCGGGGATGAACGCGGCCTGGCACGCTTGCTTTGCTCCGTGCCGGCGTGCCGGCTTCGTTTGACGAGATGCGACTTCATCGAGCGGGAGTTGGCCTTTTACGGGGCCGCTTCCCAACTCACTTGGCCTCGATCGTGCTCATGTGCCGCAACCACTCAACGAGATAGAGCGACACGGAGGAGAGCGTGAAGATCGTGACGAGGCCCATCAGGATTATATCATAAGGACCGGCTTTGAAGCCGAAGGCGAGGGCGGCCAGCACCAGCGCCGCGAACGCCACCTGGGCCACAGTGTTGAGCTTGGATACCTTCGAGGGCTTCATCTCCACAGGGCGGTCGAACAGCCACGATATGATCACGGCGGCGACGATCATGATGTCGCGCGAGACCACCAGGATGACGATCCAGCGCGGAATCGCGCCCCAGATGCCCAAGGCCATGTAGATCGAGACCAGCAGCGCCTTGTCGGCGAGCGGGTCGAGCAAGGCGCCGAGCTCGCTCGTCATATTGAAGCGCTTGGCAAGGAAGCCGTCGACCGCGTCGCTGATCCCGGCGATCAGGAAGACGGCGAACGCCACCTCCATTTGGCTCGACACGATGGCCCAGACGATGATCGGGACCAGCATGATGCGGCCCAAAGTAATGATGTTCGGTATACTCACACGGCGCTTCCCGGCACCCGGCCTGACCTCGAATTCGGCCCTTTGGAGGCTGAACCGGTTGATATCTCTACATAGTATACGGAGGCGCGCCATGCGAGCCATTGCGCGTCCCCGGAATTCGACGTAACCAGCCGCAAACCCACTGGAAATCGGGCATGACCGACCGCAAAAACGGCCTCACTTACGCCGATTCAGGCGTCGATATCGACGCGGGCAACCGCCTGGTCGACCTGATCAAGCCGATGGTGCGCGCAACCGCGCGGGCCGGCGCCGACGCCGAAATCGGCGGATTCGGTGGCCTGTTCGACCTCAAGGCGGCCGGTTTCAAGGATCCCATCCTGGTGGCCGCGACCGATGGCGTTGGCACCAAGGTCAAAATTGCGATCGAGACCGGCCTGCATGGCGGGATCGGCATCGATCTCGTCGCCATGAGTGTCAACGACCTCGTGGTGCAGGGCGCCGAGCCGCTGTTCTTCCTGGACTATTTTGCATGCGGCAAGCTCGATCCGGAGGCGACCGCATCGATCGTCGCCGGTGTCGCCGAAGGCTGCCGCGAATCCGGCTGCGCCCTGATCGGCGGCGAGACGGCCGAGATGCCCGGCCTCTACAAGGACGGCGACTACGACCTCGGCGGCTTCGCGGTCGGCGCCGCGGAGCGGGGCACGCTCTTGCCGCGCAAGGACATCGCCGTCGGCGATGCTGTGATCGGGCTCGCCTCATCGGGTGTGCACTCCAACGGTTTCTCGCTGGTGCGGAAGATCGTGGAACAATCCGGCCTCGGCTTCGGGGCGCAGGCGCCGTTTGCGCCGGTCATGACGCTCGGCGGCGCGCTGCTGACGCCGACGCGGCTCTATGTCAAATCCTGCCTGCGTGCGATCCGCGAGACCGGCGCGGTGAAGGGGCTTGCCCACATCACCGGTGGTGGCTTCACCGACAACATTCCGCGCGTGCTGCCGAACCATCTCGGTGTCGGTATCGATCTGGCGCGCCTGCCGGTGCTGCCGGTGTTCAAATGGCTGGCAGCCCAAGCCGGCATCGCCGAGCTCGAAATGCTGCGGACCTTCAATTGCGGGATCGGCATGATCGCGATCGTCGAGCCGGACAAGGTCGAAGAGGTCGTGGAGATCTTTGCCGATGCCGGTGAGACCGTCGCACAGCTCGGTACTGTGATCCCGGCTGAAGGCGAGCATCGCGTCGTCTATAACGGCCATCTCGACCTGGCGCTGTAATGACCGGCGCTGTGATGAAACGCCGCGTCGCCATCCTGATTTCCGGACGCGGCTCCAACATGGCTGCGCTGATCAAAGGCGCGGCCGCGCCGGATTTTCCGGCGGAGATTTCGCTCGTCATCTCGAACAAGGCCGATGCGCTGGGGCTGGAAATGGCCAAAGCGAGCGGCGTGAACACGCTGGTGATCGAAAGCAAGCCGTTCGGCAAGGACCGCGCCGGCTTCGAGAAGGTGCTGCAAGCAGCGCTCGATCAGCACGGCATCGAGCTGATTTGCCTCGGCGGCTTCATGCGCCTGTTTACGGCCGAATTCACCAAGGCCTGGTACGGGCGGATGCTCAACATCCATCCCTCGCTGCTGCCGTCGTTCCCCGGTCTCGACCCCCACGGCCAAGCCTTGCGCGCCGGCGTCAAGCTGTCCGGCGCGACGGTGCACTTCGTGATCGCCGAGACCGACGCCGGCCCAATCGTGATGCAGGGCGCGGTTCCCGTCAGCGACCACGACACGGCGGACACGCTGTCGGAGCGTATCCTCGAAGTCGAGCACCGCATCTATCCAGCAGCACTGAGCCTGCTCGCCACCGGCAAGATCCGGATCGAGGGCGATGTGTGCAAGACAGCGGGCAGCGCGGCGTCGGAGAATTTTTTGATTGCGCCGGTGGTGAGCTGAGCCGATCCGGCTTACTCGACATAATTTGCCGCCTCGCCATTGCGGACATATCCGTAGATGCAAAACCCCTCAGTCGTTTCCCTTCCGGCAAACCGGATGCGTTTTAGGATTGCGCGGACGCGCTCGCGCTGAGGCGCGGTCTCAACGGATAGTTCTGCCCATTCGATTCAATCCCATCCGCCGCTTGTCCAGTGATAGTACCATTCGCCATCCCACTGGCTCAGGCTCCCGTTTTTAGGTTCCTGCAACGAAATTGAGGTCGTTCGGACGGGGCAAGATCGAGCACGGCTTCGCGCAGTTCGCGCCATTTGGTGTCATTGGCGACCGAGTAAAAACCGGACTGTTGAGCCATGCACTCGCCCCGAAACAAAAAACCCCCGGCAGAGCCGGGGGCAACGTCATGATCTCTTTCGCGGACCGCGAGAGAAGTCAGGAGACCTTGAGGTTCTCCGCGGATGCTTTGCCGCGGTTCTCCACGAGGTCGTATTCAACCACCTGGTTTTCATTGAGGGTGGAGAGTCCGGCGCGTTCGACGGCGGAGATGTGGACGAAGACGTCCTTGTCACTGCCGTTCGGCTTGATGAACCCATAGCCCTTGGTCGGGTTGAACCATTTGACGGTGCCCTTTTGCGGCATCCTCAGTCTCCTCCGCTAGATACAAAAACGACGCGGCCGCTTTTCGCGTGCCACGCCACAAACGGGCTTCCGGTAGTCTGTTCGAGTCTTGAGTCTCAATGTCGCGAAACGCACAGTCGAGCGGCCAATTCCGATTGTGTCCGATATTGCAACATGAAAATCGCCGGTTAGCAAGCCGCGCGCGAATTTCAAGTCCGGGCCGGGTGTCGTCATCTGCAATTTACGACCTGTGGCCGGGGAACCACAATCGAGGGCAATCGCCTCGGCGATGAGGTGCGGACCGGTTGACCCTCGCGGGTAGTTCAGCCCAAATCGCCGCATGCAGTGTGGCCCGTGTTGCATTTTTGCGCGCCTCCATTTTGCTTTGGGATTCATCGTCATGCGCTGCACATTGCAGCTTTCCGGGACACGACAGGCGATCGGGCTGAACCGCGTCCGCCGGATAGCGATTGCGGTAGCGTTTGCGCTCGTCGGGGCGATGGCGGCGCCGACGCCCGGCTTCGCGCAAAGCCCGACGCCCATACCGACGCCGACGCCGACGCCCACGCCGTCTCCGACCCCGATCCCGACGCCGACCAGTTACGAACAATCGGCCGGCAACGGCGCGCTCAATCTCGGGTCGAATTTCCTGGAGCGGCTCGGAAACCAGGCATCTGGCGGCATCAACCGGGCGTTCCGGGCCAATCCCAGCGGCGGCGGCGCATCGGCGGGCGCGGAAGATCCGCGCTACCGCACCTGGTTCGAGGGCTACGGCATCTCGGTCCGGACCGATGCGCAAGGAGACTTTGTCGGCGACAAGCGCAAGACATTTGGCGGTGTCGCAGGTTTCGGCGCGCGGCTCGCGCCGGGTGTCAATCTCGGCTTCTCCGTCGACCAGAGCCACACCGACATCGACGTGCCGCTCGCACTTCAGTCCGCGACGCTGGACCTGACCCAACTCGGCTTCAGCGGCTCCGTCGACAAGGGCCCATGGACCTGGGCCTTCGCCCTGGTGCACGGCTTCGGCAAGGTCCGCTCCAGCCGGGATACTGGTCTGGGACTTGCGACCGCGGGTTATCGCGCCGCAGTCGACGGCGCGCTGACTGAGATCAGCTATTACTGGACCAAGGACCAGATGCGCATCGTGCCCAAGGGTGCACTGGAATATGTCCGCGCCACCAGCGTCGCGTTCCAGGAGGTTGGCGGCCTCGATCCACTCAATGTCGGCTCGACGGCGCTCTCCCGCGCGCGGGTCATGATCGGAGCCGAGATCGGGCGCTACTTCATCTTCGACCAGAAGATCCTGGACCTGTCCGCCTACGGCAAGTTCGTCGACAATTTCCATCAGAACCTGGGATCGGTGCAGGTCAGCCTCGGGACCCAGAGCATCGTCGTGCCCGGCATCGGCGAGAGCCGCTACGGCGCGGATGCCGGCGCCTCGGCCTCGCTCAGCCTGACCAACACGGCGCGGCTCTACGTCAACTACGACGGCAAGTTCCGCAACGAGCTGACGTCGCACCAGGGCACGGTCGGCTTCGAATATCGGTGGTGAGGCGAAGCCTGCCCGCGTCCGCCCAGAGCAGGACCCGGAAAACTGCGAAGCGGTTTTCCGAAAAGATCATGTTCAAGCTTTAAGTCGGCATTGCCGCGACATATCCCGTCAATCCAAAGCCCTCGCGCGCGGCCGTCATCATCGGCGCTAGCGCGTTCGGATGGATGAACTCGTCGCGGAAACAGGGATGGATCTTGGGATCGAAGATTTTCTTTAGCCAATCGACCACGATCTTGTGGCGCTCGGAGGCGCGGAACTCCTTGTGATAGGTGAGCCAGAGATCGGCGTGGTGGCTGACGCCGAGATCGACGGCAACGAGCGGGGCACCGAGCGCGATCGAGACTGTCGGCAGGAACCCGATGCCGGCGCCGCGCTCCACCGCATAGAGCACGCCGACCGAGGAATTGGTCTTGATCCCGACGATGCCCTCGAGGGACTTAAGCCCGAGCACGCGGGCGTAGGCGCCGTCGTCGACCTGCGGGGCGCTCTGCTTGATGATGCGGTGGTTCTTCAGCTCGGCTAAGGTCGCGGGCACGCCGTAGAGGTTTTCGTACTCCTTGGAGACGAAGGGATAGATATGCAGCCTGCCGAGCTTGGCGACGATCAGATCGGGATTGGTCGGTGGCTCGAGCTGGATCGCGATATCGGATTCGAGCCGCGCGACGTCGGCCTGTTCCATCGCGCAGCGCAGGTCGACGGTGATCTTGCGATAGGTCTTCTGGAAGTCGATCAGTCGCGGCAGGATCCAGAAATTGCCGGGGCCTTCCGTCACCGCGACGCGCACGGTGCCTGACATGTCGTTCGACGATCGCGAGGCACGCCGGAACACGTTGAAGGCATGACGCTCCATATGCGCGACGTCGGCGATCATCGCGCTGCCTTCGTCGCTGAGCGTGAGCCCGCTCTGGTCGCGCAGGAACAGCTTGCAGTCGATGCTCTCTTCGAGCCGGTCGATCCTGCGCATCAGGGTGGTGGAGGTGAGCCCGAGCTCCTCGGCGGCGTTGCGGAAACTTTTATATTTTGCGCAAGCTAAAAACAGTTTCAAATCGTCCCAGGACATATCCAGGGCTTCTTCACGGTGCTGCATCATCGCAGCACCCCGGTGCAATAACTGCTGCATACGCCTGATCCCCAGCCGCTAAGCTCTTGGTCATAGCGGGGCACGAAAGCCGCGAACGATAGAGGGGTGACATGGGTATGGAAAGGGGCTCGTTTGCCGCAAGGCATGATTTCGACGCGCTGCCACTCAGTCCGGATGTCGACGTCCGTCGCGCTCAATCTTCCGAAATCGCCGCGCTTTCGCAGTTGGCGCACCGGCTGGTGCCGGGCGTTCGGATCGGGGCGGCGGAGCTTGCAAACTATTTCGCCTTCGATCCCGAGAGCATCCTGACTTTCAGCCGGAAGGGCACCCTCGTCGGCGGCATGGCCTTCCTGTTTCTCAACGATCGCGGGCATGATGCGCTGCTGCTCGACGAGATCTGCCTCACCGCGCCGGAGACGCGCCATCTCGCGTCCGCGAAGGAAGACGTTTCCGCCATCTACATCTGGGCGATCGCGGCGACGGGGCGCGGCGTCGCCGGTCTTGGCAAGGCCGCGGCTCATCTGAGACAGCTAAGGTTTCGCAACGCCAATTGCTATGCGCAGCCGTCAACCGTGGCCGGACGCGACATCATGAAGGCGACGGGCTTCGAGCCTGTTCCGAGCTTCCAACCCGACCTCTGGTGCTACGAGCGGCCCTGGCATCGGCAGCCGATGCGCATGCCGGGCGCGATCATTCAAGCAAGGAGTTTTGCAGATGCACGGTACTAGGATTCCTCTCGCGAAGCCCGATTCCCGCGCCATCACCATTCGCCTCGCACGCGATCTCAGCGATCTCATGCTGGTCACCTCGATCCGCTCGGCCGTCTATCTCGCCGAGCAGGATTGCCCGTTCGATGAGGAGTTCGACGGCAACGACATGGTCGCCGCGCATTTCATCGGCTATGTCGGCAACGAGCCTGCGGGCTGTCTGCGGGTGCGGTTCTTCGGCGATTTCGCCAAGGTGGAACGGCTTGCGGTGCGGCACCAATATCGGCGCTCACGCGTCTCGTTCAAGCTGGTGCAGGCGAGCGTCGACTATGTGAAGCGCAAGGGCTTTCGCAAGATCTACGGCCAGGCGCAGGATCGGCTGGTCGACTTCTGGGCCCATTTCGGCGCCAAGCCGCTCGGCCACAATCGCAAGATCACTTTCTCCGACTTCTCCTACACGGAAATGCTGCTGGAGATCGAACCGGGCCCGGATGCCATTACGCTGGACAGCGATCCGTACGTGATCATCCGACCCGAGGGCGATTGGGACCGGCCGGGCGTGCTCGACGCCTCGGCAGGACGGGCCGTGACGTCGCCGCTGCGGGACGTCGCGCTCGCTGGCCGTTGAAACTGGTGCAGCTGCGCGCAAAACCATGCTGGTTTCCATCACCGACGATCCGCCGATTCTGGTCTGCGCGGATCTCCAGGTCGAATATCTGACCCCCGGACGTCGCCACGTCATCCTCGACGGCGATGCCGCCACGGCGCGCTGCGTGGAACTGCTGACGCTGTGGCGCGCCAATCTCTGGCCGGTGATGCATCTGAAGCGCATCGCACAGGCGGCCTGGTTCAATCCGGCATCCAAGCTGACCGATTGGATCGCGGACGCGAAGCCGCGGCCGGGAGAAATGACGTTCGAGCACCCGCTGCCGTCGGCCTACAGTTCGGCACGGTTTGTGGACTACATGTCCAATATCCGCAATGTCCGTTGCGTGCTCGCGGGTTTTTCCCTGGATGAAACTGTCCTGGCCACCGCTATCGACGGGTTTCACCGCAGTCATCGCTTCCAGGTGGTGGCTGACGCGGTGGCCTGCCGGCAGCCGGGGACAGGCGATGCTGCCGCCTACAAGCATGCGGTAGTGAATGTGATCGGGAATTTTGCTACAATCCAGTCCAGCGCCGAACTGATCAGAACCAGCGGCGCCGTTGCGGTGTAGGCGGCCGCGATCGACGGATGGAGTGGGACATTGTCACGGGGAGATCAGCTCGAGGAGCTGGCAAGCGATTTGTCGCGTGCCGCCGAGGCGGCGCGCCGTCTTGGTCTGCCCACGACGGTGTATCTGCTCTCGATGGCGCTGGTGGAGGTGCGGGAGGCCGCTGCCGCCGATAGCGACGGGAATGACGACGGCGCGGCGTGACAGCTGCCCGATGTGCGGCTTTGTGCAACGCTGCTGAGCGCTTGCTGCCGACGAATTGACGTTGCAAGTTTTGTGCAGTGGCAATAGCCAAGGAGCTGGATCATCGAGTGATGACGCTGGCCGCGCCGGCGACGTGACGCTTTCAAGGATGCCTGCAAATGTCCATGTTGCCCAATTCGCAAGAAGCCCGGGATGTAGCCTACCAGCTCCATCCCTACACCAACGCGCGCGCCCATCAGCAGGCCGGTCCCCTGGTGATCGAACGCGGAGAGGGCCCTTACGTGTTCGACGCCTCGGGCAAGCGCTATTTCGAGGCGATGGCAGGCTTGTGGAGCGTCGGGCTCGGCTTCAACGAGAAGCGGCTGGTCGAAGCCGCGCACAAGCAGATGCAGGCGCTGCCATTCTATCACACCTTCTCCGCCAAATCGCACGGGCCCTCGATTGATCTCGCCGAGAAGCTGGTGGCGCTGTCGCCGGTGCCGATGAGCAAGGTCTTCTTCACCAACTCCGGCTCGGAGGCCAACGACACCGTTCTGAAGTTGATTGCCTATCGCTCCAATGCGCTCGGCCAGCCACAGCGCAAGAAGGTGATCAGCCGGATGCGCGCCTATCACGGCGTCACCATTGCGTCCGCCAGCCTCACCGGCCTGCCGAACAACCACCGTTCATTCGACTTGCCGCTCCCGAACATCCTGCACACGGGCTCGCCGCATTTTTACAAGGACGGCGCGCCCGGCGAGAGCGAGGTAGCCTTCGCGACGCGGCGGGCCGAGGAGCTCGATGCGCTGATCCAGAAGGAAGGCCCGGACACGATCGCGGCGTTCTTCGGCGAGCCGGTGATGGGCGCGGGCGGCGTCATCGTGCCGCCGGCGACCTATTGGGAGAAGATCCAGAAGGTGCTGAACAAGTACGACATCCTGTTGGTTGCCGACGAGGTCATCTGCGGCTTCGGCCGCACCGGCAAGATGTTCGGCTGCGAAACCTACGGCATCAAGCCTGACGCGATCGTGGTCTCCAAGCAGATCACCTCGAGCTATTTCCCGCTGTCGGCCATCATGATGAACGATCGCATGTTCGAGCCGATCGCCGATGAGAGCAACAAGATCGGCGTGCTCGGCCACGGCTTCACCGCGGGTGGCCATCCGGTCGGCTCGGCGATTGCGCTGGAGAATCTGAAAATCATCGAGGAGCGGGGCCTAGTTGCGCACGCCGCCGAGCTCGGTGGCTACATGCAAGGCAAGCTGCGTGAACTCACCAGCCATCCGCTGGTCGGCGAGGTCCGCGGTGTCGGTATGATCGCTGCGATTGAACTGGTGCTGGACAAGGCGCGCAAGACCGCAGCGGCAACGCCGGGCGCCGTCGGCGGCATGGCCAGCCGCATGCTGCAGGAGCGCGGCGTGATCTCGCGCAACATGCTCGATGCCATCGCCATCTGCCCGCCGCTGATCGTCACCAAGGCCCAGATCGACGAACTGGTTGCGGCGATTTCAGGTGTGCTGGACGACATGAAGGGCGAAGTGGCGAAGCTGACGCCGGCGTAAGGGAAGCGTCAGTGCAGGCGGAGCGATCCGCCGCATCCTCGGTGTCGTCCCGGCGAAGGCCGGGACCCATACCGCGGGGTCTCTCGATGGGGATGGTCGGAGTCCCGAACGACGAGTATTCGCCAAACTCCTCCCTGGGGTAATGGGTCCCGGCCTTCGCCGGGACGACGTTGCGGACGGATGGAGGCCTATTCCGCCCGCTGAACCCCGATCACGCGGCCTTTCTCCACCGCCAGCGCCAGCTCACCGCGTTTTAGTTTCAGTGCGGCCTCGCCGAACAGCTCGCGGCGCCAGCCGCGTAGCGCCGGCACGTCGGCCTCGTCGTCGGCCGCGATCTCCTCGAGATCGTCGACGGTCGCAATCACCTTGCTGGCGACCGCATGGCGCTCCGCGGTCATGCGCAGCAGCACCTTCAACAGCTCGACGATCGCGGCGCCATTGTTGTTGTTGCGCGGCTTTTCCAGCTTCGGCAGCGTGGCGTGATCCCGCGCCAGCCCGCGCTCGACGGCGGCGACGATGTCGGCGCCCCATTTGGATTTCTCAAAACCCTTCGGCACCGAGCGCAGGTTTGCAAGCTTCTCGATCGTATTCGGCGCGTGGGTCGCGATGTCGCTGACGGCTTCGTCGCGCAGCACGCGGCCGCGCGGCACATCGCGGCTCTGCGCCTCCTGCTCGCGCCAGGCGGCGACCTCCATCAGGACTGCGAGGTCCTTGGGCTTGCGCACCCGCGTCTTGAGCCGTTCCCAGGCGCGCTCGGGGTGGAAGTCGTAGGTCTTGGGCGAGGTCAGAACCTCCATCTCGATCGAGACCCATTCGCTGCGCCGGCGCTTCTTGAGGTCGGCATCGAGCGCTGCGAACACGTCGCGCAGATGCGTGACGTCGGACACCGCGTAGTGCATCTGCTCCTTGGTCAGCGGCCGGCGCGACCAGTCGGTGAACCGATGAGTCTTGTCCGGGCGGTGCCCGGTGACCTTCTCGACCAGCGCGTCGTAGGCGATGCTGTCGCCGTAGCCGAGCACCATGGCCGCGACCTGGGTGTCGAACACGGGGTGCGGGATGATGCCCGCCTGGTGCCAGATGATCTCGATGTCCTGGCGGGCGGCGTGGAACACCTTCAACACGCCCTCGTTGCCCATCAGCTCGAAGAACGGCTTGAGATCGATGCCCGCGGCCAGGGTGTCGATGACGATCGCTTCCTCGGCGCTGGCCATCTGCACCACGCACAGCAGCGGGTAGTAGGTGGTCTCGCGCAGGAACTCGGTATCGACGGTAATGACGGGGTGCTTGGCCAGCCGGCTGCAGGCAGCCGCAAGGTCAGCGGTGGTGGTAATCAAATCCATGAACGGCCCATGACAAGTCCATCAGCCGTTCTGCCGAAAGCGCTGTGATGTCAAGGGGCTCGAAGCAAATTCGAGCCTTGCATTTGGGCCGGAATCGCATTCTCCGACGAAAATCCTATTCGTAGCGGACCCGCCGGGAGGGTTTGCGCGCGCAGGGCAGTGCCACCACGACCACGCACATGGCGACCAGCGCCAGCCCCAGGAACTCGAAAACCAACAGATCCACGGCAATATCCCCCAGCAACATTGCTAAACTTGTCCGGGGGGAATTGAGGGTCTGTTAATTCTCGTGGTTACCGGCGGCGGGCTGGGCCGGATGGTGGACGCGGGGTTAACGGGGGCACCATGCGATGCAGCACCGCGGCACTGGCGTTCACGTCATGAGCTTCGGCAGGGCGGCCGCCAAGGCGTCCACGGCGGCGCGAACTTTCGGCGGTATCCGGGGCGAGCGGGGCCAGAGCGCGTGGCAGTCGTAGAGAAATCCCGGCTGACCGCTCAACAGATTGATGAGTGTACCGGCGCGTAGGTGTTCGCGGACCAGCCAGTATGGCAGCCAGGCCAGTCCCATCCCCTGTGTAGCGGCGTCCGCAATCGCGTCGAGATCGTCGAGCCTGAGCCTTCCCGCCGGCATGATTTCGCTCGGAGGCTGGCCTTCGCGGGGAAACAGCCACGGCCGGACGCGTCCGGAGCGGCGATAGATGATCGCTTGGTGTGCGGCGAGATCGTCGAGCGATTTCGGCTTGCCGTTGGCGCGCAGATAGGAGCGCGAACCGCACACCACCATGCGCTGGCTTGCGATGCGCCGCGTCATCAGGCCGGATTGATTGTTTAGATCGCCGGTCCGGATCGCAAGATCATAGCGGGCCTCGATGATGTCAGCGATCGGGTCGCCGAACGAGAGATCGAGCTCCAGATGGGGATATCGTCGCGCGAGCTTCATCAGCAAGGGGGCGATGCAGTGCCGGCCCAGCAGGGCGGGCATAGTCACGCGAAGCCGGCCACGCGGCTCGGACAATTCGTCGGAAGCGACGGCGTCGGCGGCCTCGGCTTCGGCGAGCACAGTGCGGCAGCGCTCGTAATAGGCTCGGCCTGTCTCGGTCAGGCTCTGGCGCCGTGTGGTGCGGTTGAGGAGGCGGACGCCAAGGCGCTCCTCGAGAAAACGAACGTGCTTGCCGACCATTGGCCCCGACATTTCGAGCGCATCGGCTGCAGCGGCGAACGAGCCTACATCAACCGCTTTGACGAAGACGGTCATGCTGGTCAGGCGGTCCATGATTGCAAACTCCTGGTTTCGACTGTTCGGCCGTTTCAACGCTTTATCCGCTGCCCTGCGGTTGGCATAGCTCCATTCAATTCAATTGTTTTGGAGTGTATTCATGGCGCGCGTCGTTCGCTTCCACAGACATGGTGGCCCCGAGGTGCTGCGCATTGAGACCGTCGACGTCGCGCCGCCAGGGAGGCGCGAGGTGCAGATCAGGGTCAAGGCCCTGGGGCTCAATCGCGCGGAAGCGCTCTTGCGGAAAGGGACCTATATCGAGATCGCGACCTTTCCGTCCGGCCTCGGTCTCGAGGCCGCCGGCATCGTCGAGGGGATCGGCGAAGGCGTGAGCGGCTTCTCGGCGGGCGAGGTCGTCAGCATCGTGCCGCCCGTGTCGATGGTGCGATGGCCGGCCTATGGCGAGCTCGTCACGTTTCCCGCGGAGTTCGTCGTGAAGCACCCGCCCGAGCTCGGCTTCGACGCGGCGGCCGCGACATGGATGCAATATCTGACGGCGTTCGGCGCTCTGGTCGATATTGCTGGGCTAAAGCGAGGGGAGGCAGTGGTTATTACGGCAGCGTCGAGCAGTGTCGGGCTTGCAGCGATTCAGATCGCGAACCGGATTGGTGCGATGCCGATTGCAGTGACGCGAACCTCGATCAAGCGGCAAGCCTTGCGCGATGCTGGCGCCGCCGACGTCATCGCCTCGGTCGAAGAAAACATCCGGTCGCGCCTGGAGGGCATTGTCGGCTCAAACGGCGTTCGTGTGGTGTTCGACGCGGTCGGCGGCCCGATATTTGAGCCGCTCACCGCCGCAATGTCGCCGGGTGGCGTTCTCATCGAATATGGCGGCCTGAGCCCCGAGCCGACGCCATTTCCGCTGGTCAACGTCCTGACCAAGAGCCTGATGCTGCGCGGGTATCTCGTACACGAGATCATCCGCAATCCCTCGCGGCTCGCAGCGGCGAAGAGGTTCATCCTCGACGGGCTGCGCGACGGCGCATTGCGTCCGATCATCGCTAAAACGTTTCGATTTGAAGAGATCGTCGAGGCGCATCGCTTTCTGGAGTCAAACGAGCAGTTCGGCAAAATCGTGGTGACGATCTGAGCGAACGATCGTCCTGGATAAACGATTTCCGCACCCCGCATCGCGGGTTACGCCTTCGGCTCGTCCACCCTGCGCACCGAGCTTGCCTCACGTCCCGCAAAACGTCTGCAGCACCCGCTGCTCCGGCAGCGGCGGATCGGCGTAGGCGGCGTAGTCCGGCTGGTCCTCGAGCGGTTTCGCCAAGACCTTCACCAGTTCCTCGAACGGAGCGTAGTTGTCATCGTTGACCGCGGCCTGGATCACGGCCTCGATGCGGTGGTTGCGCGGGATGAAGATCGGGTTGACGGCGTGCATGGCGGCTTGCCGTTCGGCTGCGCTCTGCGGCTCCAGCGCCGTGCGCTCGTGCCAGCGCCTGGCCCATTCGTCGAACGCCGCTGGGTCCATGAATTGCGCGCGTGCATCGTCGGCAGCCGGATCGCCCGCGGCATCCCCCAGCCTGCGGAAGGTGAGGGTGAAGTCGGCCTGGTTCTTGGCCATGGCATCCAGCAGGTCCTGGATCAGCGCATCATCGCCGTCGCGCTCCGTGAACAGGCCGATTTTCTTGCGCAGGCCCGCCTGATAGGCGTCGCTGAACGTCTCGGAGAAGGCGCCGAGAATGTCCTGGGCTTCGGCGACCGCCTTTTCCTGGTCGTCGGAGAACAGCGGCAGCAGGCATTCGGCCAGCCGGGTCAGATTCCACAGCGCGATGCGCGGCTGGTTGGCATAGGCGTAGCGGCCCATCTCGTCGATCGAGGAAAACACCTGCGCCGGATTGTAGGCATCCATGAAAGCGCACGGACCGTAGTCGATGGTCTCGCCTGATATCGATGAGTTGTCGGTGTTCATCACGCCATGGATGAAACCGACCAGCAGCCAGCGTGCGACGAGATCGGCCTGGCGCGCGACGACGCCACCGAGCAGCGCGTGATAGGGCCGCTCGGCGCCTGATAGCTCCGGATAGTGCCTGGCGACGACATGGTCGGCGAGCCGGCGAATGGCATCGGTGTCGCGGCGAACGGCGAAGAATTGGAAGGTACCGACGCGGATGTGGCTCGAGGCAACACGGGTCAGCACCGCGCCGGGCAGCGCGGTTTCGCGGATGACGTGCTCGCCGGTGACGACGGCGGCGAGCGAGCGCGTGGTCGGGATGCCGAGCGCGAACATCGCCTCGCTCACGATATATTCGCGCAGCACCGGCCCGAGCGCGGCACGGCCGTCGCCGCGGCGGGAGAACGGGGTGGGTCCCGAGCCCTTCAGCTGGATGTCGCGGCGGATGCCGTCCTTGTCGATGACCTCGCCGAGCAGCACCGCCCTTCCGTCGCCCAGCTGCGGTACGAACTGCCCGAACTGGTGGCCGGCATAGGCCATGGCGATCGGATCGGCGCCGGCGGGAACCGTCTTGCCCGCCAGGATTTCGGCGCCCTCACGGGTCTCCAGCACATCTGGATCGAGCCCGAGCTGGACCGCCAGCGGCCGGTTCAGCTTGATGAGCCGGGGCGCCGCCACCGGCGTCGGTGCGACACGGGCGAAAAAGCTGTCCGGCAGCGCCGAATAGGAGTTCTGGAACGGGAAATGGACTGTCATGGCCTCAAGATAGGCGTGGAACGCCGGATGGCAAAGGCTTGAGCCCGGATTGGGCAAAAAGGGGCACTTCCAGCCGAAAACAGGGCGTTCCCTTGGTTGCCGCTTGGGGCCTCGTCGGGTAAACCCTGCCGCAACTTCGGACCGGTCGTTTCAGGCCGTCCGATTCGATCCTCAGACATCATTTTGGGATGACCATGCATCGCTACCGGTCACATACATGCGGCGCGCTCCGCGAGAGCAACATCGGCGAGACGGTGCGCCTTTCAGGCTGGGTCCATCGCGTTCGCGACCATGGCGGCGTGCTATTCATCGACCTGCGCGACCATTACGGCCTGACCCAGTGCGTGGTCGATCCGGACTCGCCGGCGTTCTCGCAGGCCGAGAAGCTGCGTTCGGAATTCGTGGTCAAGATGGATGGCAAGGTTCGCCGCCGCCCCGAAGGCACCGACAATGATGATTTGCCCACCGGCAAGATCGAGATCTATGTCAGCGAGATCGAGGTGCTGGGACCTGCCGGCGATCTACCGCTGCCGGTGTTCGGCGACCAGGAATATCCCGAGGACATCCGCCTGAAGTACCGCTTCCTCGATCTGCGTCGCGAGAAGCTGCACCAGAACATCATGACGCGCGTCGAAATCATCAAGTCGATGCGCAGGCGGATGGAGGGGCAGGGCTTCTTCGAGTTCAACACGCCGATCCTGACCGCATCCTCGCCGGAGGGCGCGCGCGACTTCCTGGTGCCGTCGCGCATCCATCCCGGCAAGTTCTACGCGCTGCCGCAGGCGCCGCAGCAGTACAAGCAGCTCTTGATGATGTCGGGCTTCGATCGTTACTTCCAGATCGCGCCCTGCTTCCGCGACGAGGACCCGCGCGCGGATCGTCTGCCGGGCGAGTTCTACCAGCTCGACGTCGAGATGAGCTTTGTCACGCAGGAAGACGTCTTCGCCGCGATGGAGCCTGTCATCACCGGCGTGTTCGAGGAGTTTGCCAAGGGCAAGCCGGTGACCAAGGGCTGGCGCCGGATTCCGTTCGCCGAGGCGCTGCGCAAATACGGCTCCGACAAGCCGGACCTGCGCAACCCCATCGAGATGCAGGACGTCTCCGAACACTTCCGTGGCTCCGGCTTCAAGGTGTTCGCGCGGATGTTGGAGGACCCCAAGAACCAGGTGTGGGCGATCCCGGCGCCGGGTGGCGGCTCGCGCGCCTTCTGCGACCGCATGAATTCATGGGCGCAGGGCGAGGGACAGCCGGGCCTTGGCTACATCATGTGGCGCGAGGGCGGCGAAGGTGCCGGTCCGCTTGCCAACAACATTGGTGCTGAGCGCACCGCCGCGATTCGCGCGCAGATCGGCGTGAAGGAAGGCGATGCCGCGTTCTTCGTCGCCGGCGATCCCGACAAGTTCTGGAAGTTTTCAGGTCTCGCCCGCAACAAGGTCGGCGAGGAGTTGAACCTCACCGACAAGGAGCGGTTTGAGCTGGCCTGGATCGTCGACTTCCCGATGTACGAGTACAACGAGGAAGACAAGAAGGTCGACTTCTCGCACAACCCGTTCTCGATGCCGCAGGGTGGCCTCGATGCCTTGAAGGGCCAGAACCCGCTGACCATCAAGGCGTTCCAGTACGACATCACCTGCAACGGCTACGAGATCGCCTCGGGCGGAATCCGCAATCACGTGCCGGAAGCGATGGTGAAGGCGTTCGAGATCGCCGGCTATGGCGAGCAGGAAGTCGTCGATCGCTTCGGCGGCATGTACCGCGCTTTCCAGTACGGCGCCCCACCGCATGGCGGCATGGCCGCCGGCGTCGACCGCATCGTCATGCTCTTGTGCGGCACCAACAATCTGCGCGAGATCTCGCTGTTCCCGATGAACCAGCAGGCCATGGACCTCCTGATGGGCGCACCGTCGGAGCCCAGCCTCAAGCAGCTCCGCGAGCTGCACGTGAAGGTGAATCTGCCGCAGAAGTGAGGCTGTCTCCACGGCGTCATTGCGAGCTAGCGAAGCAATCCAGAATCTTTCCGCGGAGGGACTCTGGATTGCTTCGCTCCGCTCGCAATGACGGGGAGGGATTTGCGCCGGTCCAATTGCCACCCCGCGCGCAGCGTCGTTCCCTACAGCCCCGTCGACGCCTCGATCCTGAACTGGGCAAGCGCGCTCTGTGGGTCGGTTTGCAAGAGCTGCATCAATTGCATCAGCGGTGCCTTGGCGCGCGGGGACAGCTTGATGGAAAGCGTCTGGCGCGGCGTCTCGACGAAGCGGGCGATCGCGTCCACGGCCGCGTTCGCATCCGGATTGGCGGAAGCAACTTGCTCGCGTTTAGCCTTGATGCTCTCGACGAGCGCCTGGCGTGCGGTATCGCGGCTGACATTCTGCATGCGCGCGAACTGCGCCACGACGAGATCGACGACGCCGCTGTCGCGCACTGAGAACTCGAGCGTGGCCGCCTCGATCCGGGCCGCCTGTCCCATGAGTTGGGCGGGATCAGTCGAAAACACCTCACGCGGCACGTTGCCGAGCGCAATACGCAATTGCGCGCTTGCGATCCCGCCGATGTCGAGCGTCGCCGGCGTCAGAACGAAGCTGTTGGACTGTTCGGCCCAGGCGGCGCCGAGATCAAGATCGACCGCGAGCTTGTCGAGCCCGCTGGCAATCAATGGAAGCTGCTTCGGGTCGGATGGATCGGTGGGCGTGACAAATTTGGCAACCACATGCGCCTTGCTCGGGATCGTGCCGACCAGCTGCCCCCAGTCCAGGCTCAGCGTGTCGATCGTGACCAGCTTCTTGGTGGTCTTGAACGGCGCCGTCACGCCCTTGATCTCCGCGCTTGCGAGCACGCCAAACAGGCCCAGCATCTGAGCCGGCGAGGGGGGCTGTCCGGGATGGGTGAGGCTCGCCGCCCACCGCATGAGGTTCGCGATGCTGAGCGATTTGAGTGCGAAGCGCTCCATCTTGATTTGCCCTTGTGGCGTCGGCGTATCGAGGCCTTCGAGCGCGAACTCGCCCTCTTGGTATCTGATGGCCCTGAGCCGGGGCGTCCCTTGCGGGGTTGTCATCGACATGGTGCCGATCTCGATCTTGCCGACGCGAAGGCCTTCATAGAACCCGGCGAGCTTTTCCATGATCTCGCGCGATTGCGCCGGCGTCGGCGGGACCGAGTTGTCCGGCGGCAACAGCGCCAGGATCTCGGCGGGCCGAAATTTCGATGGTTGCACCGCGATGTCGGTGATGGCGATCCCGTCGACCTGCATCCGGATGCCGAGCGTCGAGGTCACGACATAAGTGCCGCTGGACATCTGTCCGTAGACACGATGATAGCTGTCGTCGTTGGCCTTCTGGGGATCGAGCGCGGCGGCGATCGCGGTCGAATCGAAATCATTGATGATGATATCGGACACCTCGCCGGTCAGCTTGTCCGCCTTGCCCGGCTGCGGAACGTTGATCGTGAAACTGGCGCGCTCCGCCTTGATCGCGGCGATCTTGCCTTGGCCGAGCTTCTGGATCGCGAGACCCGAATAGGCGACCTCGCCACTGCCCCCGGCGCTTTTGCCCGCGTCGAAGACCACTGCGAGGCTCGGCGCTATCACGTAAGATGCCGTCACGTTTGCGTACTGGTCGAGCACGAACCGGTACATGTCGATCAGGGAGCCTGACGCCGGTGCGTTCCGAGCATGAATGGGACCGACGTAATCCCGCATGGTCAACTGCGGGACCTTGTAGAAGACTTTCAGCTTCCCGGGGCCGACCTGGTCGAGCGCGACCTCGAAGTCCGAGACATCGATGCTGTCGGCCGCGAAGCGTGTCTCCTCGACCTGACGGATGCCCACGCCCTTAATAGCGGCGATCTTGACATGCGCCTGTGGCTGGTTGGCAGGCTCGACCGCGATATCCTCGATCGTCAACGTCCGACTCGTCAGATCGAACGCGACCTTGCCGTGGCTTGCCTTGCCGCCACTGGTCCGGATCTGCTCGAAGACCGCCTCCACCTCGGCGGCGACGCGATGTTTTGCGTAGAAGTTGAAGCCGAACCATCCGCCCGCGGTGACCACGGCCACGACGATCAGGCCGATCAGGATGCGCTTCATTCCCAGCTCCAGTTGCTCGCGTTGCAGCACGCAACCTGCCATATTCGCAAAGCAATGCGCGGTCCAGGGAAAGTGAGCGCTATCAGATATTTGACGGCGCGCACTGTTGATGTGGCCGCAATCGGATGTTGCCACCGGGGCGCCCGGCGTGCTTCATCCCGTTTCCATGACCCGGAAATACCACCCGAAGGCGGGCCGGTCAGGACAACGTAGTTTGAGGCCGGTAACGCGAGGCGAGACACCGCATGTCGTCTTATTCCGATGATCTCCACCAGGCGGCGCTCGCCTATCACCGTCTGCCGCGCCCCGGGAAGCTCGAGATTCAGGCGAGCAAGCCGCTCGCCAACCAGCGCGACCTCGCGCTGGCCTATTCGCCCGGCGTCGCCGCCGCCTGCCTGGAGATCGCCAAGAATCCGGCGGAAGCGGCGACGCTGACGATCCGCTCCAATCTGGTCGCCGTGGTTTCGAACGGCACCGCCGTGCTCGGCCTCGGCAATATCGGCCCGCTGGCCTCCAAGCCAGTGATGGAGGGCAAGGCGGTCCTGTTCAAGAAATTTGCCGGCATCGACGTGTTCGACATCGAGATCGCGGCCGACACCATCGAGCGCGTGGTCGAGACCGTGGCCGCGCTCGAGCCGACCTTCGGCGGCATCAATCTCGAGGACATCCGCGGACCGGAATGCTTCGAGATCGAGGCGCAGCTCAAGGAGCGCATGAAGATCCCGGTCTTCCACGACGACCAGCACGGTACCGCGATCATCGTTGCCGCCGCCGTCACCAACGCCCTGCGACTCAACGGCAAGAACCTGTCGGACGTCAAGATCGTGGCATCGGGGGCAGGGGCCGCAGCGGTCGCGACATTGAACCTGCTGGTGTCGATGGGCGCGCAGCGCAAGAACATCTGGGTCTGCGACATCGACGGCCTTGTTCACGAAGGCCGCAACACCACGATGGACCGTTGGAAGGCGGTCTATGCGCAGAAGACCGACAAGCGCACGCTCGCCGACGTCATCGGCGGCGCCGACATCTTCATCGGCCTCTCCGCACCGGGCGTGCTCAAGCCCGAGATGGCCAAGGCGATGGGCGACAAGCCGCTGATCATGGCGCTCGCCAATCCGACGCCGGAGATCATGCCGGAGGAGGCGCGCAAGGTGCGCCCCGACGCCATGATCTGCACCGGCCGCTCCGACTTTCCGAACCAGGTCAACAACGTCCTGTGCTTTCCCTTCATCTTCCGCGGCGCGCTCGACGTCGGCGCCAGCGCGATCAACGAGGAGATGAAGCTCGCCGCCGTCGAGGCCATCGCGCAGCTCGCGCGCGAGGCGCCGTCCGATGCGGTCGCGCAGGGCTTTGACACCGGCGAGACGCAAGGTTTCGGCCCGGGCTCGCTGATCCCGAGCCCGTTTGATCCGAGGTTGATCCTGCGCATCGCGCCGGCGGTGGCGAAGGCCGCGATGGAATCGGGCGTTGCGACCCGGCCCATCACCAATTTCGACGAGTACACCGCGTTGCTCGAGCGTTTCGCCTTCCGCTCCGGCCTCGTGATGAAGCCGATGTTCGCGAAGGCCAAGACCCAACCGGTGCGGGTGATCTACGCCGAAGGCGAGGACGAACGCGTGCTGCGCGCGACCCAGGTGGTGCTGGAAGAGAAGCTGGCGACGCCAATCCTGGTCGGACGTCCGTCGGTGGTCGAGGCGCGCATCAAGCGCTTCGGTCTGTCGATCAAGGCCGGCAAGGACTTCGACCTCGTCAATCCCGAGGACGATCCGCGCTACCGCTCCTACGTGCAGTCCTATGTCGAGGTCGCTGGCCGCCGCGGCGTCACGCCGGATGCGGCGCGCACGGTGGTGCGCACCAATAACACCGTCATCGCGGCGCTCGCCGTGGTGCGCGGAGAGGCGGACGCCATGCTCTGCGGCGTCGAGGGCCGCTACATGAGCCATCTGCGCCATGTCCGCGAGATCGTCGGGTTCACACCGGGGATCAGCGACTATGCGGCGCTGGCACTGCTGATCACGAGCAAGGGCGCCTTCTTCATCGCCGACACCCAGGTGCGGCCCAATCCGAGCGCCGAAGAGCTCGCCGAGATCGCCTCGCTCGCGGCGGTCCACGTCCAGCGCTTCAACATCAAGCCGAAGATCGCCTTCGTCTCGCATTCGGATTTCGGCAGCTACGACACGGAATCCTCGCGCAAGATGCGTCGGGCAACCCAGCTCCTGAAGGAGAAGCATCCGGAGCTCGAGGCCGACGGCGAGATGCAGGGCGACACCGCGCTCTCGGCCGCCGCGCGCAAAATGGTGCTGCCGCACTCCAACCTGGAGGGCGAGGCCAACATCATGATCATGCCTAGCCTCGACACCGCCAACGTCGCCTACCAGATGATCAAGTCGCTGGCGGACGCGCTGCCTGTCGGTCCGATCCTGATCGGCCCGGCGCGCCCGGCCCACATCCTCACCCCGTCGGTGACGGCGCGAGGCATCCTCAACATGACCGCGGTGGCTGTGGTGGAAGCGCAGGAGCGCGCGTCGCGGCAGCAGCCGACGTTGTTCACGTAGGCCGCTGCGTGGCCTTCCCTTCTCCCACAAGGAGAGAAGGTGCAGTGCCGGGGCACCAACTTTGAATTGCTCGCAGTTAGTCATTTCCGCGTTTGTAAACCGACGAATGTATCTTCATAATCGGGAGGTGCTTTCGCAAAAATCCGGTTTCAAAAAGCCTGAGCAAAGAGGCCGATCATGCCAGCGTTCGTGACTTTCGGGCGGATCCTGTTCGCCGTGCTGTTCATCTACACAGGTGCGGCAAGACTGTTTGCCATGCAGGCGACCGTTGATTTCATCGCCGCCAAGGTCGTGGTGCCCGACATGATCGCGCCTTACGCCAAGCAGATCGAGACGGCGACGGCCATGACCACGCCGCAACTGCTGGCCATCGCGGTGGGCGTGCTCGAGATCATCGCAGGCGTGATGATCGCGCTGAATTTCGGGGCGCGGTTCTTTGCGATGCTGATGATCATCTATGTCGCGGTCGCGACCTTCCTGTTCTACGACTTCTGGAACCAGGTGCCGCCTGACAACGGCAAGATGCTGGTCGACGCGCTCAAGAACCTGTCGATCATTGGCGCGCTGTTCATGATCATGGGCTACGGCCGAGCTACGCGTCCGGCCGAGGCGGCCTACGGGGACGTATAAAGGTCAAACCACTACGTCCTGCGCCACGGCGTGACGGTCACGTCATGCGCGGCGTCGAGCAGATAGGGCGCGCCCGGCTTCATCCCGTGTGAAGCCAGCACCTCCTGAGGCGTGCGCGCCGGGACTTCCACAAAACAGCCTTCGCCGCCGGGCAGCCGCAGATGCGGGGCTTCCGACAGCCAGAACGTATCGTAGCGATCCATGAACATGTCGAACACGACGGGGCCGCCGATGATTGCGACGGTGCCGGAAGCGACATCGGCGAACGCGCAGGCGTCCTCGAAGCTGGCGTGATCCGGATTCCACAAGGTCGCGTTCGGCATCTCGGGATCGACGGTCAGCGCCTTGATCTTGCGGGTCAGGATCAGGCGCTTGCGCTTGGGTGAATTCGGCTGCTGCTCGTGCGAGTGACGGCCGTGCACGATCAGCGCCGCGCGATCGAGCGCCTGCTCGAAGAACAGCTTGTCGCCTTCGAACTTAAGGCTGTCGGGCATGACATGGTCGGCGTCGGCGAGCATGCCGTCCGCGGAGACGATGACGTAGCCTTCGATGCGAAAGGACAATGGCGCGGCTATTCGGAGACCGTCGTCACGACGCTGTTGACTGGCCGGGTGCTCACCGTCGGCAGCTTAACGTCCTTGAGCAGCTCCTGGTCGTATTCCGGCAACGTCGAGGCCGGGAACTTGGCTCGCATCGCCACAACTTTGTAGCCGCCGGCCTTCAGGCGCTTGAGCAACTCGGGCAGGGCCTCCGCGGTGTGCTTCTGGAAATCGTGCATCAGGATGATGCCCTTGCCCTTGCTGTCCAGTTTCTTCATGACGGTTTCGACCACCTTCTCGGGCTTCGAGGCCTTGAAGTCGAAGGAGTCGATGTCGCAGGAGAAGATCGCCGTGTTGCGATTGCCGAGATAGGTGACCATCTCCGGCGGATGCTGGAGCGCCGGGAAGCGGAAGAACGGCGAGGGCGAAATGCCGCCGAGCGCCCATTTCACCGCGGAAAGACCCTTCTCGATCTCTTCCTTGCGCTGCGCTTCCGTGAGCTTCTTGTTGTTGAGGTTGGCGTGCGACCAGGTGTGGGTGCCCACGGTATGGCCGGCTGCGTAGACCTGCTTGAGGATCTCCGGCTCGTAGGTCGCGTGCTTGCCGATGGAAAAGAAGATGCCGGTGGTGCACTCGTCGGCGAGCGCCTTCAGCACCGCAGGCGTGTTCTTCGGCCAGGGGCCGTCGTCGAAGGTCAGCACCACCTCCTTGTCGCGCAGGAAGTCGAGCTCCTTGAAATGCTCGAAGCCGAAGCCGGGACCACCCGTGGTATCGATCTCGACGGTCCGGGCGACCCCGAGCGCGCCCGGCGTGTTGCAAGCTGCGCGCGCGGGCTGCGGAGCCTGTTTAGGCGGAGGAGGATTGACGAAGCCCGCCGGCGCGGCTGCTGCTGCAGGAGCGGGCGCCGGAGCCGCAGCGGGCGCAGCCGCAGCCGGTGTTGCCGCCGGTGCGGCCTGCGTCGCGACAGCGGGCTTTGCAGCCGGGGTCTGCGACCATGCCGCGCCCGTCATCGCCAGAGACATTGCGCTTGCTAAAATGAGTCCTGCCGCCACACGCATGGTGTTGTCCTCGAGATTGATCCCGTTGTTCCGCCGCGGCTTTTCGCCTCCGGCAAAACCATCCTGCCCCTAACGATCCTAGCCTAGATGGTGGGCCCTCGCCATTGCAACGGCTGTTTGGCGCGCCAGCCCAATTGTGCCCAACCGGGTTGTGGGACGTGCGCCGTCAAGTGTCGGCCAGCGCTTTGGCGACCGCCGTCTTGATCCGCGTGTCGGCCGGCTCGACCGTGGATGCAAAGACGTCAGCGATATAGCCGTCCCGCCCGATCAGATATTTGTGGAAGTTCCAGCGTGGAACATCCTTGGGGCGCGCCTCTGCGGCCCATTTGTAGAACGGATGCGCCTTCGCACCGACCACGACAGCCTTGGCCGCGATCGGGAAGGTAACGCCGTATTGGTGGTGGGCGGTCTCCGAGATCTCGCTGGTGCCGCCGGGCTCCTGTCCGCCGAAGTCGTTGGAGGGCACGCCAATGACGGTGAGGCCGCGTTCGCGAAACTCGCCCCAGATGTCTTGCAGGCCGGCATATTGCGGCGTGTAACCGCAGAGCGAAGCGGTGTTGACCACTAGCAGCGGTTTGCCGGTGAAGGCCGCAAGGCGGATGTCGTCGCCTGACAATGCCGGGAAAGAGAAGGCGTAGGCGGAGATTCGGCTCATGCCGCCATCCGCCAGTGCACGCGTCACCGGCGCCAGCGTGCCTGCAAAGGCGGCGATGAGCATCGTCCTGCGGTTCATCATGACGGCGTCCCCCGAAATGATCCGGGGCACATGTTACCCCGCCGCTGCGAGCGGCCTCGTCAACACCGCGTTATCTGTCGCGATAAAGCCCGCTAGTACAGGCGGACGATGAAATCGGTGCCTTCGCCAGTCTCGCCCTGGTTGATGCCCTGGTCGGAGACGATGATCGAGCCGCCTGACGTCAGCATTTCGTTGATCTTCGTGATCGTGTCGGCCGGGACCGAGATACGGTCGAGGGCTTCGGCCGGACTGTCCGGCGTGACCACAGGCTTGGCAGCGACGGGAATCACGGCTGCGCCACGCTGGTGGCCTGTCATGCGGCGATCATCCTCGCGCGCGGCAGAGCGGACGGACACCGGCAGGGACACCACCGACCAATGCAGCGCATTGGAATCGGCCTTGTCGACTTCGGCGGTAAAGACATGCGTGCCGAGCGGTCGATCGCTCGCGGCGATCGTGACAGGCACCTCGAACAGCGGCGCAAAGTTCTGCCGCACGTAGAGCTTGGAATCCTTGCGGCTGATGAAGACCGCGATCTGGCCCGCGCGCTTGGGCGCTTCAGGTTTCGCCACGGGCGCCGGATCGGCAACGCGGGCTTCGTCCTTCTTGACGTCGGGCGTGGCCGCCTGCGCGGCCGGTGCATCGGGCGTCTTCGCGGGTTCGGACTTGGCGGTTTCGGACTTTGTGGTTTCGGACTTCGGCGTCTCCGCGGCCTCGACAGGCTTCGCTTCAGTGTTCGCAGGCTGCGCGGCGTCTCCGGCCTCGGGCTTGGCCGGGTCCGCCGCCTCAGCGGTCTTGGTCTCGGGCTTTGCCGTGGTCTCGGTCTGGTCGGCCGAGGCCTCCTCGCGGACCGGGGCATATCCGGTCGTCACGTCCGACAGCACGGTGTGGCCGACCGACGAGCGCAGCTCGAGCACGCCGTCGGCGCTGGCAGTCTTCGTTTCAACCGGCTTTGCTTCGGTGGCCCCGGTATTGGCCGCGCCCTTGTCGGCCTTGTCGCCGGCATTGGTCTGCGGCTCGAGGCTGGCGGCGGGTTGCGGCGGCACCCGCACCGAGGCAAGCAGCGGATGTGAGAAGTTCTGCGGCGACATCTGGCCGGGCGAAACGATCACGCGCGCGCCCATCCTCGTCCAGTTCCACATCTTCACAGCGAACGCCATCGGCATGCGGATGCAGCCGTGCGAGGCCGGATAGCCCGGCAGCACACCGGCATGCATGGCAACGCCCGACCACGTGATCCGCTGCATGTACGGCATCGGCGCGCCGCTATAGATGTTGGAGTGGTGGAATTTGTGCTTCTGGATGACGCTGAACACACCCATCGGCGTCGAATGGCCCTTCATGCCAGTCGACACCGGGGATTCCGCGAACACGCCCTTGGTGTCGTAGACCGTGACTTTCTGCCGGTCGATCGAGACGACGATGACGAGGGGGCCTTGCGGTTTCGTGCCCGCTTCCTTTTCGGCAACGACGTCCTTCTTGACGGCCGCACCGCGCTTCTGCGGCTTCTGGCGCGGGACTTCGGGATGGCGCTCCTGGCGCCCGTACGACCCGTCGGAATAATCCGTCCAGTAATAAAACGCCGCGTCCGCCTGGCTCGCCGTGCCGATCGCACCCGCCGCCGTCAAAATGGCGACCTGCCAAAATCGCGCCGGCTTGGCAGAAAAACCAGACCCGTTCACGCTGTTCATCATCGAATCCATAATCCAAATCAGATGTTAGTCTCTCAGAGGGGATACGCGTTCACCAGCACGGCGGTTCTGCGATCAGCTACTTTTGTCCAAAGCGTAGCAAAAAAGCCTCACGGAGCGGTAAACGGCGGCCGTATCGGCTGGCAGGTCGTCTTCCTGATCGCTTGCCCTATGCCTACATTGCTGGGACTTGTTAGCGGAGAACTTCATGTCATCTCGTTTCCCCGGTCTTTCCAGCATCCGATTGAAAGGCCTCGCTTTATTCCTCCTGGCGCTGACCGTGCCGGCAGCGTCCGCCTCTGCCGCGGACGAGCCGGATCTGATCTTCCGCCGCTCGACCGTGTTCAAGTGGATGAGCCCAAACGACAAGCTTGCGACCTATGGCCTCGACGACCCCGAAGTCGAGGGCGTTGCCTGTCATTTCACGGTGCCGGAGAAGGGCGGCTTCAAGGGCTGGCTGGGCCTTGCCGAGGAGGTCTCGGACATTTCGCTCGCCTGCCGTCAGGTCGGCCCTATCAAGTTCAAGAACAAGATGGAGCAGGGCGACGACATGTTCCGCCAGCGCCGCTCGCTGTTCTTCAAGAAGATGCAGATCGTGCGCGGCTGTGACGCCAAGCGCAACGTGCTGGTCTACATGGTCTATTCGGACAGGCTGATCGAGGGTTCGCCGAAGAACTCGACCTCGACCGTGCCGATCATGCCGTGGGGACCGGCGGACGCAAACGTCCAGAAGTGCGGCGAGTTCTTCACTCAGTGACGCTCTTGCGTTCACTCAGTGAGGGTTTGCGTTCACTCGGTGATGTCAGCGCGGCTGGCGCGCGGTTTTGCAAGATGCGAGCCGGTCAGCCGCACGAATGATTGCGGCGTGGCCTCAAACCCACGGCTCGATTGCAGCGCCATTTCGCCAGGCGAATTGGCGCTGCTGCGAACAGCTCGTTGCTCCCGGCGGTCCGTTCGTTGGTCCGCATCGCGCGTCGTTGCGCGATTCTGCGCCGTCATGTTGGCCGTTCCTCACGTGAACGCGCTCGGCGATTTCCGGGCGTCTCGGTCTCGATAGCTTGGGTCGCCGTCGAAGCGCCCCCGGTTGACGGGGCCCAGCCTTCGTTCGGCTTCTCTTCAGCAGAAAAACGTAAAACGCATGTGAAGGGTGTGAGGCGGGATCATGACGGCGCCAGCATTCCGGCGCGCAGCCGAGCGCGCACGGAACCTGCCAAGCCACATTGGGCGGCCGCACGACCCATCTGAAAAGATTGAGATTTTCCGTCGAATATGTCGTCGCCCCGAGCGGGACGAAACAATTCTCACGGAGATGAAACCATTTTCCGGCTTTGGCGCATCACGCGCGAAACCGCCCATGGTTATCAACCTCACAACGACGACGGCGCACGCCGGCCACCGAATTCGGAGAGAACTCCATGCCCACGCTCAGCCTCATCCTTGCTTTCGGTTTTGTGCTCGCCGGCTCCTCGTTCGCAGGCTCGCCGGATGGCAATGTCCCCGGTATCGGCACTTTCCAGTATAGCGGTTCGCCGATCATGACCCCGGCGCCGCAGCCGATCGTGGTTGCCGCGCGCTTCTGATCGCCAACAAGAAAAATCATCCGATAAAGGCCATCATGCTTGTTCGTTTCTGCGCTGCGGCGTTCATATCCCTTCTGACGATCAGTGCCGTTCAGGCGCAGGTGCGCTCTCCCTCCAGATTACCCGATCCCCGTACTGAGTTCGTGAGGCAATGCGCGCCGCGCATGATCGGGCGGTGGGAGCATCCGGAAGAGGTTTGCGGCTGCCTGCACGATCATGCTGCCGCCGTCGTCGAGGATCGCGATCTCCGCGAGGCCCTGCTGCGCGGCATCAGCGAGACCGGGGTGCCGACGATCGAGACCGACTGGGTCCCGGCCGCAAAGCAGACCGAAATTGGCCCGACCTTCACCAAGATCGCCAAGCCGACCCTGCAATGTATGTTCGATCCGGCGAAATAGCGCTCATCGCTTTGATTTCGGACCAAACCGCGACACGCAGGTGCTCGTCCGTGCGACGCCCTTGTCGGTCATCTTGGCGCCGCGCACTTCCTTGACCTGTCCGGCGGGGCAGGTTCCGTCGTCCACTTGCACGCGCTGGCCGAGCTTGAGATCGACGATGTCCTGCTCGCGTCCGACCGTGCCTGCGCGCGCGGTTGCGGCGAGTGCGATGAAGATCAGGAGCGAGAGGCAAGTCGCGCGGCGTAGCAGCATGGTGTGAGCTCCCGGCATCGATGCCGCAATGTAGGGAGCGGCAGCCGATTCTGATAGTGAACGTTCGTCATGCCCGCCGGGCCGGCTTGCGCCTCGCACGCAAGGCCGCTCGCGATTCCCGCGCGAGCCGCTCGGCGGATGCGACGAGCTTCGGAACCGCGTGGCCGGAAAATCCCAGAACGAAACCGGGAAGAGGACGCGCGCGTGAATAGGTGTCGGCCAACAGCCAGCCTTCGGCGCCGGCGGCCCGCTTGGCGTCTGCCGCTACGGCCAGATCGACCGAGGGATCGAACCGGGCGACAAGATGCAGACCCTGTGATGGGACCGGCACCGACAGCACGCCGTCGGATGTGGCTTCGAGCGTCCCGGCCAACGCGTCGCGCGCCTCGCGATAAAGCTTGCGCACGCGCTTCAGGTTCGCCACGAACGCGCCGGAATTGAGCATGTCGGCCACCGCACCCTCCATCAGCGTGCCGGGAAAGCGGTCGAGTGCGGCCCGCGCGGCTGTGACATCCGCAATCAAGCGCTCGGGCAGGGCGCAATAGCCGATGCGCAGGCCCGGAAACAAGGTCTTGGCGAACGTGCCCATGTAGATCACGCGCTCGAGGTGATCGATCCCGGCCAGCGACATCAGCGGCGCGCCGTCGTAACGGAATTCGCTGTCGTAATCGTCTTCCAGCACGAAGGCGCCGGCCTGCCTGGCCCAGTCCAGCAGCTCGAGCCGCCGCGGCATCGACATCTGCACACCCAGCGGAAACTGGTGCGACGGCGTCACATAGGCTGCGCGCGCGGACGGCGCCGTTGCACGGCCTCTGGCGACACGCATGCCGTGCGCGTCGACGGGAACGGACACGGCACGATAGCCGCAATGCGCGATGGTTTTCCGCGCAGCGGGGTAGCCGGGGTCTTCGCACCAGACCTGGTCGTTGGGCTTCAGGATCGCGCTCAGCACGATGCGCAGCGCGTGCAGCGTGCCCGACGTCAGCATGATCTGATCGGGATCGCAGCGCAGGCCTCGCGCCGACAACAGATGATCGGCGATCGCCGCACGCAGCTCGCGGCTGCCGCGGGGATCGCCATAGTGCAGATGCTCCGCGCCGAAGGCGCGCATGCGACGGCCGACAAAGGCCCGGAAACGCTGCACGGCGCGCGCGTCGATATGGGTGCAGCCGAGTGAAAACGCGCCTTGCCCCGGCGTTTCGACGCTGATCTTCGGCCGCTTCGGCTCGGCCGCGCGGGCGGGGATGCGCGCGGCGACGAAGGTGCCGGAGCCGACGGTGGCGTCGGCAAAGCCGTCGGCAATCAGCCGCTCATAGGCGGTGACGACCGCATTGCGCCGAAAGCCGGTCTGTTTGGCCAGCGTGCGCGACGGCGGCAGCGGCTCGCCGGGTTTCACCAGGCCGCCGACGATCGTTTCGCGCAGTGCCTGATACAGCCGGTGCGCCGACGCGGCGCCAGCCGTGATGTGCGGGCCTGCGAGATCGAGCGGCAGCTCGGCCTTGGCGGGCGAGGGGACTGAATTGGTCGGAATTTTTCGCATGGAATTGGCACTATCGCAGACCAAATCCGCGGCTACAACTGCGCTGGAAGTGATCCAATCCGACAGGAGCGGCCGTGAGCCAGACCGAGAGCCCAAATTCCTATCCGACCTCCGCACGCAACCAGGTGAAGCGCCGTCACGATCGCGGCTTCTATGATCACGACACCGTTCATCGCATCCTGGATTCCTCGATGCTCTGCCACGTCTCCTACGCCATCGACGGCCAACCCTATTGCACGCCGACCTTCTTCTGGCGCGAAGGCACGAAGCTGTATTGGCACGGCTCGAGTGCCAGCCGCATGCTGCGCAACCAGACCCGGGGCGAGCGCGTGTGCCTGACGGTCGCCCATCTCGACAGCCTGGTGCTGGCGCGCTGCGGATTCAATCACTCAGCTGACTACCGCGCGGTGATGGCATTCGGCACCGCCTATCTCGTCACCGATCCCGAGGAGAAGGAGCGCGCGGTCATCGCGATGGTCGACCGCTTCTTCCCCGATCGCACCGCAAGCCTGCGGGCGAGCAACACGCAGGAGATCAAGGCGACCTCCTTTATCGCGATGGAGATCGAGGAAGCCTCCGCGAAAATCCGGGCCAAGGGTGTCGCCGACGACGACGAGGACTATGAATTGCCGATTTATGCCGAGCGCATCCCGGTGCGCACCGTGCTGGGCGCGCCGGAGCCTTGCCCGCGGCTGCTCGAAGGCGTGCGCCGGCCGGCGACACTGAATGGCTATTCGGAGGGCCGGCTGCTCGAAGATGCATTGCGGGATGCCTATTTTGCAGAGTACCCGAACGGCTGAAATCGGTTAGCTTGCGCTCCATCGATGATCTCAATGTCCGATTGGAGTTGCCTGATGAATGCCGAAACGCAGCAGAGGATTCTTGACGCCGTCGATGCCGGCTTCGAAGCCCAGCTCGCGACCACACGCGATTTCGTTGCGATCCCCTCGACCCGCGGGGCGGAGGGGCCGTGCCAGGACATGATCGGCGACCTCCTGCGCGCGCGCGGCTACGAAGTCGACGACTGGCACATCAATGTCGACGACCTCAAGGATCTGCGCGGCTTCGGACCCATCGAGCATGATTTTTCGAAGGCGCGCACCGTGGTCGGCACGTACCGGCCCAAAATCGAGGCGGGCAAATCGCTGATCCTCCAGGGCCATTGCGACGTCGTACCGGCCGGCCCGCTGGAACTGTGGGACACCCCGCCGTTCTCGCCCGTCATCAAGGACGGCAGGATGTTCGGTCGCGGTGCCTGCGACATGAAGTCGGGCACCATCGCAGCGCTCTCCGCGCTCGATGCGATCAAGGCCGCGGGCCTGAGGCCGACGGCGCGGATTCACTTCCAGTCCGTGATCGAGGAGGAGAGCACCGGGGTCGGCGCGCTCTCGACACTTCAACGCGGCTATCGTGCCGATGCTTGCTTCATTCCTGAGCCGACCGGCGGCAAGATGGTGCGCTCGCAGGTCGGCGTGATCTGGTTCCGCCTGCGCGTGAAGGGCCATCCGACCCATGTCGCCTTCGCCGGCTCCGGCGCGAACGCAATCATGGCGGCCTATCATTTGATCCAGGCGCTGCAAAAACTCGAGATCGAGTGGAACGAGCGCGCGAAAGCCGATCGTCACTTCAAGACGCTGAACCATCCCATCAACTTCAACCCCGGCATCATCAAGGGCGGCGACTGGGCCTCCAGCGTGCCGGCCTGGTGCGACGTCGATTGCCGGATTGCCGTGTTGCCGGGCTGGTCGATCGCCGATCACCAGAAGGAGATCATGGCCTGCGTTGCGGCTGCCGCGCGCAACCACCGCTTCCTCGCCAACAATCCCCCGGAAGTCGAATGGTCGGGCTTCTTGTCGGAAGGCTACGAGCTGACCGACGCCGCCGCGCCGGAAGCCGCGTTCGGCAGGGCCTTCAGCGCGGTCTATGGCGGCCAAATCGAAGACCTCGTCTTCACCGCGCTCACCGACACCCGCTTTTACGGCCTCAATCACGGCATCCCGAGCCTCTGCTTCGGCGCGAGCGGCGGCGAGATGCACGGCTTCAATGAATATGTCGATCTGGACTCCCTTAAGAAGACGACCAAGGCAATGGCGCTGTTCATCGCGGATTGGTGCGGGGTGGAGAAGGGGTAGGGGCCTTCCGCCGTCATTGCGAGGAGCCCTTGCGACGAAGCAATCCAGTCTGTCACCGCGGAGACAGTCTGGATTTGCTTCCGCGTTCGCTAAAGCTTCGGCAGACAAGTCGCTGCGCTCGCAATGACGGGGATTGCCCAATCCACCGGCGTTCCAAAATCCTTTAAGCTTAAAAGAAAGACTAGGATGCCGCCCGCGGCGGTGGCAGACTGGCGCCAGATCCAGAAGGCCTTGAGTCCGTCGAGGAAGCACGATGCGCGATTGGGATGACGCTTACGCCAATTCGGCCCATATCCCAGGCTCGGACAAGATACCGGCGCTGTGGGCGGAGCGGGCGGCGGCTTATCGCGCCCGGCTTAAGGAGTTTCGCGCTGACATCGCCTATGGCGCCGGCGAGCGCCAGCGGCTCGACCTCGTCCTGCCCGACGGCGACAGCAAGGGCCTCGTCGTGTTCGTCCACGGCGGCTATTGGATGCGCTTCGACAAATCGGCATGGACTGATCTCGCCGAAGGCGCGCGTCGTCATGGCTGGACCGTGGCACTGCCAAGCTACACGCTGACGCCGGCCGCGCGCATCTCCGACATTACGGCAGAAATCACCACGGCGACCGCCAAGGCGGCCTCGCTCGTCGCGGGTCCGATCCGGCTCGCCGGCCATTCCGCGGGCGGGCATCTCGTTACGCGCATGCTGTGCGACGACAGCCGGCTGGAGCCCGCCGTCTACAACCGCATCGCCGGCACGCTTTCGATCAGCGGCCTGCATGATCTGCGTCCGCTGCTCAAGACCAGGATGAACGACACCCTGCGCATGACGATGGAGGAGGCGACGCTGGAAAGCGCGGCGCTGCATCTGCCGCGCGGGCCTTCGCCCGTGACCGCCTGGGTCGGTGGCAACGAGCGGCCCGAATTCATCCGCCAGTCCGATCTGATGGCCAATGTCTGGACTGGATTCGACGTGCCGACTCGTCTTGTCGTCGATCCCGGGCTGAACCATTTCACCGTGATCGACGCCCTCAAGGACCCGTCGTCGCCAATCACCGCGCGCCTGATCGGCCTCGACTGACGGGGCCTCAAGGATCGATTGAAAGGGCCTGCCATGACGTCCAGCCAATACGATCCCGCAAGCGAAGGCGCCGAGACCGATTTCGCCCGGCGCATGTCCTACGGAAGCTATCTGGCGCTGGACGCGATCCTCGGCGCGCAGCATCCGCTGTCGGAAGCGCATGACGAGATGCTGTTCATCATCCAGCATCAGACCACCGAACTGTGGATGCGGCTCGCCATCCACGAGCTCAGCGCCGCACGCCGTTCGATCGCGAAGGACGAGGTGCAGCCTGCAATGAAGATGCTGGCACGGATGTCGCGCATCTTCGAGCAGCTCAACGGCGCCTGGGACGTGCTGCGCACCATGACGCCCAGCGAGTATACGCGCTTCCGCTCGCAGCTTGGCCAGTCCTCAGGCTTCCAGTCGCGGCAATACCGACAGATCGAATTCCTGCTCGGCAACCGCAACCACGCCATGCTCAAGCCGCACGCGCACGATCTGGAAACCACGCAGTTGCTCGAAGCCGAGCTCGCGACGCCAAGCCTCTATGACGAGGTGCTGCGGCTCGCCGACCGCAACGGGCTCAAGATGCCTGCGGCGGTGCTGGCGCGCGATGTTCGCGAGACTCATAGCTTCAACGAAGGTGTGCTGCAGGCCTGGCGTATTGTCTACGAGGCGCCGGAAACGCACTGGATGCTCTACGAGCTTGCCGAGAAGCTGGTCGATTTCGAAGATTATTTCCGGCGCTGGCGCTTCAACCATGTGACGACCGTCGAGCGTGTCATCGGCTTCAAGCGCGGCACCGGAGGCACCGGCGGCGTCAGCTATCTCAAGCGTATGCTGGAGGTCGAGCTGTTTCCTGAACTCTGGCGCGTGCGCACGATCCTGTAGAGATTTTCATGACCACGCTTCGCGTCTACGACGACACCAAAGCGCTGTTCCATATGCAGGACGGTGTGATCTATCTCGACGGCAATTCGCTCGGCGCGTTGCCGCTTGGTGTCGCCGAGCGCGTCAGCCGCGTCATCACCGCCGAGTGGGGTGATGAGTTGATCCGCGCATGGAATACGGCGGGCTGGTATGCCCAACCGCGCCACGTCGGCGATCGCATCGCGCGGCTGATCAGTGCGGAAGCCGGCTCCGTCATGGTCGGAGATACGCTGTCGCTCAAGGTCTATCAGGCGCTCGCCGCCGCGCTCGACATGAACGCATCGCGCAGGGTCGTCCTGTCGGACACCGGCAACTTTCCGACCGACCTCTACATGGCCGAAGGACTGATCGCGACTCTTGGCCGTGGGCATCAACTGCGCCTGGTGGCGCCGGAGGAGATCGAGGCTTCGTTGTCGGAGGAGATCGCGGTGCTCTACATCACCGAGGTCGATTACCGCACCGGACGACGCCACGACATGGCGGAGCTGACCGCAAGAGCGCATGCGCTCGGCATCGTTACGGTCTGGGACCTCGCGCATTCGGCCGGCGCGCTACCGGTTGACCTTGCAGGCACCGGCGCTGACTTCGCCGCCGGATGCACCTACAAATACATCAATGCCGGCCCCGGCGCGCCGGCCTTTCTCTACGTCGCGCCGCGCCACGCCGACAGCGTGCGCGCCGCTTTGTCGGGGTGGATGGGGCACGCAAAGCCGTTCGCGTTTGAGCTTGCCTATGCGGCCGCCGGCGGCGTCGAGCGCATGCGCGTCGGAACGCCACCGGTGCTGGCGATGGCGGCGTTGGAGGCCTCGCTCGACATCTGGGATCGCGTCGATATCGGGGAAGTCCGCGCGCGTTCGCTGGCGCTCGGCGATCTCCTGATTGCCGAGGTCGAACGCCGCTGTCCCTCCTTGAAGCTCGTCACCCCGCGCGCTCATCAGCGTCGCGGCTCGCAAGTCTCCTTCGCCTTCGCAGGCGGCTACGCTGCGATGCAGGCCCTCATCGCCCGCGGCGTCATCGGCGATTTCCGCGCGCCTGACATCATGCGATTTGGCATCGCGCCGCTGTATATCGGCGAGAGCGAGATCATGCGGGCGGCCGAGATCATGGAAGAGGTGATCGCGGGTGAGATTTGGCGGCGGCCAGAGTATCAGGTGGTGAATGCGGTGACGTGAGGGGGCCCGTGCCCCGGACGCAGCGCAGCGCCTCTCGGCGATGCGCTGCAGAGCCGAATGTCACGGCGGCGATTACCTCGGACGTCATTGCTTTGCCACGCGGAGCAATTCACCCTGTGAGCAGAATGATTTGGGAGGAGATCCGATGACGCCGCTCGAGACACTTAAAGCGATGAAGATGCCGTTTGCCGAACTCAAGGGCGTCGAGTTCGTCGAGGCCGGGAACGATCGCGTGGTGGCACGGATGACGGTCAGGCCCGATCTCTGCACGCTTCATCACACCATCCACGGCGGCGCGGTGATGGCGCTGGCCGATTCCGTCGGCGCGGCGGCCACCGTGATCAATCTGCCGGAGGACGCCAAGGGCACGACTACGCTTGAGAGCAAGACCAACTTTATCGGCGGCGCCAAGGAGGGAACCACGGTGATCGCGACCGCCACCCCAGTCCACAGAGGCCGGCGGACCCAAGTCTGGACCACCCGGCTGGAGACCGAGGACGGCAAACTGGTCGCCGTGGTGACGCAGACCCAGCTGGTCCTCGTATGAATACGGGGCTTGATTTTGTTAACGAATTAGTCGCCTCCAATGCCCGAAACTTTGGCAGGTTCCCGTCTTGAAAAGTTTGTTGCGATGCACAATATTGGAGGCCTAGGGATTCGAACGCCTCCTCGAGGGACACCAAGAGGAGTTTTGACTTGTCACTCGCAGCAGATTTGGAACTTGAAGTAACCAGCCGCGCGAAGTCCGTTCAGGGCTACGTGCGCACCTTGAGCCAGCAGGAAGAATTGCCGCTTTTGCGCGATCATCTGCTGAGGCTCGATGCCGAAAGCCGGCACGACCGCTTCAACGGTTTTCTTGACGACAGTTTTATCGAGCGTTACGCCGCGCGCTGTGCCGAGGACGGCACCGTGATCGTCGCCTATATCGTCGACGGCGTGGTCCGCGGTGCAGCCGAGCTGCATCCGCCCGAGGGCGATTCGCTGCCCGAGGTCGCCTTCAGCGTGGAAGCCTCGGCGCGGCGCCAGAACGTCGGCACCGTGCTGTTCAGCCGGCTGATCGCGGAAGCGCGCTGGAAAGGCTACAAGCGCCTGCGCATCACCACCGGCGCCGAGAATCACGCGATGCGGGCGCTCGCCAGGAAGTTCGGCGCGCATCTGCAATTCCGTCATGGCGAATCGACCGGTACGATCGATCTCGCCAAGGCGCCTGAGGACGAGCTCGCTGATCTCGCGGCCTCGCCATTCGCGGCGGGCCGCGCTCTTATCAGCTTCAACTCGACCTGCTGGAAGATCATTTCCAGCATCTATGGCAATCGCGCCGCCTGACCTAAAAGCCGACTGGAATCAAAAAAGCGGACCGGCAAAACCGGTCCGCTTTTGTATTGGATATAGGGGGAACTAAGCGCTCAGGTGCCAGTGCGCTTGTCGTTGCCGAAGCGGCGCACGACACGGCGTTCGACAACTACCGAACGCTGCGCCCCCTGTTCGCCGGCGATCACGCGGGTCGAGGTGATGCGGCTGTTGGTGCGAACCTGTTTCTTGACCTCGGCCTGGACGACATCAAGCGGCATGCCCATCAGGGCTGCGGCGATCTCGGCCTGCTGCTCCTGATCGTCGGTGATGCCGACGGCGGCGAAGATCGCCTCGTCCAGGGTCGGCGGATCGTGGCGCACGCGCCGCGTGCCATATTTGGTATTCCAATCTGCGTTCATAACGGCCTCGTTTCGATGCCGGGATACCTAGTGCCGTCTATGTTGCATTGCAATATGAAATCGGTGTGGCATCTCAGCTATGCACCGGTTGGGTGTCAGGGTGGTGACGCGACACCGGCAACATCCGCAACTCGCTCTTGTGGCCAGCGTTTCAGCGCCGCGTGGCCCGCTTCCGTCAGCCCGTAGATTCCCCGCTCGGTGCGTTCGAACCAGCCATACACATTGTTAAGCATGATCTTGCCGGCATCGGGACAGCGTTGGCGCAATTCGTTCACCCGCCGTGGGCCCGCCGCGAGCTCCGAGGCGCAGGCCAGCGCCTGCTGCCGATAGGCCGTCATGATCGGCGCGCGCGTGCTGCCGCCCAGCACCGGATCGCCCTGGCGGCGCTGATGCTCTGCGACGAGGCGCGAGCGGACCTTCGGCTCGCGGCGTGGGGCGGCCGTCGGCGGCTTCACCAGCACCTCGACCTGACCGCGGTCGGTCACCCCGAGCATGCCGAAGCCGAGGCGGCGACAGAGATTGCGATAGCGTGCGTCGGTCTCGCGTCCCTTGCCGCGCACTGACATCTTTGCTGCGATCCAGACCTCGTCGCCGGCCGGTGCGCGATCGACGGCCTGAAGGATCAGCTCGAGATTGAAGCTCAGCTTGAGCTCGCCGATCACGACTACCGGCGGATCACCGGCGCTGAGGCCCACGAGATCGCAGCCGCCGATCTCGCCCTTGACCATGAAGCCGAGCTCTTCGAGGAAGCGTTTGACAGGCAAATAGAGCGTGGTTTCCAAAGGAAGCTTCCGAGTGTCACGTCCGATCGGAGAATCAGTTGCGGCAGTTTAGCCCGGAACGGGCTTGGGGCTCCGCGCCATTTGATCGGGAACAGATGATCCGGCTGTTGGCGAGAACATCGCACTCACCGGCAAGAAGAGCATCCGTTTCAAGGGCAATCTCCGGCTTTTGGTGCCGGATTGACGCCTTTAGCCTATGAGACGGTCGTAGTCTGCGTGTGAGCCGATCCAGAACCAGACGCAGGCGCCATCAGACTCGATAGCCAGGGCGCGATAAACGTAGGCCGACTCTGGCGGACCAAAATCGTCCGACCCGTTTGAACTGAAGCGAGGGATGAGTGGGGTCGTTCTTCAGCAGCTTGAAATTGGCATCGGCGAGCCGCCGAACATTGACGGGCAATGCCTCATAAGCCTTCCAGAATCTCGCTGAAGCCGTGTGCTTCACAAGTCGCGCGTTTGGGCGGCGCGATAATCGCTCAGCGCTTCCTCGGCAAATTGATCGAGCTTACCCGCCTTGATGTCTTGCTCCAGCACATGATCGAAGCGTTCCGCATCGAACTGCTCGAACCAGGCGCGAAACCGCACCAATTCGTCAGGCGTAAGCCGTTCGATCGCTCGTTCGATATCTTCAGTTGTCATTGTTCAAATATAGCAGCCGGATGGGCTCGGGAAAAGATGCGTGGCCACCAACCCTACAGCCGCCCGCCGACCGGGATCAGCGCGCCGGTGACGCCGCTGGCGGCATCGCTGGCGAGGAACAGAATGACCTCCGCAAGCTCCTGCGGTGTCACCCATTTGGCGAAGTCGGCTTTCGGCATGTCGGCGCGGTTCGCGTTGGTGTCGATGATCGAGGGCAGCACCGCGTTCACGGTCACCTTGCCTTTCCACTCGCTCGCCAGCGCCTCGGTGAGCCGGTGGACGCCGGCTTTCGACGCCGCATAGGGGCCCATGCCGGAGCCGGCCTGAAGCGCGCCCATGGCGCCGATATTGACGATGCGGCCGGCTGTGGACGCAGCCAGATGGGCTAGCGCCGCTTGCGAGGCGTTGAGCGCCGTCAGCAGGTTAAGCGCATGCATGCGTTGCCATGTCTTGACGTCGCCGTCGCCCACGGTCTCGGAGGCGAAGCCGCCGGCGATGTTGATCAACACGTCGACCTTGCCAAAGTGTCTTGCCGCCGCCTCGACTGCCGTCTTTGCTTGTGCTGCGTCGGACAGATCGACGCCGCCGATCTCGATGCGCTCAGGCGTCGCGGAGATTTGCGATGGCGCATGGTCGATGCCGGCCACGCGCGCGCCGCGCGACTGCGCGATCTCGGCGACGATTTTTCCAAGTGCGCCGAGTGCTCCGGTCACGATCAGAACCTTGCCTTGCATCGTTGTTCTCCGGGTACGGCCACTCAAGATCTACGGCCGCTTACGGTTGCAGATAGCGCGCCTTCAGCGCGGTCCGCTCCGCTGTGCCGAGCTTGAGACCGTCGCGCAAGTAGGTTTCGAGATCGCCATACTCGCTACCGACGGCTCCGAAAGCAGCGGCAAGATACGAGGCCTCGACGGTGCCGATCGCGTCGAGAACGTCGGCAGGAAGATCGGAGATGTTTGATGCGTCACGCTTGTAGTGCCGGTTGGTCAAGAGGTAGTCCTCGGCAATGACGTGGTCGGCTACACCGAGCGCATGCAGGATCAGCGCGCTGGCAAAGCCGGTACGGTCCTTGCCGGCGGTGCAGTGAATGACGAGCGGCGCGCGGTCCTCAAGGAGATGCCCGAACAGATTGCGAAAACTGGCCGTGTTGTGGCCGACATAGTTGCGATAGGAGTCGCGCATGAGTTCGAGCGCGACCGGCGCGGTCAGCCTGCCCCTGGAGAGCTCGGCGCGGAGCGCAGCCACGACCGTCGGCTCGATCGGCAGCGAATGCACGGCGATCTCGTTGACCACGCAGACGCCCGCCGCGCGCTCCTCGATGCCGCGAAAATCGAAGGCGCTGCGCACGCCCAGCGCGCGGACGATCTCGACATCGGCAGCAGTGAGCTGGCCAAGATGGTTGGAGCGGAAAATGTGCCGCCAGCGCGTGCTCCGGCCATCTGCGGTCGGATAGCCGCCGAGGTCGCGAAAATTGCTGGCGCCTTGCAGGGCGAGATGGCGGGCAGGGGAGTCGTTCATGAGGTGTCTTGTCAGGCATCTGAAGCGGTCGGTAACCGCCTGTGCGACCATATGATCCCGCAATCAAGTCCGGAATCAAAAAGGGCCGAAACACCGTTGTTTCGACCCTTTTTCGAACTGACGCCGGGCATTGAGAGAGCGCGGCGGTATTGAACCGAACGCAGGCATCAGCGATCCCATTTCGGCTTGGCTTCATCGACCGCTTCCTGATGGTACCAGCTGCCGCTGCAAATCGTCTCGTTCGCGGGGAGCGAGGCGTGGCTGGCGGGCAGGCGGGTCTCACCGTTGCGGCGCCCCCCGAGAGCCGAGCGGCCCCCGACAGGGAATTGGTAGATCTGTGCAGATCCGTGACTCAGTCCATTGTTCATCATTGCGGTATCTCCCGAGATCGCAGCGCTGGGCCTCCATGGTGCGCCCGACTCGTTGGCTTGTGGTTACTGGAATCCCCATATCGGCCGTGCATTCCGAAATGCAAAGTGCTGAAAAGGAAATCAGCCTCGGCCTATTTTGTAGGCAGACTACTTTCTGCTTCCTCTAAGGCAGCGCTCGGGTGGCTAACGCGTGGGCCGTTGCGAAGGTTGCGGGCGCCGGGCGCAGACTTGGCGAATATTGCCGGACGTTGATGCGCGTTTAGCCGGCAACCTCCGGCCCGGGCCTGCCTGCTCCAGAATCGGGCGATTTCCGCGGGATTTTGCGGTGCAGCTTCACGCAAAGGTGCGCCGCTATGACGCACGGCGCAATCGACGATCCGCCGGGAGGGAGAGGAGGCCGGCGGCGGTGGAAAACCTCCCGCGCTGCGGCCTTTTGGCACGTTAAATGCTTGGAAAGGGTCGGCCGATGTTGGCCGGGTAAACAATCGTGCGGGGGCCTGCGGCCCCCACCTTTCGCATCATCTACAGAGAGGCTCAATGACCAAGTATAAGCTCGAGTACATCTGGCTCGACGGATATACGCCGACTCCGAACTTGCGCGGCAAAACTCAGATCAAGGAATTCGCGTCGTTCCCGACGCTCGAGCAGCTTCCGCTCTGGGGCTTCGATGGCTCCTCCACCCAGCAGGCTGAAGGCCACAGCTCCGATTGCGTGCTGAAGCCGGTCGCGGTGTTCCCGGATGGCGCCCGCACCAACGGCGTGCTCGTGATGTGCGAAGTCATGATGCCCGACGGCAAGACCCCGCACTCGACCAACAAGCGCGCCACCATCCTCGATGATTCCGGCGCCTGGTTCGGCTTCGAACAGGAATACTTCTTCTACAAGGACGGCCGTCCGCTCGGCTTCCCGGCCTCCGGCTATCCGGCCCCGCAGGGTCCGTATTACACCGGCGTCGGCTACTCGAACGTCGGCGACGTCGCCCGCAAGATCGTCGAAGAGCATCTCGACCTCTGCCTGGCTGCCGGCATCAACCATGAAGGCATCAACGCGGAAGTCGCGAAGGGCCAGTGGGAATTCCAGATCTTCGGCAAGGGCTCCAAGAAGGCCGCTGACGAAATGTGGATGGCCCGCTACCTGATGCTGCGCCTGACCGAGAAGTACGGCATCGACATCGAGTTCCACTGCAAGCCGCTCGGCGACACCGACTGGAACGGCTCCGGCATGCACGCCAACTTCTCGACCGAGTACATGCGTACGGTCGGCGGCAAGGAGTACTTCGAGGCGCTGATGGCCGCCTTTGACAAGAACCTGATGGACCACATCGCCGTCTACGGCCCGGACAACGACAAGCGTCTGACCGGCAAGCACGAGACCGCGCCCTGGAACAAGTTCAGCTACGGCATTGCCGATCGCGGTGCTTCCATCCGCGTGCCGCACTCCTTCGTCAACAACGGTTACAAGGGCTATTTGGAAGACCGTCGTCCGAACTCGCAGGGCGACCCATACCAGATCGCTTCGCAGATCCTGAAGACGATCGCCTCCGTGCCGGCCGACAAGAAGGCCGCCGCCTAGGATCCTCCCGGCCCGGGCTGGGGGCTGGCCCGGGTTGGACTTCGATCCGCCGAAGCCGAAAGGCTTCGGCGGATTTTTCATTCCGATGACAGCGGCAGCGGAAGACCCCTCGGACATCATGGCGCGAAACTTGTCCATCGCCGCCGAAAGCGGGATAGAGTACGGCTGGATGCGCGCAGGGCCGGGGACGGCTGGTGTTTGAAGGCTTCTACAAGACGAGATTTCAGCTCGGCGACGCGGTCGGCCGGAGCGTGATGCATGCCGGCAACGGCAAGATGCTCGGCGGCAATTCGGCCTTCGCTCATATCGGCACCTACGCCAAGACCGAAGGCGGCGTCGACATCGTGATCAACACCGTCCGCCACAATCCCGATCCGAACTATCGCGCCATGGCGGGCACGGACGATGCGACCTTGCTCGCCAAGGGCTGGGCCGACGGCGATCTCTATCGCTTCAAGGGCGAGCTCAAGGAGCTGCCCGGCGTACCCTTTCAGTCGTTGATGACGCCCATCACCGAGGACGAGATGCCGATCGCCGGCGGCGTCGGCGAGGCCGGCATCGCCGACGGGCTCTACTCGGTGCATCTGCGCATGCTCGACGGCGTCGACGGCGGTCTCACCGGCGTGATGCTGCTCAACAAGGGCCGCATCCTCGGCGGCGATGCATCGTTCTACTATCTCGGCAGCTACACCGCTGCCAACGGACGCTGGAAGGGCCAGATCCTCAACCAGGAGCACACGCCGGCCAAGGACGATCCGATCTTCGGCGGCCACGAGGTCGGCATCGGCTTCTCCGGCACTTATGACGCCGAGGAGGCGGTGCTGGAGGCAACGGCGCTTGCCGGCAAGCGCAGCCTGCGCCTGACCGCCGCGCTCAAGCTGATGCACCGCGCCTGATCGCCACGGGAATCGCTGATGGAAACAATTCGCATGCTTTCGACGCTCGGCCTGATGGGCGCGATGCGCAGCCTGTCCTCCGCGTACGAGACCGCGACCGGCGTCCACATCGACGCCGACTTTGCGCCGACCCTGGCGCTGCTCAAACGGTTGCGCGACGGCGAGGCCGCCGATCTCGTGATCCTCACCCGCGAAGGGCTCGACGAGATGATTGGCGAGGGCCGCGTCGTCTCAGGGAACGCAGCCGATCTCGCGCGCTCCTTCGTCGGCATCGCGGTGCGGGCAGGGCAAGCACATCCCGACATCGCCACGGAATCCGCGCTGCGCAACACGCTACTGGCGGCGCGGTCCGTCGCCTATTCGCGGCTGGGCGCGAGCGGGGTCTATTTCGCCCGGTTGATCGCGCAGATGGGAATCGCGGCAGAGATCAACGCGAAGGCCACCATCGTCGAGCAGGGCTTTACCGCGGAGCGGCTCGTGAGCGGCGAGGCTGACCTCGCCGTGCAGCAGATCAGCGAGCTGAAGCAGGTCGAGGGCATCGAGGTGATCGGACCGATTCCGCATGATCTGCAAACGCCGGCCGTGTTCTCCGCCGGCCGGATGGCCAACGCCGAGCACGCCGACGCCGCGGATCGGCTGCTGCGCTATCTGGCATCGCACGAGGTCGTCCCCGTGCTGCGCCAATCGGGACTCGAGCCTTGAATTTGCCGGGACCGCGACGCAACGTGGTGCCCATGCGGACTTTCCTCCTTGCGATCCTTCTCACGCTTGCGGCGCCGTTGCCGGCGCATGCGCAATCGGCCGATCTCGTCCTGTGCGACCGCGTCGCCGCCGATCCCAGCGATCCCGACAAGCCGGCCGATATGAAGGGCGTGACGGAGATTGCGGCCTCCGACGTTGCGACCGCCATCAGATTCTGCAAGCAGGCGGCACCGTCGTCGCGGCGCGCGATGTTCGCGCTCGGCCGCGCCTATGCGGCCAATCGGCAGACGGCGGACGCGATGGCTGCCTGGCGCAAGGCCGCCGACAAGGGATCGAGTGCGGCAATGGTCGAGCTCGGTGTGGCCTACGGCACCGGCGCCGGCGTCGCCAGGGATGAAGCGCAGGCGCGGAAATTGTTCGAGAAGGCGGCACAGGCCGGCAATCCCCGCGGCATCAGCAATCTCGCCGCGCTCGGTGGCACCGGCGGTGCTGCGCCGGCCGATCCCGCACAGGCGCGCGCATTGCTCGGCAAGGCCGCCGAGACCAATGCCGAGGCGCAGTACCAGCTCGGCATGATGCTCTCCGAAGGCACGGGCGGGGCAAAGGACGACGCCGCGGCGCGTGCGCTGTTCGAGAAGGCTGCCGCGCAAAACCATCCCGGCGCGCTGGAGCGGATGGGCGCCTTCGCGCAGGAAGGCCGCGGTGGGCCAAAGGACAAGGACGCCGCGAAATCCTACTACGAGCGCGCCGCAGCGCTCGGCGACGAGGATGCCAAGCAGGCGCTGGAGCGGCTGCGCTGTCCCTATGCGATCAAGGACAAGCAGGGCAAGCTCGTCACCACGCTGTGCTTCTAAAGCGCGATGAATGCGCTTTGGAATTATTTGTGAGCATGATCCTTTCGGACAACCGCTGCGCACTTTTCCGGATCATGCTGTAGCTCCTCAGCCGGCGGGTTCGCAGCCGGTTTCGGTGAGCGCGTAAGGGCCGCTCGCGACCGGCCAAACAAAAAAGTGGAAAAACAACCCATGCACAGTAGCCAAGTGGTTGAAATCACAGGCCTGCAAATGGTGTGAAATCGCCACCTGCGGAATTACCGAAATCGCTTGCGCCGTCGGGCAAAACAGGCGCATGATGGCATCATGGCAGGGTGTGGCTTCGCGAATGCCCCTGCGCGAAAAAGCCCGATGGTCTTGGTGCGATGGCGGTGCTAGGTAGCGCGTGCTTTCCTTATGATTTTGCGGGTCAATTGCGTTGCTGGACGGGCTCTACAAGGTTGAATACGGCGTCAACGATGCCTTCGGCCGCAGCATCATGTGCATGCATGACGGCAAGCTGCTGGGCGGCAATTCGGCCTTCGCGCATCTCGGAAGCTATGTCGAGCGCGACGGCGAGATCATCGCCGAAGTCATCACCGAACGGCATAACGACGATCCCAACTACAGGCCTCTGATGGGGGCTGATGTGGCCTCGATCGGCGCGCGCGGCCGGCTCGTCGGCAACCAGATCCGTCTCGCCGGCAGCGCGGACACGATGCCGGGCGCCGGTTTCTGGGCCAATCTCACGCGGCTCGACGACGAGGGGCTGCCGCCGCAGGGCACGATTGGGCCGGGCGGGGTGGTGAACGGGCTCTATGCGATCCACCTGCGCGCGCTCGACGGCGTCGATGCCGGGCTCTCCGGCGTCATGCTGCTGATGGACGGCCGCATCCTCGGCGGAGATGCGTTCTTCTACTATCTCGGCTCCTATTCCTCGGCTGACGGCCGCTGGAAGGGCGAGATCCTCAACCAGGAGCACACGCCGGCGAAAGGCGAGAACCCCGTGTTTGGCGGCTATGAGGTCGGGATCGGCTTCTCCGGCACCTGCACCGCCGAAAGCGGCGAGCTCGAAGGCATCGCACTCGCCGGCAAGCGCAGCCTGCGCTTGGCGGCCTCGCTCAAGCTGATGCGAAGGGCGTGAAGGTGCGGGTACACATAAGGTTGCGAGTATCTGCTTCTCACGCGCGAAACACGGCAATGAACATTGATTCCCGCGCTTTTTGACGTTCGGCCGCAGATCCTTCGCCACTCCTCGAAGTGGCGTCCTTTTCATTCGCGCGCAACACGTAGGCGGCTGCGTCAAGAGACTTTTCCGCGCGCCTTGTTTGCCGTGGACCACCGCCGCTCGATTTCCTTCACCGCCGCCCGCATGTTGGGCAGATACTTTTTGGCGGCGGCCTCCGGCGTCATCGACGACGAGAAGAAAATCAGATTCAGGCTGCCGAGGACGGGGCCGCCCCCCGGAATGGCCAGCGCGATCGCGCTGATGCCCGCCTCCGATCCACCGACGGACGAGGCGTAACCGTCCTTTTTCGTCTGTGAGAGAATGTCCTCGATGAAACGACGGTCCTTCGCCAAAGCCGCGTCCTCCTCAACGAGTGATGCGGTGAGGTCCAGCATCTCTCGTCGCAGAGCAGGCGCGGAGGCAGCCAGGATGGCTTTTCCAAGAGCGCTGCGCACCAAGGATCTCCTCCGTCCGACCATGGACCGATGAACGGAGAACGGACTGAAGGGATGTGTGCTTTCCCGAATAAGTACCGACCCGAGTTCGAACACTCCGAAGTCGCTTGGCCAGGAGACGCCATCCAGTAGGCCGAACATCGCGGGCAGTGCCGCCTGGCTCGATAGATCCCGTGAAGACACGCCTTCGCTCAAGGTGCGTACTTGGGACGTCAAGCCGAACAAGGCATTCGTCTCGTTAAAGGTCACGTAGCCATCTTCGCGCAGCGTATCGAGCAGACGATAGCAGGTGGTACGGTTGAGTCCTGTCCGCTTTGCGAGCTGTACGACGTTGGATGGGCCGCTTGCATTGAGCTCGTTGATCAGCGCCAAGCCACGGGAAAGTGCCCTTACGCTGCGGTGCATGATCCCTCCAGACGTGTTCGCACTGCGAACATTTCATAGACTCAGATGGAATCCTAGTTCAATCGGCGGCAATCCATCCCGGCACGCCCAAAAGGGCGGCGACGGGAGGAAACGATGGTTCATTCAAGCTTTTATTTGTCTGCGGCCGTGTGCTTGGCTCTCGCGGCCCCTGCGGCGGCGCAAACCGCCGGCGGCCCTCCGACTCTCAGCGGAGGTAAGGTCAAGGTCGGTGTCCTGACCGACATTGCCGGTCCGACGGCCATGGCGAACGGCAAGGGCTCGGTGATCGCGGCTGAAATGGCCGCCGAGGACTTCGGCGCCGGCCTCAACGTCGAGGTGATCTCGGCCGACCATCAGGGCAAGCCCGACATCGGATCCCAGATTGCCGCACGCTGGTTCGACGTCGAGGGCGTGGACGTGGTCGCCGATATGCAGGGATCACCGATCGGCTTCGCCGTGCAGAACATGGCGGCGCAAAAGAGCAAGATCATGCTGTTGTCCGGTTCGACCTCCTCGGACTTCAACGGCAAGGCCTGCTCGCCGCTAACGGTCCAGTGGACGGTCGACACCTACAACCTCGCGAAAGGCGCCGCCAAGTCCGTGATCGAAGCCGGCGGAACGAAATGGTATTTCCTCACGGTGGATCAGGCGTACGGCAACGCCTTGACGCGCGATACGTCCGAGCAGGTCAAGCTCAACGGCGGGCAGGTGGTCGGCAACTCGGTGTTCCCGCCGAACACATCCGACTTCGCGTCGTTCCTTCTCACCGCGTCCAACGCCGGCGCCAACGTGATCGCGATCGCGGCGGCGAGCGGCGATACGGTGACCGCGATGAAGCAGGCGGATGAATTCGGTCTGAGCTCAACGGCCAAGATCGTTCCGCTTCAATCGGTGCTGACGGACGTCTACGCGGTAGGTCAGAAGATCGCGCATGATGCCTACGAGGTGTCGCCGTTCTACTGGGACCGGACGCCCGAAACGCGCGCCTGGGCCGAACGCTTCTTCGCCAAAGCCAAGATCATGCCGACCGGATTCCACGCGGGCGTCTACTCCTCGGTCGCGCACTACCTGAAGGCCGTCAAGGCCACGGGTACCGACGACGCCCCGACGGTCATGAAGCAGATGGAGAAGGAACACGTGCACGACTTCTTCGCGGCCGACGGCTACATCCGTGCCGACCGCAAGATGATCCACGACATGTACCTGCTCCGGGTCAAGAAGCCCGGCGAAAACAAGGGTGCCTGGGATCTCTACAACGTCATTCAGACGCTGCCCGGTGAGTCCGTCAACCGCCCGCTATCCGAAAGTCCGTGCCCGCTGGTGAAGAAGTAGCCGCCAGCCATCGATCGACCATCCAACTCGGCGCAAGGAATCCGAACATGTCAGTCGCCATCGTCTGCGCTTCTCACACGCCTCTGATGTACAAGGGACCGGCCAGCAACGAAACCGAGCAACGCGTCCGAACCGCGTTCGGACGGCTCGGGACCTTCGTGAAGGAGTTCGCACCCGACTACATCATCCAGTTCGCTCCCGATCACTTCAACGGCTTCTTCTACGACCTGATGCCCTCGTTCTGTGTCGGTGCCGGCGCAGTCTCCCTGGGCGACTGGGGAGGCGGGACGGGACCGCTGGATGTTCCGGAGAAGACGGCGCTCGAGCTCATCGACCATGTGCGAGCCGAGGATTTCGACGTGGCGGTTTCGTATCGCATGCCGGTCGATCACGGCTTCGTCCAGTTGTGGGAGGCGATGCTCGGGGACTTCAAGTCGATCCCGATCCTGCCGATCTTCGTCAACGCCGCGGCGCCGCCCGTTCCGACTTACCGCCGCGCCCGGCAAATCGGTGAATCGGTAGGGCGGTTCGCTGCGCGTTCCGGCAAGCGAGTCTTGTTTGCCGCGTCGGGCGGACTCTCGCACGATCCGCCGCTGCCATCGATCAAGGACGCGCCGCCGGAGATCCGGGAGCGGCTGATCAATGGACGAAATCCGACCGCGGAAGCCAAGCAAGCCCGCGAGAAGCGGGTGCTCGAGGCGGGCGTTCTCGCAGAAGCGGGAGAGGGGCCGTGCCAGCCGCTCAATCCGGATTGGGATGCGCAGTTCATGGAGATCCTGCGGAGCGGCCAGATCTGGCGTGCCGACGCGCTCGACACCGACAAGGTCCGCGAAGTTGCGGGACGCGGTGCCAACGAGGTGCTCGCATGGGTCGCCGCCTTCGGCGCCTTCTCGACCGGGGGCCGCTTCAAGATGGAGCAGGAATTCTATGAGGCCATTCCGGGCTGGATCGCCGGCATGGCGATGATGGCGGCCAAACAGGCTGAAAGCGCTCACTGATCACGAAAACACCGCGCGAATGCGGAAGCATCGCGGAGCAGGCAAATGGCATACGAAACAGACGTGCTCATCATCGGCGCCGGGCCAACGGGCTCGACGACCGCTCTGGCGCTCGGCAATTGCGGCGTTCGCAGTCACATCGTGTCGCGCGGCAACTGGATGGCAGACAGCCCGCGGGCCCACATCACCAACCAGCGCGCCAATGAGGTCTTCCGCGATCTCGGGATCGCGGACGACGTCGCCAGGTACGCGAGCCCCTGGGAGCTGATGGGCGACACGACCTTCACGACAAGCCTGGCCGGCTCCGAGCTGATCCGGATGCGGACATGGGGGACCGGAGACGATCGCCGCGGCGATTACCTGCGTGCCAGTCCGTGCGGAATGGTCGATATCATCCAGCCACTGCTCGAGCCCATCCTGTTCCAGAAGGCGGCCGAGAAGGGTGCGACCTTCGCATTCAACACCGAGTATGTCCGTCATGAGCAGGATGCGGACGGCGTAACGGCGACGCTGCGAGATCGCCTGGATGGGCGTGAGTACACCATTCGCGCACGCTACATGGTCGGCGCGGACGGCGCTCGATCCATGGTGGTGGACCATCTCGGGCTTCCGATCGAAGGCCAGATGGCGCGCGCCGGCACCGTCTACACCATCTTCAACGCAGATCTGTCCAGGTACAGCAAACATCGGCCGAGCATCCTGAACTGGATCGTCACTCCGGACGCGAGCTTCGGGGAGATTGGCATGGGGCTGCTGCGGGCCGTGCATCCGTGGACGCAGTGGATCGCCGGTTGGGGCTTCGATATCAGCAAGGGCGAGCCGGACCTCGCGCCGGAAGCGATCATTCCGAAGATCAAGGTGCTGATCGGCGACCCTTCGGTCGACATCGACATCGTGAGAACCTCGATCTGGTACGTCAACCAGGCCTACGTGACCCAGTATTCGAAGGGTAGGGTGTTCTGCGGCGGCGACGCGGTCCACCGGCATCCGCCGTCGAGCGGGCTCGGCAACAACACATGCGTACAGGACAGTCACAACCTCGGTTGGAAGCTTGCGTACGCCGTGAAGGGTTGGGCCGGTCCGAAGCTTCTGGAAAGCTACTCGCAGGAGCGGGCGCCGGTCGGAAAGCAGATCGTGCTGCGCGCCAACCAGTCCCGGCTCGACTATGCCCCGCTGAACGCATGCTTCCGCGTGCCGGGCGCCGAGAATCCGGTCGCCGCCGGCATCGCGCGTTTTCGCGATCCGGGCCCGGATGGCGTCGCGGCCCGGAAGGCGGCGCAGGCCGCGCTTGATCTCAAGCAGACGGAATTCAATGCCCAGGGTACCGAGATGAACCAGCGGTACGTATCCTCGGCCGTGATTCCCGACGTCGGCGGCGAGCCAGAGCAATGGCGGCGAGATCGCGGCCTCTACAATCAGCCAACGTCGCGCCCGGGTGCCAAGATCCCGCATGCGTGGCTCGTCGATCGCGACGGCTTGCGGGTGTCGACCCTCGACGTGACGGGTAAGGGCCTCTTTACCGTCGTGACGGGCCTCGTTGGCGTCGCATGGAAGGAAGCGGCACTGCGCCTTGACCTCCCGTTTCTCCGGGTCGTCGTGACGGGCTCGCCCGAAGCGCAGGACCTCTATTGCGAGTGGCAGCGCATTCGCGAGATCGAGGAAGCTGGAGTTCTTCTTGTTCGCCCCGATGGTGTGGTCGCCTGGCGCGACATGGAGGGGACTTCGGACCCCGGAGAAGCCGTGGACCGGCTGACCGCTGCGATACGGAGGGTCCTCGATGTTTCGGACCTTTCGGCGATCCCGCGCGAGAAGCCGCAGCCGCCATCGAAGCCCAGCGGCACCCCGCTCTTCGCCTGACACACAAACCAACGAGATCGAGTCATGAGCGACACAAGACCAGCGAACTTCTCCAGCGTCTGGGCCGACCTGCGGGGCGTGTCCTTCAAGCAGCACTTCATCGAGGCCGGCGGAATCCGGACCCGCTGCATCGAGTCGGGCGACCCGTCCAAGCCGCTCGTCCTGGCGCTGCACGGCGTCGGGGGCCATGCAGAGGCATATTCGAGGAATTTCGGCCCTCATGCCGATAGCTTCTGGTTCGTTGCCATCGACATGCTGGGACACGGTTGGACCGACAAGCCCGCGATCGACTACCAGGTCAAGGACTACGCCGGCCACGTGCTTGCTGTCCTCAAGACCCTCGATAGGGACAAGGCGATGATCAGCGGTGAATCGCTGGGTGGATGGGTCGCGACCTATCTCGCCGTACATCGTCCCGCCGTGGTGGAGAAACTGGTCCTCAACACCGCCGGCGGTTGGACCGCGCACCCGCAGGTGATGGAACGACTGAAGAAGCTGTCGAACGAGGCTGCTTCCGATCCCGCATGGGAGCGGATCAAGACACGCCTCGAATTCCTGATGTGCGACAAGAGCATGGTCTCGGACGATCTCATCGAGACCCGTCGTGCGATCTACGCGCAGCCGGGATTCGCCGACACGATGAAGCGGATCATGTGTCTGCAGGACATGGAAATCCGCCGACCGAACATGATCACCGCCGACCAGTACCGGTCGATCAAGGCTCCGACCATGGTCGTGTGGACCTCGCATGATCCGACCGCCACGCCGGAGGAAGGCAAGCAGATCGCGGACATGATTCCGGGTTCGAAATTCGTCGTCATGAACCGCTGCGGCCACTGGCCTCAGTTCGAGGACGCGGAGCAGTTCAATCGCCTCCACATCGAATTCCTCCGGACCGGCAAGTAAGGATCGTTGACATGAACCAGCAAACCAAGCACGGCGAACTCGCCGCCCGGATCCGCGCGGCTTACGCCGGCACCCCGATCGCGCCTATCCGGACGCAACTTGCCGAGCTTGACGTCGATACGGCCTATGCCATCCAGCAGGAGAACACTGCGCACTGGGAAAAGGAGGGGCGGCGCGTTGTCGGAAGCAAGATCGGATTGACCTCCCGTGCGGTCCAGAAGCAGCTCGGCGTCGATCGCCCCGACTTCGGCGTACTCTTCGCCGACATGATCGTGGGAGAAGACGAGCCTGTCGCCGCGGTACGCGTCCTGCAGCCGAAGATCGAGGCGGAAGTAGCCTTCTTAGTCGACCGCGATATCGAGATCGAAACGCCGACCGTGGCCGACGTCGTGCGGGCAGTGGCCTATGCGATGCCCGCCCTCGAGATCGTCGGCAGCCGTATCAACAATTGGGATATCGGGATCGTCGATACCGTCGCCGACAACGCTTCGTCCGGGCTCTTCGTTCTTGGAGGGCCCGTCCGGCGGCTGGATGGCTTGGACCTCCGCGCCCTCCAGATGCAGATGACGAGGAAGGACGAGGTCGTCTCGAAGGGGACGGGCGCCGCCTGCCTCGGCAATCCGCTTAACGCGATGGCCTGGCTCGCCGGCGAGCTGGCGCGTCGCAAGCGGCCACTGCGTGCCGGCGACGTCGTTCTCTCTGGAGCGCTTGGACCGATGGTGCCCGTGGATCCGGGCGACGCATTCGAGGCCAACATTGCCGGGCTCGGGACCGTTTCGGCACGATTCGCCTAGCCGCACGAGCCGTATGCGTGGTGAACTCCTCGGGTGGCGGCGGTGCAGTCGACGTCGTCAAGGCGCCGGACACGCCGCTCCGGTCTTCACCCACGCCTCCACCAGCGCGCCGGCCTGCGCTTGCGTGCCCGGCACGGGCGAGCGGCCGAAGCCGGGCTTCCAGGCCCAGCCGACGAGGGTGTCCTTGCCGATATGGTCGATCAGGTCTTCCACCTTGCGCCCGCCATTGCGCGCGGGATCCCTGATCTGCTCGCAGATCTCGCCGACGGATTTGCCTTCCCATGCCATCTCGCGCGGGGCGAGATGCCATTCGGGATGGCCGGGCATGCGGCCGGGCTCGAAATTGGCCTTCTGGTGGCAGCTGTTGCAGCGCATCGCCTCGAGGCCGTGGCCGTCAGCGCCGCGCGTGACCGGCGGCTGATGCAGGCGGGCATTGTCGCCCTGGTGCGGCCTGTCGCCGGCCGGATGACAATTGGTGCAGCGCGGATGCGTCAGCACCTTGCCGAGCTCGGTGAAGATTGCGGCCGAACGCTTCTCTGTGTCGCCGATCGAAGCAAAGCTCTCGGGCGCGGCGAGGGCGTGGCTTGCCGTCTCCGACGCCGCGTAGCCCGCACTGAGACTGCCGGCGAGGGCGGCGACCACGGCAATCATCTTGAACCGCACGTCGGGGATCATGATGCGTGTCACTTGGTGGCCATGAGGTAGCGCTTCGAGTCGGCGAGGATCACGTCGCGTACCGCCTCGTGATATTTGATGTAGCCGGTGCAGCGACAGAGATGACCGTCGAGCGCATCCGCGATGGTCTGCTCCAGTGCTTCGCGCGCGACCGGTGCCCGCGACAGGCGCTCCAGCAAGACCTGACCCTCATTGAGGAAGCCGGCGGTGCAATAGCCGCACTGAAAGGCGAAATGCGCGATGAAGGCCTTTTGCAGGGTCGAGAGCTCGCCGTCCCTCGAGTGCCCCTCGACGGTGCGGATCGACTTGCCGTCGAAATTCACCGCGGGCGCGACGCAGGTCGGGCTGGTGGTGCTGGTGCCGTCGGGGGCGTCGACGATGACGGCGCAGCTCAGGCATTGCGCGGCGCCGCAGCCGAACTTGGTGCCGGTCATGCCCAGCATCTCGCGCAGAAAATCGTTCATCGAGAGATCATCGCGGACGTCCATCGGGCCGTGCTTCTGGCCGTTGATGGCGAGGCTGAGGGTCGTCACGCGAGCACTCCCTTCAATAGGCTTGCGGTGACCGGCAGCGCGCGGAAGCGATGGCCGGTAGCGTCGTGGATGGCGTTGATCAGCGCCGGCACGATCGGGATCATCACGACCTCCGCCATGCCCTTCGGCGCTTCGTCTGCCGTTTGCGGCTTCAGCATCTCGATCTCGAGATCGCGGAGCGGCAGGTCGGAGCCGCGTGCGACCAGATAGCGCCCGAGATTCCATTCGCCGTTGCCGGGACCGCCCTCGAACGGCGGCAGGGTTTCGAGCAGCGCGTAACCGACGCCCATGGCGAAGCCGCCCTGGGCCTGGCCCATCACCACCTCGGGCACCAGCGCGGTGCCGCATTCGAACACGCTGTAGGCCTTGGCGATGCGCAAGCTCCCGGTTGCGCGCTCGATCTCGACGCGAACGACCGTGCCGCACATCGAGGTGTAGGCGGTGCCGATCCGGTTGTTGTCGGTCGGCGGAAACTTGACGCTGGTGCGGTTGATCCGCTCGAACTTGCCGTTGCCTTTGCGGATCGCCAGCGCGTCGATGTCGGCGCGGTATTGCTCGCCGGACAGCGGGAAGCGGGCCCGCGACCACGCCCAGCGCGAGAAGCTGTGCGCAACCGCACCGGTGACGAAGCCGCGCGCGTGAGCCGTCGCCGCAAGCGCAGGGAGGCCGAGTGGTTCGAGGCCGGGCATGGTGAGCTGGCCGTTCTGCCAGCTTGCGGCGGCCCATTGTCCCGCGCGCGGATCGGTCTTTGCGATGCGCCACAGCTCGAGCGCCGCGGGCCACAGGCCGAAGCGGAAAATCACGCGGGCGGCTTCCGCGGCGGAATGCGTGCCGACATGGGCGCCGATCGAGGAGCTCGTTGGCGAGCTGATCGCGGGCACCCAGCGCGGATTTTTCTCCGCGGCATTCTGGGTCTTCTGGTCCATGGTGGAGGGATCGCCCGATGTGATCAGCCCGAGCACGTCATAGCTGTCGACGCGGGCGACCGAGACCTCGTCGGCGATGGCGCCGAGATGGCCGGCGACCCGGTTGGCCAGCGCCGTCCCGACGCCGTTGCCCATCTCGACATGATCGCAGAAGATCACGATCTTGCCGTCAGGTCCAAGCTCGACACGGCCGAGCGAGCCGTCCGCCCCGGAGCCATAGTCTTTCGTGACGCAGGCAACGCCGGTGCCGACCAGCCGATCCGAGGATGTCTGCTTGAACTGCGCCCGCTGCTGCCAGATCGGGTGCTGCTCGAGCTTGTCGAGGATTTCGGGCGTGCGCACCGAGACGATGTAAGGATTGCCCGTCATGGTCCGACCGTTCTGCGGCAGCGCATTGCGCCGCCGGAATTCGATCGGATCGCGCTTGAGCTCGGAGGCGGCTTCGTCGATCAGGACCTCCAGCGCCGTCATGGCTTGCAGGATGCCGTAGCCCCGCATCGAGCCCGCGCTCACGCCGCGCGAGTGCACCGCGACGGTCCTGACGTCGACCTTCGGAATGTCGTAGATGCCGATGGCGCCGGTGGCTGCGACGACGGCGACGCTCGCCGAGAAATGGGCGAGCCCGCCGCCATCGAGCACGTGATCGGCGGCGAACCCCTTGATCTTGCCGGTCGCGCGATCGATGCCGATGCGCGAGCGCATCTTGATCGCGTGGCGTTTGATGCCGGCCTGAAACTGCTGGTAGCGGTCATGCGCCAGCCGCACCGGCTTGCCGGGAAAGCAGACCGCCGCGAGCGCAACATAGAGAATGAAGGGCGTGTGATCGCGGCCACCAAAGCCGCCGCCGACATGGGCGAACTGCGCGTTGATATGCGCCGGCTTGTAGGGCGCGCGGGCCTTGGCCAAGAGGTGCGCGATCGACTCCGCCGCCTCGTAGGGCGACTGCACGCCAAGCAGCAGTTCGAGATTGCCGCCCTTGCCGTCGTACCAGGCGAGCCCGCATTCCGGCTCCAGGAACATCGGGTCGACCGATTGCGTCTCGAACTCGCGGTCGAGCACCAGCATGGAGGCGTCATCCGCTGCAAGCTCCGCGCGGATCTGCTCGCCATGTTTCGCCGCCTTGGCGTAATCCGCCGGCATGTCCTTCGCGAGCGGCGACCACACCGGCAGCGCCGCGCTTTGCACCTTCTTGGGCGAGACCCAGCCGGCCTGGAGCGGCGAATAGACATCCGGCTTGTCAGGCGAGGGACCTGCCACGCGGGTGAAGCGAAAGGCCCCGTAATCGGGCACGATCACAGGCCCGGTCTCCTCGCCGAATTGGACGAACGTGCCGTCGCGCAGCGCCAGACGCGCCTGATCGAAGGCGTCGAATTTTTCGAAGATCAAAATCGCGACCGGCTGCCCGAGATAAAGCGGCGTCTTGCCGATCGGACAGAACAGGTCGCCCGCATAGAATTCCGGCACCTGCGTCCCGATCCGATCGAGATCGGCGGCTGTCACCACCACCGACGGCTTGAGCGCGCCGCCGAGGCGGGCGAGGTCGAGTCCGGTATAGACATGCGTGGCGTCGTTGGCGCGGACCAGGATGGCGTGCGAGGTGGCCTGCGGCCAGCCCGCCAGATCGTTGGCCCGGAAGTCGGAGGCGTAAAGTTTCGCACCGGTGACCTTGGCGACGCCGTCGACACGGCCGGCGCCCGTTGTCGCGGGATTGAACTTGCCGCGTCCGGGCAGCGTCTCGTGCGCTGCGAAGGGCACGCCCGCCGCGGACGCCAGATGTGACAGGCTGACCGAGATGCCTCCCGCCGACAACCACTTCACGAACTCACGTCGCGAAGGCCCCATGATCATATCCTTGTACAGAGTTTCGAGAACATCGGGATGCGGCCAGCATGCGATGTCCGGAGGGCATAGGCGAGCGCCGGCGCGAATCCGTCACGATGCATCATGCAACGATAGAACGGGTGAGGAGGTTTACAACCGATGAATGTAGTGCGCTTGCGCTTCGAATTGTGGTTTCGTGCTTGCTTTAAAATCGAATCGAACGGAAGACGGTCCGGCAACAGGGGGCGCAATTCAAATGCAGCAGGATTCGAACGGTGCGTCTTCAGTCACCGGCACCATGGGCACGACGACATTGTCGCGCCGTCAATTGCTGGATTGCGGTCTCAAAGCCGGCGCGTTGTCGCTGTTCGCAGGTGCCGCAAATGCCCAACACACCGTGCACGACCATGCGGGCACGTCCCACACCGCGGACATGTCGCCGAGCATGGGGATGGTCGCTGAAACGCCCGTTCCCGCCATGGACCAAGCGCTGGTCGAGCCCGAGGTGCGGCGGTCCGTCAATGGCGTGCTGAGCACGACCATTCGCGTCGGCTATGCCTATCGCCAGATCGGCGGCGTCAGGCTCTATGTCAGATCCTATGAAGGCGGCAGCCCCGGCCCGACCTTGCGCATGAAGCCCGGCGATACCCTGCGCATCAAGATGATCAACGATCTGCCGCCGAACCGCGATGGATTGCCGGCCGACATCAGCCATCCGCACCAGTTCAACAACACCAATTTCCATTTCCACGGCGCCCATACCAGCCCGAGCGGGATTTCCGACAACGTCATGCGCTCGATGGCGCCGGGCCGCAGCTACAACATCGAAATCACCCTGCCGGCGGATCACACCAAGGGCACCTATTGGTATCACCCGCATCACCACGGCAGCGCCGACATTCAGATGTCCTCCGGCATGGTCGGCGCTGTCGTCATCGAGGGCGATTTCGCCGAAATTCCAGAGATCGCGACCGCCCGCGAACGGCTCATGGTGCTGACCCAAGTGGTCTATGATGCCAATGGCATGGTCGAGAATTTCGAGACACTGTTTCCCGAGACCGCGACGCGTTTTCTCGCCATCAACGGCCAGCGCCGGCCTATGATCGAGATGCGGCCCGGCGAGGTGCAGCGCTGGCGCATCCTCAATGCCGCCTATCAGGACGACATGCTGCTCGACCTGGAGAAGCACGACCTCCAAGCGATCGCCTATGACGGCATCCAGCTCGGCGCCATGCAGCCGCTCAAGCAGGTCCTGATCGCGCCCGGCCAGCGCGCGGACATTCTGGTGAAGGCAGGCGGCCCCGGCACCTACGCCTTCAACGCGGCGCAGTACGACCAGGGCCATCCTTCGCCAGTGGGACCGCTGGCGCGGGTCGTGGTGTCAGGCGCGCCCATGGACATGAAGCTGCCGCGGGCCCTGCCGCCGGCGCCGCTCGCGACCATCAAGGATTCCGAGATCACCAACCGCCGCAAGGTGGTGCTGTCGGCCACCGCGCCGGAGGCGGATGCCGCCGGCCATTGGCAGGAATTCGAGTTCTTCGTCGACGGCAAGAAGTTCGATCCTGGCCGCATAGATCAGCGGGTCAAGTTGGGCGCGGTCGAGGAGTGGACCATCGTCAACACACATGAGCATGACGACCACGTGTTCCACATCCATACCAACCCGTTCCAGGTGATCTCGGCCAACGGCAAGGCGCTGGCGGTGCCGGAATGGCGGGATTCCGTGATCGTGGAGCGCAAGGGCGGGCAGGTCGTGTTCCGCTCGCGCTTCATCGATTTCACCGGTGTCTACATGCTCCATTGCCACATGATGAACCATGAGGAGATGGGCATGATGCAGACCGTGGAGGTCTACAAGGCCTAAGCTGCGGCTCGAATTGCGCGGATTTGGCGGCGGGCAGGGCTGATCCGGGCTTGGCCGGGCTTCCCCTGGCGGCCCGCATGGCCTATTGACGCTGCAACGCAACAATCCCCCAAAAAGACCCATGATCCGCCTCGACAACGTCAGCAAGCAAGCCGGCCACCAGATCCTGTTCATCGAAGCGTCCGCCGCCCTCAACAAGGGCGAGAAGATCGGGCTCGTCGGCCCGAACGGCGCCGGCAAGACTACGCTATTCCGGATGATCGCGGGCGAGGAACTGCCCGACGAGGGGCAGGTCTCGACCGATCGCGGCATCACCATCGGCTATTTCAACCAGGACGTCGGCGAGATGGCCGGCCGCAGCGCCGTGGCCGAGGTCATGGACGGGGCGGGACCGGTGAGTGCGGTGGCCGCCGAGCTGCGCGAGCTCGAGACGGCGATGGCGGACCCTGATAAGGCCGACCAGATGGACGAGATCATCGCCCGCTACGGGGAGGTGCAGCACGCGTTTGAGGAGCTCGACGGCTACGCGCTCGACGGCCGCGCGCGCGAGGCGCTGTCCGGCCTCGGCTTCAGCCAGGAGATGATGGACGGCGACGTCGGCAAGCTCTCCGGCGGCTGGAAGATGCGCGTGGCGCTCGCCCGCATCCTCTTGATGCGCCCCGACGTCATGCTGCTCGACGAGCCGAGCAACCATCTCGATCTCGAAAGCCTGATCTGGCTGGAGAAGTTCTTGCACGATTACGAAGGCACGCTGCTGATGACCTCGCATGATCGCGAGTTCATCAACCGCGTGATCTCGAAAGTGGTCGAGATCGACTCCGGCTCGCTCACCACCTACGCGGGCAATTACGAGTTCTACGAGCAGCAGCGGGCGCTGAGCGAGAAGCAGCAGCAGGCGCAGTTCGAGCGCCAGCAGGCCATGCTCGCCAAGGAGATCAAGTTCATCGAGCGGTTCAAGGCGCGCGCATCCCATGCGGCGCAAGTGCAGAGCCGGGTGAAGAAGCTCGACAAGATCGAGCGGGTCGAGCCGCCGCGCCGCCGCCAGACGGTGGCATTCGACTTTCCGCCGGCGCCGCGGTCGGGCGAGGACGTCGTTGCGCTCAAGAAGGTGTTCAAGGGCTACGGCAGCAAGCGGATCTATGACGGGCTCGATTTCATGATCCGCCGCAGGGAGCGCTGGTGCGTGATGGGCGTCAACGGCGCGGGAAAGTCGACGCTGCTCAAGCTCGTCGCTGGCGCAAGCGAGCCGGACGAGGGCACGGTTGCGGTCGGCGGCAGCGTCAAGATGGGTTATTTCGCCCAGCATGCGATGGATTTGCTCGACGGCGAGCAGACGGTGTTCGAGTCCCTCGAATATGCGTTTCCGACCGCCGGGCAGGGCTCCCTGCGCGCGCTCGCAGGCTGCTTCGGCTTCTCCGGCGACGACGTCGAGAAGCGCTGCCGCGTGCTGTCAGGCGGCGAGAAGGCGCGCCTGGTGATGGCCAAGATGCTGTTCGATCCCCCGAACTTTCTGGTGCTGGACGAGCCGACCAACCATCTCGATCTCGCCACCAAGGAGATGCTGATCGCGGCGCTGTCGGATTTCGAGGGCACCATGCTGTTCGTCTCGCATGACCGGCATTTTCTCAGCGTCCTGTCGAACCGCGTGCTGGAGTTGACGCCCGAGGGCATCCACCAGTTTGGCGGCGGCTACACCGAATATGTCGCGCGCACGGGGCAGGAAGCGCCGGGATTGCGGAGCTAGTTCTTGCTCTTTTCCTTGCCCTTGCCCGCGATCGTGGCGATTGCCTCGATCTCGTTGGTCCAGATCCCGCCGGAATAGCCTTGCGGGAGCCGGGCAAAGAGCTCGGGCGTATCGATGCCGGTGGAGAACTCGCCTCCACTGTAGGGACCGAGCACGAACACTGCGCTGTTCGCGCCCTCCATGCGCGCGAGGAAGCGGTCAGGCCAGCCCCATAGAAAGGGCGCGATATTGATCGGCACCAGCACCATCGCGTTCCGACAGGCTGCCGGCACCAGGCCGGTCCAGCCGTAGCCGATATTGCCGATCAGGCAGCTTCGGATTGCCGCGCGCGAGATCGTGCGAACTTCCGGGGTAAGGCGACGGATCATGTCGATGGGCTCGTCGCCGCCATAAACCATGATCGTCCGGCGGCGCTCGGCCGGCAGCGCGTTCAACACCGTGGCAAGTTTCTCGCCTTCGTGCCCGTCGCGGCTCTTCACGTTGATGAGCAGTTTTCTGTCAGGGAAGGCGGCGAACACCTCCGACAATGTCGGCATCATCCCGATGCCCTTGCCGCGAAACGGAAACGTCTTGCCGCCGTCGGCGGTGTAACCATAGCCGATGTCGAGCAGCTTCAGCCTCGCCATGCTTTGCTCGCGCGTCACGCCGTGGCCATCAGTGCGGCAATCGAGCGTCCAATCGTGGAAGACGGCGAACTCGCCGTCGGTGGTCGGGTGCACGTCGAGCTCGACCACATCCGCGCCGGCGTCGAAGCTTGCCCGCATCGAACGTATGGTGTTCTCGAGGTAGTCGTGTGTCGGCGGCAGCATTTGTGCGGCGGTGCAGGTGTCGTTCTTTACATCGCGCTCGTCGAAGCGCTGCGCCATGCCGCGATGGGCAAGCAGCACCGGCTTGCCGTCACGACGAGGCGCCAGCAGACTCGTGTTGTTGACGTAGACGCCCAAGGCGACGGCGATCACGGCTGCCGTCGCGACTCTCAGTTTCGTGCCCACCGATTCTCCCCCTATTCCGTAATCACCGTCGGCGGCGTTTGGGGTTGATTTGCGGCAATTGTCACGCAAGCGGACGGCTCTGCGCCTTCCGGCTTGAACGGTCCGATGCCGCCCGGTACGCTGCTTTAAAAAGTGGGAGTGGAACGCGCATGAAGCAGCTGCGGATCGGCGACATCACCATCGATGCGGTGATCGAGCGGGAGGGACCGTGGCGGCGGCCGCAGGATTTTTTCCCGGCCTATGACGAGGGTGTGTTCAAACGGCATCTGCCGACGATGGAGCCGGAGGTGTTCGACGCCGCGCGCGGCATGATGGTCATCACCTATCAGACCTTCGTGGTGCGCACGCCGCGCTACACCATCCTGGTCGATACCTGCACCGGCGAGGACAAGGGCCATCCGCCGCCGTTCGATTTTCCCGGCAAGGAGCGCTGGCGCAATGAGCTGTTCGCGCTCGGCATCTCTTTCGAGCAGATCGACTACGTGTTCTGCACGCATCTGCATATCGACCACACCGGCTGGAATACGACCTTGCGCGACGGCCGTTGGGTGCCGACTTTTCCGAATGCGAAATACGTCTTCCACAAGGGTGAATATGCGGCCTGGGAGGCCGAGCACGCCAAGGGCAGCAACCCGCCCGGCACCGTATTTCGCGACAATTGCCTGCCGATTGTTGAGGCAGGCCAAGCGCTGTTGGTCGATGACGATTACGCGCTCGACAACACCGTCACGCTGACGCCGACGCCGGGGCATTCGCCCTGCCATTGCTGCGTGAACATCTTCTCGAAGGGCCAACGCGCGGTGGTGGCCGGCGACCTCATGCATCACCAGATCCAGTGCCGCGAGCCGGACTGGTCGGCCAAGCCGGATTGGGATGCGAAGCAGTCGGCGATGTCGCGGCGGAAGTTTTTTGCTTCCGTCGCGGACACCGACACGCTGATCCTGCCTGTCCATTTTCCGGCGCCGACGGTCGGGCTGATCAAGCCGCTCGGCGCCGCCTTTGACTATCGTTTCAAGCGGGAGGAGGGCGACCGGACGCTCTAGTAAGTATAGAACATCCGCTGGATTTCCTTCGTGTCGGTCGTCTTGGTCAGCGCCAGCATCAGCAGAATACGCGCCTTTTGCGGGTTGAGCGTATCCGAGACGACGAAGTCATGCTCGTCGTCCTTGGCCTCGCCGTTGCGCGCGACGATGCCGTTTCCGACACGGCTGCTGCGAACGATCACGACGCCCTTCTTGCGGGCCTCGTCGAGGGCCGGCTCGACCGCGGGCCGAGCCAGGCTGCCGTCCCCGACGCCGGCATGCACGATCCCCTTGGCTCCGGCGGCGACGAACGCGTCGATCGCAACCCGGTTCATGTTGGCGTAGCCGTAGACGATGTCGACTTGCGGCAGGACATCGAGGCTGGAGATGTCGAATTCGGAGTCTGCGGTGTGCCGGCGTGTCGATTGCCGATAGAAGTACGGCTTGTTGCCCTGCATGTAGCCGAGAAAGCCGAGTTCCGGCGTGCGGAAGGTGTCCGCCGTCGAGGTGTTGTTCTTGGTCACATCGCGAGCCGCGTTGATCTGATCGTTGAGAGCAACGAGCACGCCCTTGCCGACGGCCTCGTCGCTGCCTGCGAGGATCACCGCATTGAAGAGGTTGATCGGCCCATCCGCGCTGATCGCCGTCGACGGCCGCATCGCGCCGACGACGACGACAGGTTTCTTGCTCTTGACGACGAGGTCCAGGAAATAGCTGGTTTCTTCGATCGTATCGGTCCCGTGCGTGATCACGATCCCGTCGACGTCGTCCTGGGCGAGCAGCGTGTTGACGCGCTTGGCGAGCTTGAGCCAGTAGTCATTGTTCATGTTCTCGCTGGCGATCTGGAAAACCTGCTCACCCTTGACGTTGGCCACGGTTTTCAGTTCGGGGACGGCGTTCAGGAGGGTCTCGATGCCCACCGTGGCTGCGGTGTAACCGACCACGGTGGTGCTGCTCGCTCCGCTGCCGGCGATCGTGCCGCCGGTTGCGAGCACCATGACGTTGGGAAGTCCCGGGCCCCTCGCATGCGCGACGTCAAAACTGATGAGCAACGCGAAGAGCACGCTCATTATCGCCATCGTGTAATCACGCACTCGAAACTGCAACATCTCGACCATCCTTTGCTGGAAGATTCGTTGGTGCGCCCCGGTTCGCTCAGCGCTGCATGTTCCGCTAGCCGAGGCACTCTGTCTAGGGTGGCGACGATTTTGCTCTGCGCGCTCGGCGCGTGCGAGAAGAGGCAAACGGTCTTCGCCTCTGTTATTCAGAGACAAAAACGTGGATGCCCGGGACAAGCCCGGGCATGACGAGTTTGTGGAACCGTTGCTCGCTAACTGAGCACCAAAGTCGCAGCGGTCAGGCGCCCATCTCGCACTTCTTCATAAAGCTGTTCTTGGCGGCGCCGGCGAGCGGCTTGCCCTCGGCGCTGACGGCCTTGGGCGCGCAGGCGTCGGCCTTGCACTTCTTCATGAACGAGGTCTTGGCCGCACCAGCCAGGGCCTTGCCGTCCTTGCCGACGGCCTTGCTTTCGCAGGTGTCCTCCGCGAACGCCGAACCCGCCGCAAACGTGGCAATGATCGCAGCGAGGAAAATCCGCTTCATCATGATTGTCTCCCTAAACCAGAAATGGCGCGCGGATTGGAGCCGGGAATCGTGGCGCAATCAAGCTGCATGAGCGCCTGCCGCCCGGTCTTCCTGGCGATTTTCCGACTGCGGGTACGAAAGGGCTGACAGTCTGCTGCACTGCTCGCTGACCGGGACGGGCGATCCTGCTAGCTTCGGGCGAGTTTAGCCGAGGGAGTACCGTGATGGAGACCCTGATTGCGAACATGCCGGATGCCGCTTCTGACCGGCATTCTCACCTTGTTCGGCCGCAAGAGATGGAATGGCAGAAGACGCGCTTTCCCGGCTGCGAGGCCAAGACGTTGCTGTTCGATCGCAGCAGCGGTCTGATGACGGCCTTGATGCGCTTTGCGCCGGGCTCGGCGCTGCCCGATCACGAGCATGTCGGCGTCGAGCAGAGTTATGTCATCGAGGGCACTCTCGTCGACAACGAGGGACCGGCCAAGGGGATTGCCTGCAAGGCCGGCGAATTCATCTGGCGCGAGGCGGGCAGCCGGCATGCCGCCTGGTGCCCGGAGGGCGCCCTGATCCTGGCGATCTTCCAGGTGCCGAACAAGTTCTTCGAAGCCGACGGCCGCGTCGTCGATGCCGCCGGTCAGGATTGGGACGAGACGTGGGGGCACACCGACGTGCAACGGGCGCGGAGCACGCGATAGGGGCTCTTCGCAGCTCAAGTGCCGTCGTCGATGCTTCTGACGAGCATGGTGACCTGAACGGCGATCAGCCGCCGCATCTCCTTGCCGTTCCTGGCGGTTTCGCGCAGCCCCCGCATGCCGAACACCAGGCATCGCGCCAGCACCTCCGGCTCCTCCGCGATTCCAGCGGCCTTCACCTGATCGCGGATGAGATCGGCGACCAAAGACTGGAAGTTGTCGTAGACCTTTCGGACTGCCGGGAAACGGAGGTCGAACAGATCTGCCGAATCGGGATGCGCCTCGATCAGATCGAAGCCATGCGATCCCCAGGATTTGCAGGCGTGGAGCAGCTTGGCATGGAGGCCGTCGAGACGCGCGATTGCGGTCTTGATGTCGCGATGCTTCTGCTCGTCCATTCTCTGGATCACCGCCGCGAACACGGCATCCTTGTCGGGGAAGAGCAAATAGAGCGCCGGCCGCGACATGTCCGTCTTGGCGGCGATATCGCCCATCGTCGTACGGGCATGGCCGTAGCGGGAGAAGACCTCCGTCGCAGCCTCGATCGCGAGCTCCTCTTTCGAAATGCTGGAACGAGCCATGAGCCTCACCGGGGTCGGAATTGAACCTCGACCATATTGACAAAATATCGATAATTGTCAATTTGACGGAAGTGGCATAAGGCCGTGAGAGGTTCTGCGAGATGAACGATGAAGCGCGACTGAAGACCTGGAACACCTATCAGGCGGCGTGGGGACCCATCGATGAGGACGAGCGGCGTCGGCTGCTCGAGCAAAGCGTGGCCGCGGACTGCGTGTATACCGATCCGGGCTCGCAGATTGAGGGACGTGACGCCTTGATGGCGCGCATCGGTCAAACCCAGCTCAAGTTTCCTGGCGCGTATTTCAGGAATGACAGCTTCCTAGAACACCACGAGCAGGGGCTTTTTCGCTGGACCATGTATGATGGCGCCGGTCGCGTGTTCGTCACGGGTGAGAGTTTCGGCCGCTTCGGCGATGACGGCCGCCTCGTTCAGGCGACGGGCTTCTTCGAGGTGCCCGCAGCCAAAGCCTGATCGCTGGCCGGCGCGGCGGTCGATCCTGTCGCTCCCGATATCGCCCTCAGACGCCGCGCGCGAGAAGCGCCTTGAAGTCCGCGCGTGCGCGCCGCGCTTCGGCTCGCGCCACCTCGGAGGCGTCCCCGAGGCCGAAATAGCCGTGGATCAGGCCTGGGCCTTCATGGTGCTTCACCGGCACACCAGCGGCCTCCAGCGCGCGTGCATAGGCGGCACCTTCGTCGCGCAAGGGATCGAACCAGGCGGTGGTGACGATCGCGGGCGCGACGCCGGCAAGCGAATTCGCGCGCAGCGGCGAAACCCGCCAGTCCGTGGCATGCGAGGGATCGGTGAGATAATGCCCGCAGAACCACTCCATCACGGCGCGCGAGAGGAAGTAGCCTTCGGCATTTTCGGCGCGCGAGGGGAAGCGTGCGTTCTCGCGCGCGTCCGCATAACTCCCGAGCACGTCGGTCACGGGGTAGACCAGGAGTTGCGCAGCGAGCTTGATGCCGGCGTCGCGGCAGGCGATCGCGGTGGTGGCGGCGAGATTGCCGCCGGCGCTGTCGCCGGCAACGCCGAGGCGCTTTGCATCGCCGCCAAATTCCGCGACGCGGCCAAACACGTCGCAGACCGCGGCAAAGGCGTCCTCGAACGCGCCGGGAAAGCGCGTTTCGGGCGGGCGGCGATAGTCGACGGAGATAACGACTGCGCCGGTCTCGATCGCAAGGTTGCGGGCCTGCCGGTCGTGGGTCTCGAGATCGCCCGCGACCCAGCCGCCGCCGTGGAAGAACACCACGGTCGGCGCCGGCGTGGTGCCGACCCGGTAGACACGTGCATCGAGCGGTCCGGCGCCGCCTTTCACCTTGATATCCGCGACGATGTCGACCGGCGGCGGCGGTATGGCCGCGCGCGAGGCAGCCAGTGCGCGCAAGGAATCGCGGGCGCTCTGTGGCGTCATCGTCGTGGCATCGCGCATCGGCAGCAGCGGAATGATCTGGGCGATGACGGGATCGAGCGGTGCGGCCATGTTGGCTTTCATGGGATCCTCACAGGGTTCTTGGTCTTGGTTGCGGGTTAGCATAGTTATTGGGCGCCGCATCGGCAACCGCTCGCGTGTTGCCGTGCCAGGGTTTGCAATGCCATGGAATGAACGGGCAGGGAGGTCTTGAGGTGGAATTCGAAACGCTGGTCCAGTCGCGCCGCAGCGTGCGCGGCTTCAGGAACGAGCCGGTGCCGCGCGCGGTGATCGAGGCGATCATCGACAGTGCCAAGCGTGCGCCGTCGTCGATGAACACCCAGCCCTGGCATGTCCACGTGCTCACAGGCGGACCGTTGGAACAGCTGCGCCGACGCAACATGGAGGAGATGGTTGCCGGCGCCAAGGTGAAGCGTGACATCGTCAGCCATGGCGAGTACCAGGGCGTGCACCGCACCCGGCAAGTCGATGTCGCCAAGAAACTGTTCGGCGCGATGGGAATCGCGCGCGACGACAAGCCGATGCGCCAGGACTGGGTGCTGCGCGGCTTCCGCCAGTTCGACGCGCCGGTCTCGCTGGTCTTGACTTATGACCGCGTGCTCGATCCCGGCGCGGTCTGCCATTTCGATCTGGGTGCGCTCTGCTACGGCATCGTGCTCGCGGCCTGGGACCGCGGTCTCGGTTCGGTGATCAACGGGCAGGGCATCATGCGCTCCGACATCGTGCGCGAGGTCGCGAACATTCCGGAGGACGAGGTGATCATGACCTGCGTCGCGATGGGTTATCCCGATGACAACTTTGCCGCGAACGCCGTTCGCTCCGATCGCGAGGGCAACGACGATTTCGTGCGCTACGTCGGATTCGCCGAGTAGCGCAGGCAGAGGAGATTATTCTCTCGCCGAATTTTTTTTGGTGCGGACCGCTTGGCGGCCTCTTGCAATCTCGATCGTGCGGGAGGAACAATGTGCGGACTGAAAGGTTTGATGCTGGCGCGAGGGAATTGACATGCGGCGGCTCGCTAGCCTGGTTCGACGGTTCTTCGGCCCGCGAGTGCGGCGTCCGGTCGATGATGATCCAAGTCTTCCTTTCACACCCGAAGAGTTCGGCCGGCTAATCCGCAGCGGCCGGCACGAGGACATGAAGCTGCTGGCCGAAGGGCTGGCGTGCCGGACCGTTCCGCGCCGCACCAGACATCGCGCCGCGCACTGAGACGCCGCAAGGCAAGCCGCTCGGCGCCTCCTGACTCGTGCTAGACTGCCGCCCATGAGCAATCGTATCCTCGTCCTCTACGGTTCCTACCGTTCCGACCGCATGGGCATACGCCTGGCCAATTTCGTCATCGATCGCCTGCGCGCCCGCGGCGACGACGTCGTGTTCATCGACGCAAAGGCGATCGGCCTGCCGATGCTCGATCGCATGTACAAGGAATATCCCAAGGGCTCCGCACCCGAGGCGCTGGAGAGGCTGGCCGGAGAGATCCGCGGCGCGGACGGTTTCGTCTTCGTCACCGGCGAATACAATTGGGGCATTCAACCAGGCCTGAAAAATCTCACCGACCACTTTCTCGAGGAGTGGTTCTGGCGTCCGGCCGCGATCGTGAGCTATTCGGCCGGCCGCCTGTCCGGCGCGCGTGCCTCGACCGCCTGGCATGGCACGTTGTCGGAGATGGGCATGGTGGTGGTGTCGAGCACCATCGGCGTCGGCCCGATCGCACAGACGCTGTCGGAAGCTGGCGAACCGATCGGCGAAGGCGGCAAGGCGCTCGAGCGTTCGTTCCCGCGCTTCGCTGACGATCTCGCATGGTGGATCGAGGCCGCAAAGGCGCAGCGGGCGCGCAAGGCACCGCCGTATTAGCCCTTACGCCGACCGGACCTCGCCGAGAAAGCGGTCGAACTGTCCGGCGAGATCGCGTGACTGGGTCGAGAGCTGCTCGGCTGCGCCCAGCACCTCTCTTGCGGCCGTGCCGGTATCGTCGGCGGCGCGCTGCACGCCTGAAATGTTGGTGTTGACCTCCTGGGTGCCGCGCGCGGCCTCCTGGACGCTGCGGGCGATCTCCTTGGTCGCCGAGCCCTGCTCCTCGATCGCGGCCGCAATGGCGGTGCCGATCTGGTCGATCTCGCCGATCACGTCGGCGACGTTGCGGATCGCGGTGACGGTCTCGTCGCTCGCGGCCTGGATCGCCGAAATCTGCTCGGAGATTTCGGTGGTGGCCTTGGCGGTCTGGCCCGCCAGCGATTTCACCTCGGCAGCAACCACCGCGAAGCCACGGCCGGCGTCGCCGGCGCGGGCGGCCTCGATGGTCGCGTTGAGCGCCAGCAAATTGGTCTGCTCGGCGATGCTCTGGATCAGCGTGACGACGTCGCCGATCTTCTGCGCGCCTTCGGCCAGCGCACGGGCGGTGTCACCGGTGCGGCGGGCGTTGTCGACGGCGCGGGCTGCGATCTCGGTGGATTGGGCCACTTGACGGCCGATCTCCGAGATCGAAGAGGTCAGCTCTTCGGTGGCGCTCGCGACCGTCTGCACGTTGCTCGATGTCTGCTGTGAGGCGGCGGCGACGACCGCGGCCTGGCTGTTGGTCTGGGCCGCCGTCGAGGTCATCGACTGCGCCGTGCTTTCCATGGTGGATGACGCGCGGGACAGTCCGCCGACGAGCTCGGTGACCTTGGCTTCGAACGCGCGGGTGATCCCGTCGAGCGCCTGTGCGCGGCGCATCTTGCCGTCGTTCTCGGCCTGCTTCTCCGCCGCAAGGCTGTCAGCCCGGATCATGTTGTCCTTGAAGACCCGGACGGCCGCGGCCATCGCGCCGATTTCGTCGGAACGCTCGGCACCGGGAATCTCTTCCGCAACTTCGCCGTCGGCAAGCCGCGACATCCGGGTCGTCAGGCTGACGATCGGGGCGCAGACGCGGCGGCGGACCGTGACGATGAGGCCGGCACTGGCGATCAGCACGGCGAGAAGGCCCGCGAGTGCGATGGTGAAGCTGGTGTGGGCGGCGGTCGAGGCGCCGGCGAGAATCTGCTCGGCGTTGTCGTAAAAGGCGTCGCGGACCTCGATGATGGTGCTGAGGCCGCGCTGCGTGGCGGTGTAATAGGTGTCCATGTCATGTTCGTACTTGCCGCTGACCGCACCCTCCTTCACCAGCTTGAGTTCGCGGCCGAACTCTTCGATGTAGATCGCGTTGAATTTTTCCAGCGCGGCGGCGACGTTCGCCGGGGTTGCAGGATTGCCACGCAACTCCAGCAGCGACATCACGATCTGATCGTTGCGGCCCTGCGAGCGGCTGATCTCGGCCTTCTCGGTGTCGGTCGCCGGTTTCTTGCCGCCGACGAGATTCTTGTGCAGGCTGGAGTTGAAGCCGCCCACGTCGCGCAAGGTCATCGCGATGTTGGCGTAGCTGGCCTGCCGGTAGGCATCGCCGTTGAGGATCGCCATGCGGCGGACCTGCTCGTTGAGCAGCGCGGTCACGCTGGCGTTGAGCACGGCGTTGTCGGCGACGATCTTCTTGGCGGCGTCCTTGCGTGCCTCCGGCGGGCCCGACATCGCCTTGTCGATGGCCTCGCGCAGCGCGGTGAACTTGGAGTTGATGGCGTCGATGTTGCCGCCGGTGGTGTTGCCGTCGTCGAACGGGCCCGGCAGGTCCTTGCGCAACGCGTTCATCGTGTCGCGGGCGGCATCGGTCTGCTTGCGCAGCTTGCCCTGCTCGGCAAGCAGCGCCGGGTCGACGGCGGGAGGGCCATAGAGAATGTTGGTGGAAAAGCCGCGCTCGGGATTGAGGTAGCGCGGGATGTCGCTGACGGCGCGAACGATCGCCAGCCGCCCCTGGGCTTCGGTGATCCGCTCCATCGTCTGGTATTTCGTTACGGCGACGTAGACGGCGAGGCCGCCGCCCACGGTCGAGAGCGAGACGATGGCGGTGGTCAGGAGCGTACCGATTTTCATGATTCTATCCGGCAACTGGCGCGGGAAATTATTGCACGGACAATAGGCAGGCGATGTTAATCCCGGGTTTACGCTCGTGGCCGCCATGCCACGCGTATGCGTCCGTTCGTCTAGGCGTAGGTCGCGCTCACAGTTCCCAAGGGACCAAAATCGGCCACGTAGGTTTCGCCGGCCTTCGGCCGTAACATGCCGGTCAGCGTGCCGGTGGAGATGGTCTGGCCGGCCTTGAGGCCGATGCCGGTCCGTGACAGCTCGTTGGCGAGCCAGGCGAGCGGCACCAGCGGATGATCGATCGCCTCTGCAGCGCTGCCGCGGCGTCTCTCGGCGCCGTTGCAGTTCAGGATGACCTCCTGATTGGCAATGTCGCGGTTGCGCCAGTCCGCGATGGGCTCTCCAAGCACGATCGTTCCCGATCCGGAGCCGTCCGCCATGATCGCGGGCATTGGCGGAAACGCCGTGTCGTGGACGAAACGGCATTCGGCGAGTTCGATGCCGGGATGCAGCGAAACGACGGCATCACCCACCTCGTCCACCGTGTAGGGCTTCGGGCGCGGCGACAGGTCGGCGCCGAGGCGTGCCTGGTACTCGACCTCCGGAATCGGACTGCATTGCTTGACGTGTTCCACGCGCGCGGGCGAGCTCTTGATCAGAGGCGCGAACACCCGCCCATAGATCGGCGTGGAGATGCCAAGCTGGCGCTGGAGCCCGGGCTTCATGCCGGCGATCTTCCAGCCGACGACGTTCCAGCCCAATTCTTCTTCCACCATCTGCGCGACGCGGTACGCGGTGTCGGCATCCGGTGGTACCAGCCGCTCCTCGAGGCCACTTTGCTGCCGGCCCTCGCGGCGCAGATCGGCGAGATGGCGGGCGAGCTCGCGTTGTCGGGAGAAATCCATCGGTGCGTCTCCATTTATCCGGTCGTGCGGGCGAGGGCAGAGGACAGGACCGTCTCCAGCTCCTCTTGCACCTGATCGAGCGCGTCGGCGCTGCGATTTGCGCGGCACATCGCGACCGTGCCTTCGATCGAGGCGACGACGAGTGTTGCAAGCCGCTCCGCGCGTTCCGCGGCCAGTCCTTCGCGCAGCAGGGCTGAGCGCATGATGTGTCGCCAATCAGCGAACACGCCGTCGGCGAGATCGAGCAGTTGCTGCTGCGCTGTCTCGTGGTCTTTGTCGGAGGCTTCTCCGACGTGGCGGTCGACGGCAACGGCGAGCACCGGACAGCCGGCCTCGAAGCCGGTCGCTTCCAGCCGGCGACGCCACGATCCGACGAATGCTCGCAAGCCGCCGATCACGCCGCGTTCGTTCATGGCCTTCTCCAGGGGAATCGAAACCTGCTTGCCGGCAAGGACCACGGCCTCGGCGATCAACTGCCGCTTGCCGTCGGGGAAGTGGTGACCGATCGAGCCGCGCGGCGTCGCGGTATGGCGGACGACATCGCGCATGCTGGTAGCGTTGACACCGTGCCGGCTCATCAGGTCGGCGGCGCCGGCAATCATCTTGTCACGTGTGGTGGTCGTCATCGGAGGTTCCGCAGTTGGGCGTCCCATCTAGACTATGACGCTTGACATAGGCAAGTGGCGCTGGAATATGACAGCTGTCATATTTATGGAAAGGGACGCTTTGACCATCATCACCGTGACCGCACCTGCCGGCCGGCTTGGGTCGGTACAGCGCCGCCGCCTGGCCGAAAGCCTGACAGACGCTGTGCTCGAGCCCGAGATCGGTCAGCATGCCCCCGCCGCGCGAATGGGCTTCCAGGTGCATTTCCATGACCTGCCAGCCGACTGCATGGCAATCGGCGGCAGGCTCCTGTCCGACCAGGAGACGCCGCGCGACGTCATGACCGTCAATATCGCGGTGATGAACGCGGCCTGGCCTGCCGAGCTGCGAGCCGAGGTGATCCGGAATGTGCTGGCGCGGCTTGCGGACGCCTGCGGCATGCAGGCGCCTGCGCCGACCTGGTGGGTCAATTTCGAGATCATCGAGGAGGGAAGCTGGGGATCGCGCGGCGGCGTGCTCTCGATCCTCCAGCTCCTGGATTCCGGCGTGTTCACGCCGGAGCGGATCGAGGCTATCCGCGCGGCCATTCAGCCGCCGGTCTGATGTAGCAACCAACGAATCCGGAGAGAAACGATATGAGCGAAGGTCAGATCCGCACTGAGGTGCACGGCCATGTGTTCAAGATTATCATCGACAACGCCGCGAAGAAGAACGCGTTCACGCCGGCGATGATGGAGCAATTGTCCGATGCGCTGACCGAGCTGCACGACAACGAGGCCTATCGCGTCGGCGTGATTTGCGCCGAGGGCAGGGATTTTACCGCCGGTTTGGACATGCCGAAATTCTTCGGCCCGACTGCGGAGAAGCGCAATATGAAGGAAGGCAATGTCGATCCGTTCGGCCTTGCCAAGCGCTGCCGCAAGCCTGTTATCACCGCCGTGCAGGGCATCGTGTTCACGATCGGCATCGAGCTGATGCTCGCCGGCGACATCGTGGTCGCGGCCGCGGATGCGCGCTTCTGCCAGATGGAGTCCAAGCGCGGCATTGCGCCGCTCGGGGGCGCGCATTTCCGCTTTCTGTCGCGCGCCGGCTGGGGTGACGCAATGTATCATTTGTTCCTGTGCGACGAGTTTTCAGCCGAACGCGCCCACACGATCGGTCTCGTCCAGGAGGTTGTGCCGGCGGGAGAGCAGGTCGAGCGGGCGATGGCGCTCGCCGCCATCATCGCGCGCAATGCGCCGCTCGGCATCCAGGTCACCAAGGAAGCCGCGGCCAAATATGTCGAAGCCGGCGAGGCGGCGGCGATCGCCTATCTCCCGACAATCCGCGATCGCGTGCTTGCCAGTGCCGACGCGAAGGAGGGCATTCAGTCCTTCATCGAGCGTCGCGCGGCCGTCTTTCAGGGGCGCTGATCGACGCGCTATGTCGGCCGATCCAGCTTCGACAGGATCTCCAGCGTGGCGCCGTCGCGCTCGCCCGAAAAATACCGGGCGAGCGCCTCGTCGAAAACGGGTTGGTCGGACACCGCGTCGAACAGCGTCATCGACGAGCGGAATTTGGCGTCATCGGGCGCGCCGAGGATGGCGTTGATGCTCCGGCCCTCGATGGCAAGCACGAGGCGGGTGCATTCGATCAGGCGCGGACCGAGGATGGGGTGGGCGAGATAGGCCTTGGCCTCGGCGCGGGAGGCGATGGCGTAGCGCTGCGACATGGCGCTGAAGCCAAGGCCGGCGACCTGGGGAAAGACGAACCACATCCAGTGGCTCTGCTTTCGGCCCCGGGTCAGCTCCCCCTGGATGTCGCGGTAGACCGGGTCCTGGGCCCGCACAAAGCGTTTGAGGTCGAAAGGATCGGTCATTGGATACCTTAGGATACCCTGGAATGGCTCGTCGGAGCCTTGCCAGACCCTTGCCGGCCGCGATTATGCCTAACTTTTGGCTCCCAATGTGGTAGCTGGTATAGAATCTCCGGGTGGGGGTGGGTCCCCCCGGGGATCGATTTTGGGGAGCTGATGGTTTCCGACCGGGCACAAGCCGAGAGGCTATTGTCGCGCCGCCGTATTGGGCGAGCCGAGACGATATTGCTGTCTCTGGCCGCCGTCGCGCTGGCACTGGGCGCCGCCGCCTGGGTCGCGGATATCGGCGGTTCGGCCTCGCTGGTCACCGCCGCGCTGCCGCCGGGCAATGCGCCTTCATTCGATGATCGTTTCGCTTCTGCTTCCAGCAGTCCGCCCGCCCGCGAGCTCGGCTTGCGGACGCTGGAGCGCTCCGCGGTGAGTGCAGTCCAGCTCAAATTGCGCGACGCCAAGGCGATGCTTGCCCAGAAGCTCCAGGGCGACGACTGGCGCTCCACTCTGACCGACGACGACCGGCATATGTCCGAGGAGACGAGACAATCGCAGCGTGCTGACGCCATCCCGATGCCGCGCTCGCGCCCGCCCCAGGCCGACATCTCCGCCCAGATCGCCTCGAGCCAGGCTTACGCGGAGACCAACCCCAGGGTCGACAACCGCAACTTCTTCGAAAAATTCACCGACAAGATCAGGCTGGCCTCGCTGACGCCTGACAGCGGCCTGTTCGGCAAGGCGCCGGATCTCGCCGCGCTCGGTTACGATTCGCGCACCGCGGTCTACGACATCTCGGCCAAGGCGCTTTACCTGCCGAGCGGCCTCGCGCTGGAAGCGCATTCCGGCATGGGCGCGCTGATGGACGATCCGGAGCACGTCGACCAGCGGATGGTTGGCGCGACCCCGCCCGCGACCTACGACCTCAAGCCGCGCGAAAAACTGTTCCACGGCGTCCGCGCACTGCGCTTGACACCTACCGAAGGCACCAGCGCGCTCGGCCGCGTCGGTCTGCTCACCCACAATTACATGCTCGGGCCTCGTGGCGACTCCAACGGTTGCGTGTCGATCAAGGACTATGATCGGTTCATGAAGGCTTACGACAACGGTGAGTTCAACCGTCTGGTCGTGGTGCCCAGGCTGACCCCATCGGCGACCGCCTCGCAGCGCGCGAGCACTGAGTCCTGATATCTGCGCCTGATATTTGCCTGCCGCGGCGGGGCTGCCGTTTTCCGTTCGTTAAGCCGTCATCGTTCAGAAGCAGCCCATGAGTGATCCGCAAAGTGAGTGATCCGCAAAGTTCCGAGACCCCGCTGCGCACGACGTTCAAGATCAAGCTGAACGGCGACACGCTGGCGATCGCGACCGTCGGCCAGGCCTATCAATTCCTCACCAACTTCAAATCGGTCGAGTGGATGGAATTCCGCTCGCTGCATGAAGACGCGGTCGCAGCGCTCGAGGGCGCCGCCGAGAACGCCATGCTCGTCGTGCAGGCGACCAACGCCGTGCGTGCGCTGTTCGTCAGCGCCAAGCTGCTCTGAGAGCGACACGGGAAATATTTGGGGAGATCCCCGGATTGCGCTGCGCTCCATCGGGGCTTCCGCTCCCAGCTTGAACTCCGCTATAGGAACGGCAATAGCTCGCGAAGATCGCGCTCAAGCCGATACGTTGAAACATAGTTCAGGGAGAGACCCATCATGAAACGCCGTACATTCCTCAAGGGCGGCGCGGTCGCCGGCGCGACGACGCTGGTTGCCGCACCCGCGATCGCGCAAGGCGCGCCCGAGATCAAATGGCGCCTGACCTCGAGCTTCCCGAAATCGCTCGACACCATCTACGGCACTGCGCAAACTTTTGCGAAATATGTTGCCGAGGCCACCGACAACAAATTCCAGATCCAGACCTTTGCGGCCGGCGAGCTCGTCCCCGGTCTGCAGGCGCTCGATGCGGTCAGCACAGCCTCCGTCGACATGGCGCAGACCCCGCTCTATTTCTACATCGGCAAGGAGCCGGCGCTGGCCTATGCGACCGGCGCGCCGTTCGGCATGAACCATCGCCATCAGGAATCCTGGTGGCATTTCGGCGGCGGCGCCGACTTGACCAACGAGGCGCTGAAGCCGTTTAAGGCGCATGCGATCCTCTGCGGCAATTCCGGCACCCAGATGGGTGGCTGGTTCCGCAAGGAGATCAAGACCGTCGACGATCTCAAGGGCCTGAAATTCCGCATCGCCGGCATGGGCGGCCATGTGCTGGCGCGCCTCGGCGTAGTGCCGCAGCAGATCGCGGGCGGCGACATCTATCCGGCGCTGGAAAAGGGCACGATCGACGCGGTCGAATTCGTCGGTCCCTATGACGACGAAAAGCTCGGCTTCCAGAAGGTCGCCAAATACTACTACTTCCCGGGCTGGTGGGAAGGCGGCGCCATGCTGCACATGATCGTCAACGACGAGAAGTGGGCGTCACTGCCGAAGCAGTACCAGGCGATCGTCAACCAGGCCGCCTCGGCCGCGGGCGCCTGGATGCTCGAGAAATACGACAGCGTGAATCCGGCGGCGCTGAAGCGGCTGATCGCCAATGGCGCGGAGCTGAAGGCGTTTCCGCAGCCGGTGCTGGAGGCCTGCTACGCCGCGACCCAGGAGCATCTGAACGAGCTCGCCACCAAGAGCGACCTGTTCAAGCGCACCAAGGAAAGCCACGACGCCTATACGAAAGAGCTGCTGTTCTACACGCAGATCGCGGAGAATTTTTACGACAATTATCTGCTCGGCAAGATGCGCAACAAGACCTGATCGCGCAAACTCCCGCAGGGTGGGCAAAGGCGCACTTGCGCCGTGCCCACCACTGCTTGCTCGACTCACCATGGTGGGCACGCTTCCGCCTTCGCTCTTCGAGCTACGGCGGACAAGTCGCTTTGCCCACCCTACAGCATCTATCGTGCGGTGAGTTAAGCTGCGCCCAAACCGAGCTTCTCGTAAATGCGCCGCGCATAGGCGCCGAACGCGTCCGTGGTCTTCAGCGGCAGCGCCCGCGGGAAGGGCAGGTCGATCGGGAAATAATCGGCCATCTTCGCCGGGCCTGCCGTCAGCACGGCGCAGTGCGAGGACAGGAACACGGCCTCCTGGATCGAGTGCGTGATGAAGATGATGGTCTTGCCGCTCTCGCGCCAGATGCGCAGCATCTCCAAATTCATCTGCTCGCGCGTCAAGGCGTCGAGCGCACCGAACGGCTCGTCCATCAGGATCAGTTTCGGATCGTGGATGAAGGCGCGCGCGATCGCGGTGCGCTGCTGCATGCCGCCGGACAGCTCTCGCGGATATTTCTGCTCGTAGCCGGCAAGCCCCACCAGATTGAGCAGATCGCGCGCCCGCTCGCGCGCGGCCTTCATCGGAAGGCCGACGATCTCGGCCGGCAGCAGCACGTTGTCCAGAATGGTCCGCCATTTCAGGAGCAGCGCCTGCTGGAACACCATGCCGATGTCGCGGGTCGGATCGAACGGGCTTTTGGCATTGCCGATCTTCACCGTGCCGCCGTCGGCGTCGTGCAGGCCGGCCAAGATCTTCATCACCGTTGTCTTGCCGCAGCCGGATGGGCCGACCAGCGAGACCAGCTCACCCTCCTGAACGTCCATGGTGACGTCGGACACCGCGAGGAATTCGGCGCCGCCGCTGCGATAGACCTTGCGGACGCCTTGCAGGCTGATGAAGGGGCTTGAGCTCATGCCAGCCATTTATCCAAGGTTGCGGCCACGAAGGCGTCGTCGCTGAGATCTGAATGCTCGCGAGTGACGCGGTCGATCTCGTCCTTCTGGCCGGGGCTCAGGCCCTCGTTCGCATCGAGGCACCACAAGCCCTGCATCAGGCCTTGCCGTCGCAGTATCTCGTGGCAGCCTGCGATGCAGCCGTGAAAATTATTGGCGACGTCGAAGAATGCGCTGTTGCAATCGGTGACGCGGGCATCGAGCGCGAGCAGATCGGCCGGGACGCTGTCCTTGTGCCGTGCCGCCTTGCAGCGCTCGAACTGCTTGATCGCGCTCGCGGTCCACACCGACCAGTGGCCGAGCAGACCGCCCTTGAAGTAGGTCCGCGTGGTGACGCCGTTGTCGCGCAGATCGAACGGCAGCATCAAATCGAGCAGGATGTGATCGTCATTACCGGTATAGAGCGCGACGCGGTCGAGCGCGCCGGCTGCCGCGACGCCGCGCAGAACATCAAGGGTCCTGTAGCGGTTGAACGGCGCGATCTTGATCGCGATGACATTGTCGATCGAGGCAAAGCGCTGCCAGAACCGGCTCGACAGGACCAGGCCGCCGACCGCCGGCTGAAGATAGAAGCCGACCAGCGGAATCTCGGTTGCGACCGCCGTGCAATGCGCGATGATCTCGTCTTCGGACGCGCCCTTCATCGCAGCGAGGCTGAGAAGCCCTGCGTGGTAGCCGATGTCGCGCGCGGTGCGGGCTTCAGTGGTGGCCTGCCTGGTCGGACCGGCGAGGCCCGCGACCAGCGCCAGCGGACGCTTGGTCCAGTTCGCCGCCGTCTCGGCGGCGAGCTCGAGCACGGGACGATAGAGGCCGACATCGCGGATTGCGAACTGCGTGGTGTGCACGCCGACCGCAAGGCCACCGGAGCCGGCGTCGATGTAATAGCGCGTCAGCGCGCGCTGATGCTTCTTGTCGAGCTGGCGTTCGGCGGTGAGCGCGAGGGGATGCGCCGGCAGCACGGTGCCGTCGGCGATCAGCTTGCGGATCTCGCTGTTGATCTGGCTGTGGTGCATGATGTCCTATCCGAATTCAGGGCCGGCGACGGCGAATGGCATGTCTTCACCCGCGGCAGTGGCGGGGCCGAACCGCATGCGCTGGAACGGCCGTTCGATGCTCCAGCCCGATGCGGTCAATCCTTCAGGGAACGCGGCTTGCGACGCGACGGCGTCGAGCAGCAGCGGCCCGCTCTCCGATCGCGCGATGACATCGACCAGGGTCAGCGCGGCTGCGGCGTCGTCGGCAAACAGCGGGCCGATATGGCGCGCGGTGCGTCCGTCGCGAACCAGCGCGATGGCGCCGTTCGCGGCGACAATGCGTGAGCCGGGACGCTGAGCGAAGTTGGAGAGCAGGGCGGTTCGATCGAGGCCCGTAGCGCGCCGGTCACGCGCGCGGAGCGCGTCGAGCGTCGCGGATGAAGGTGGCTGCGCGGACGCGAACGCGGATTTCACCAGCTTGAGACGGCGCAGTTGCAGCGTCGGCGTGAACCCGAGCGGTCCATAGACGGCAGCACCGTCGGGTGTTGCGTCGAGCCAGCTCGTCAGGCCGTTCCTGCGAGCGGTTTCCAGGCAGGCATCGACGAGGCGCGTTGCAAGGCCGCGGCGGCGATGGGTGCCTGATACCAGCACCATGCTGATCCAGGCGTTTTTGCTGGAGTAGGGCAGCAGGGCCGCGGTTGCCACCAGCCGTCGGCCGTCGCGGATGCCGAATACGATTCCATCGTGCAGGAAAACGCGCCAGTCCTCTTCGGTCTGATTCCAGTGTGCTTCCGTCGACAGCACGAGCCCGGCGATCGCATCGTCGACGCCGAGCTTGATGATGGCCGGATCGTCAGTAGCGTCCATCGCGCACCTCGTATTTGGTGGGCTTGCCGAGGCTCGGCATCGCGCGGGACACCCAATCAGCGGTCCAGGCGATCAGCTGCTCGGTGTCGACGACCGGCAGGCCGAACAGCTCGACCGCCTTGGACGTGTCGGTCAGCCACGCCGCCGGCTCTTCGTTTCCCGTCAACACCGGCGTACGGCCGAACCTGGCGCCGAATCTTGCTGCGAGGTCGCGTACCGACAAAATCTCGTGGCCGCTGACATTGATCGGCGAGGTCGGCGTCGTGCAATGCGCGAGACAGCGCAGCGCCTGGGACGAGGCATCGCCCTGCCAGATGAAATTGACATGGCCGATGCTGACGTCGATCGGCGTGCCCGTGAGCACTTTCGATGCGATGTCGTGGAGCACGCCATAGCGCATGTCGATCGCGTAATTGAGGCGGAAGAGCCGCCCGGGCGTTCCGAACTTGCGTGAAAAATACTCGAACATGCGCTCGCGGCCGACGCAGGATTGGGCGTACTCGCCGGGCGGGTTCGGCGCCATGTCCTCACCCGAGCCTTTGCCGTCGACGGGGACGAAGGGGTAGATGCAGCCGGTCGAGAACGCCACGATCCGCGACGACGGGAAGGCCTGCGCGACCAGTGCCGGCACGTGCGCATTCATCGCCCAGGTCAGCGAGAGGTCGCCCTCCGCGCCGAATTTGCGGCCAGCCATGAAGACGATGTTGGGCGCCTTCGGCAGCGCCTCAATCGCGGTCTCGTCCATCAGGTCGCAATTGATGGTCTCGACGCCACGCGCGTGCAGCCAGTCCTTGACGCCGGCGTCGCTGAAGCGGGCCACGCCGATGACGCGGCGATCGGGCGCTGCGGCTTTGGCGAGCCCCGCCAGCGTCGGCCCCATCTTGCCGGCGACGCCAAGGATCATGATGTCGCCGTCAACCCTGGCGAGGTCGTCGAGCAATGCCTGGGTCGGCCGGCACAGCAGATCGTCGAGAGCAGCGATATCAGGGATGGTCTTCGGCAGTGTCTGGCGAGTGAGGAGCATGGTTGTGGTCCTTGGTCTTGGCTTTGCCGTTCAAGTCGGTGTTGCGTCACCGACCACGAACATGCGTTCGAGGACGAGCACGAAGCCGTAAAGCGCGACGCCGAGCAGCGTCAGCAGCACGACGGCCATCACCATCGCGGGCGTGTCGAGCGACGACTGCACCTGGATCATGAGGTAGCCGAGCCCGCGCTCGGAGGCGATGAACTCGCCGACGATGGCGCCGGCGACCGCCAGGATGGCGCCGACCTTCATGCCGGAGAAAATGTAAGGCAGCGATCCCGGCAGCTGGATCTTGCGGAACAGCGTCCAGCGCGAGCCGCGCAGCGATTTGACGAGATCGAGCAGATCAGGCTCGACCTCGCGCAAGCCCCGCGCGGTGGTGAGCAGGATCGGAAAGAAACAGATGCTGAAGGCGATCAGGATGTTTGGCACGATGCCATAGGAGAACCAGACGATGAGGAGCGGGCCGAGCGCGACCTTCGGGATCATGTTCAGCGTCACGAACAACGGCAGCAGCACGAGGCTGATCAGCGGTGCCCAGCTGAAGATGACGGCCAGCGCGACGCCGACGAAGGCGCCGAGCGCAAAGCCGCCGAGGATCTCGATCGCCGTCACCAGCGTATTGGCGCCCCAGGCGTAGCTCGCGGTTCCCAGCGTCTGGATTGTCGCGAGCGGCGAGGGCAGGATGAACTTCGGCACGTGGAAGGCATCGACCAGGACCTGCCAGAGCACGAGCACGGCGAGGTGCACGATCAGGACGATCGCAAAGCTGCGCGTATTGCGGGCGCCGTCTCCTGTCACCGGTTGCTCCCTGTTGCCGCCGGCCACCTTGCCGCCGGTCGCTAGCCTAACCGTCCTTCCGGGAAGTTTCAACCAGTTGGTTGATTACGGCCGGAGCGAATGCAGCACGAGATCGGCGACGTGCCGGCGGCGGGCGCGGCGCGCGGCCCGGCTCGACAGGTCCTTGCCGAAGATCGCCGATAGCGTCGGCGTGTTCGAGAGATAGAAATAGCTGAGGCCCGCGATGGAGATATAGAGCTGGATCGGGTCGATCCCCTTGCGGAACATGCCGGCGCGGACGCCCTCGTGAAGGATGTGGGACACGCTCTTCACCAGCGGCGAATGCATCGCCTCCAGCCGCGTCGAGCCACGGACGTGGCGGGCGCCGCCGCGGTTCTCGTCGTTCAGAAGCACGATGAAATCGGGGTTTGCCGCGAGGTAATCGAACGAGGCCTCGATCAGTTTCCGGATCGCCTTTTCCGGCGGCAGACCTTCGAGATTGAGCTGGCGCTCCTGTTCGCGGATATCGGCGTAAACCCATTCGAGCACGGCAAGATAGAGCGCGTCCTTGTCGCCGAAATAATGGTAGACGAGCTGCTTGTTGACGCCGGCGCGCTCCGCGATCTCATCGACGCGGGCACCGGCAAAGCCGTGCCGGGCGAACTCCTCGCGCGCCGCGGTGAGCAGCTTCTTGCGGGTGGCGACCGGGTCGCGCCGCTGCGGCACGGTGTCGCCTGAACGTTTTGCGGGCATTTCCAACCAAACAGTTGACAAGTTGAGGGCGGCCTTGTTGCATTGGTATCCTCACAGGGGGAGAGCGACAAGCCGGTCGCGGGCAACGAGGAGAGATGCGATGAAGCGTTTGCAGGCGGCGGGCTCGGCTCTGGCTGTGGCCCTGATGTTCGGTTCACCAGCGATGCCGGCGACCGCGGGCGAGGCGGTCAACCTGATCCTGAACTGGGCGCCGACGGCCGATCACTCGCCGTATTATTACGCAAAGGCGCAAGGCTGGTACGAGAAGGCGGGCATCGATCTGACCATCGAGGTCGGCAAGGGCTCCGGTGTCTCCGCCGCCAAGGTCGGCTCCGGCGGTTCGCCCTTCGGCGTCGCCGATCTCGCCACCATGCTGGTGGCGAAGAGCAAGGGGGCCGACGCTGTTGCCGTGATGAGCGTCTACGCCAACACCGGCCAGACCTTCTACTGGCTGAAGAGCTACGGCGTGAACGGGGTGAAGGATTTTGCCGGACACAAGATCGGCAATCCGCCCGGGGACGCCTCGCGCGTGATGTGGCCGGCCTTCGCCAAGGCTGCAGGGCTTGCGCCCGACTCCGTCGGCTTCGTCAATGTCGGGCCCACGGCGAAGATCGCCGCGCTGAAGAGCCATACCGTCGACATCATCAGCGACTTCTACAACGAGCACGATTTGAAGGTGATCGAGTTCGGAGCCGATCTCGGCTACGTCAACTGGAAGGACATCGGGCTCAATCCTTACGGCAATTCGCTGATCGTCAATGGCGGCTATCTGCAGAAGAACCCGAAGCTGGTCGAGGAGTTCGTGCGGGTCACGCAAAAGGCGTTCGCGACTTGCGTCGCCGACGCCGCGCCCTGCCTGAAGGCGCTGCTCGACCAGGTCTCCGGTCTCGACAAGGAGAACCAGGAGCGCCAGTGGGAGCGCATCAAATTCCTGATGACGGACGAATTCACGACGACGAAGGCGCTCGGCTGGATCGACGGCGAGCGCATGAAGAAGGACTACGATCTGGTCCAGACGTATCTCGGCATGGAGAAGCCGTTCGACGTCACAACGGCGTTCACGACCAAAATGCTCGATCCCGCCATCAAGATGGATGCGAGCAAGGTGAAGAAGTAGGGGGGCTGCTGGTCGCCGCGCCGGCCCCACATTCCGCTGTCATGCCCCGCGCAGGCGGGGCATCCAGTACGCCGTAGCCCATCGGCTGACCCACAACCGTCTCGGCGTACTGGATCGCCCGCCTTCGCGGGCGATGACAGCAGTGTGTTGGGCGAGAGCGTCTGCCTGACGCTCGCTCAACGGCTCGCCGGCTTATCGCTGCCCACCACTCCACGTAACCCCACGGAGAAATTAACCGGCCATTAACCATATCGGCGGCATCGTTAACCATTCAATAACAGGGAACGAGTCGGCCGCTATGGAGGCTGCAGTAAAACCTCAACGCCAAATGGTTCGCCTGCGCGGGCGCTCCTATGTGGCCTTCGTGTTCGTGCCGACGGTTCCCATCCAGGACTGGCTGCAGGAGATCGACACCACCATTGCGCGCTCGCCAGGCTTCTTCGCCGGCCGGCCCGTGGTGATCGACCTGTCTTCGGTCGATCTCAGCCAATCCGGCATCGGCCATCTGCTCACCAGCCTTCAGGACCGCAACATCCGCGTGCTCGGGATCGAGGGCGTGGAGGAGAGCAGGCTGACCCCCATGATGCCGCCGCTGCTTTCGGGCGGGCGGAGCTGCGTGGTCGAGCCGAGTGCGCCCAAGAAGGTTGAGGCAAAGGTCGAGACCAAGCCGACTTCGCTGCTGCTCGAAAGCCCCGTGCGCTCCGGCCAGACCGTGATCTTCCCCGAAGGCGACGTCACCATTTTGGGTTCTGTCGGCTCCGGCGCCGAAGTCGTTGCCGGCGGCTCCATTCACATCTACGGCGCGCTGCGCGGCCGCGCCATGGCGGGCGTGAACGGTCACACGAGCGCACGCATCTATTGTCAGAAGATCGAGGCCGAACTGCTTGCAATCGATGGCTTTTACCAGACCGCCGACGATATCGACGCGGCCCTGCGCGGCAAGCCGGCTCAGGCCTGGCTACAGGGCAACACCATGCGAATTACTGCGCTGAACTGACCAGAAGGAGATTTTTGAGATGGCCAAGGTACTGGTCGTGACGTCAGGCAAGGGGGGCGTCGGCAAGACCACGACGACCGCCGCGCTGGGAGCTGCGCTCGCGCAACGCGGCGAAAAGGTCGTGGTCGTCGATTTCGACGTCGGCTTGCGCAACCTCGACCTCGTGATGGGCGCCGAACGCCGCGTCGTGTTCGACCTCATCAACGTGGTGCAAGGCGTCGCAAAGCTGCCGCAGGCGCTGATCAAGGACAAGCGGCTGGAGAACCTCTGGCTGCTGCCGGCCTCGCAAACCCGCGACAAGGACGCGCTGACCGAAGAGGGCGTGGGCAAGGTCATCGACGATCTGCGCAGCCGTTTCGACTGGGTGATCTGCGACAGCCCGGCCGGCATCGAGCGCGGCGCCTCCATGGCGATGCGCTTTGCCGACGAAGCCGTGATCGTCACCAATCCCGAAGTCTCCTCGGTGCGCGATTCCGATCGTATCATCGGCATGCTCGATTCCAAGACGGTGCGGGCCGAGAAGGGCGAGCGGGTCGAGAAGCACATTCTCATCACCCGCTATGATCCCTCGCGCGCCGCGCGCGGCGAGATGCTGACCATCGAGGACATCCTCGAAATTCTTGCAACACCTTTGCTCGGTATCATCCCGGAGAGCCAGGACGTGCTGCGCGCCTCCAATGTCGGCACGCCCGTGACGCTGTCGAACGCGGAAGGCGCCCCGGCGCGGGCTTACATCGATGCGGCGCGACGGCTCTGCGGCGACACCGTGCCGATGCAGGTGCCGACCGAGCGCAAGGGCTTCATGGACCGCCTGCTGCGAAGGAGGGCCGCATGAGCATGGGTTTGCTTCGGCTTCTCCGCGGCAACAAGGCCTCTGCACCCGTCGCGCGCGAACGGTTGCAGATCCTGCTTGCCCATGAACGCGGACTGCGCGGCCAGCCCGATCTGCTCGGTGTGCTGCGTGAGGAAATTCTCGCGGTCGTCTCCAGGCACGTCACGCTGGACCCGACCAAGGTTATCGTCCGGCTCGATCGCGGCGACGAGGTCTCGACCCTCGAGGTCGATATCGAGGTGCCCAACGATTTCGAGCGCAAGCGCGCGGCGGCCGGGTAGGGATTTCGGCCGCGACGCTTCAGATTTGGGGTGGGTGAAAAGGCGGTCCGCTGGGCATAGCGGGCCGCCTTTTGCGCACTGGCGTGAACGGAACGAGGCCCGGGGCTCAATCGTTGTGAACAACCCGCGGCGGCGCGATGCACCGCGGTTTCGTCAAACGGGAGAACGCCCATGATGACCGAGGTCCAGGTCCACACCGTCGCGCGCCAGATGTTGGAACAGCACGGTTTTGCGGCGATCGCGAAGGCCGCGGAACAGGCCAGGGCTTGCGAGGGCCGCGGCGAGGCCGATGAGGCCAAAGAGTGGCGTCACCTCGCCGACGCGATGAAGATCATCCGCGGTCCGCACCAGAGCTGACACTCCCGCGCGTCAAGGCTCCCCGCGTTCAACGCTCCCCGCGATCCGCGCCCTGCGGTGATGTGCGATGCTGCGTCTGCGGCTGGGAGCGCTCGCCCGTTTCCTTGCAGGGCAGCGGCTCCCACGAGCCGTCCGGCGCCTGCTGATAAGCGCTGCACGATGACGACGAGGTCGATTTGTCCTCGCCCTTCTGGGCGTCGGAATTCTTCGCCAGCACGGGCGCAGTCAGGATCGTGGCGACGGCAAACGCCACAGCGAGAAGGACATGGTTGATCCGCATGGGGCTCCCCTGTTCGAATTCGAAGAGAGCCGCATGCTGGCGAGAATTGTGACGATTATTGGCCGAGGCAAAAGTTCCGGCGCGGCGTGCTTAACGCCGCGCGACAACGCTAGCCGCCCTTGCTGCGGATCAGGCCGGCGAGGTTAGTCTTCTGGGCCTCGCACCAGCTGGGCATGCCGAGGCGGCGTTGGTTGAGGTCGGTCGCCTGGGTGGCCACCGCGACCTCGGCCATCAGATCGTCGTCCTGCTTCTCGCCCAATTTGCCGCCGGTGTGCATCCAGGCGATCGCCTTGCGGACCTTCTCGGTGGTGCCTTCGGGCAGCTGCATCTGCTCCGCCTTCTGCACCAGATCCTGGTAGACGACATCAGTGCCGGGACATTCGACCTTGGCGGCGAAGGCCTGCAAGACCAACGTGACATAGGTCGAACGTGGATGGTCGGCCGCTTGGGCCGGCGCTGCCAGCAGCAACAGGGCCGTCATCAGAAAACCAGTGCGCATCCTTGGTACCTCCCCGAATTTTCGAGAAGGCTAGCGGCTGCCGCGCCGGTCTGCAATGGGGATAGCGTGCGGCTGCGAAGACGGCCGGCGGGCTAGCGCCGCCAGGCCGGCACCGGATCGAGCGGCGTGCGATAGACCTCTTTGTGATCGCGGTCGGTGACGCGCACAGCGCAACCCTTGCTTTGCAGCTCGGGCTTCACCTGCGACAGCTCGGTGGCCAATTGAACAGCGCGATCAGAGGCGACCTCGATGTCTTCGAGGATGATGCCGCCCTGGTTCTTGAACTCTTCACCAACCACGAGATCGAAGGAATAGTAAGGCATCCGAATTCCCCGGTGTGACGAATTGAGCTTCGGGTGGACGTTTCAACACATGACCGATGGTACCACTGAGTCGATGTTTATCGAATGAACGGCGCGCGCAATCTCTGTGCTTATGGCGCAGAAATGATGTGCAGCATTCAAGCGTGTTAAGATTTTATTAAATATGTCGGCGTGATCATGGGGCATGGAATTGCAGCAGAACCGGGCTCCGGGAACCGGCAGCTGCAAGAGAAGGCCGCCGGCATAAATCCCGACGGCCTTTTCTCTTGATCGCAAACGATCGAACCGCCGCCTCCCGTAGTCATCCGGAGTCAACGCATCACATCGACTCGGACAGCATCGCTGGCGCGACGCGTCGTGTCGTCGCGTGACGATGGTTCAGCGCAGCGGCATTGGCGGGCGTACGACGGGTCCGTCGTCATCGGCAACGGCTTGCGTCGTCATGGCAGCTGGCGGTGGGACTGCTGCAGCCTGCGAAGGCGGCGGCGGAGCGAGCGGCGCGGGCGGATAAGCCGGCATGTAGGTGTGCGACACGACCGGCTTGGGCTTGCGAACCGGCGGCGCCGCTGGTCGCGGCGGCAGCGCGGACATTTGCGCGCGCGGATCGACGCGCGGCTTCGCATCGGCCACCGGCTTCGGCGCGGGCGGCTTCGCCATCTCGCGTGCCATCTGCTCCTGCCCGGCCTTCAACTCGGCGATGTTGGCCTTGAGCTGCTCGATCTGTTGCGCCATCGCGGCGAGATCGCGCGTCATCGACTGCACCGATTGTACAGGATCGGGTTGTGTTGCCGTGGGCACTGCTGCTGCAACCTGGGTTGCAGGCGGAGCCGCAGATTGATCGACCGCTTGATCCGTTGTGGCTTGATCCGCTGCGGCCTGGTCCGCAGGCGGCGCAGCCTGTGCGGCGGCGAGCGGTGCCGTCTGCGACGTCGAAGGCAGCAGCGACGCCAATGCCGGCGTCCATTCGGTGAGCATCTGTCTTGCGGTGTCGCCATGTTTTTCCCAGGCGATAGTGGCGCCCGCGCTTCCGCCCGCAAACAGCATCGTGACGAACGCGCCGCGCAGCCATTTGCCGGCCGAGGACCGCTTCTGCCGGCTGAGACCATCACCGGCCGCAACGCGCACGGCGGTGTCGACCGACGGCGCTGCCGCCTGCGGCTCCACGAGGGGACTGAACTTCGGCTCCGGATTCGTTCTGGATTTCAGCGTGAACGCCGGATCTATCTTGGGCTCCGGACGGGCCGTGATCTCAGGCGCGAGCGCGGGCGCGACGCTGAGAGGGCGCGAGGCCAGCACAATGTCAGGCGAAATCTGCACGGCGTCGTGCGGGTCGTTGTTCGTGACCGTGTCCTTCACGATCTCATCGACGATTTGCCGAGAGTTCAGCGTCGCGAGCATCGCAGCTCCTTTGAAGCCTGGGTATTTTGAAGCCCAGGTGTTGAGTAGTTGAAGTGTTGGCCGTCCGCATTGGCGCGAGCAGATCCGTGAGGTGAGCCCATCCAATTCCCCGAGGCCCAAGCACATGACGCACGAGTCCAGCCGGGTTTGACCAAAGCAAGGCGAGGGGATGGAGACTGTGCGACGCTCTTGCGCCGTTTGTGGTGATGGAACCCGGTTGATCAAACACGCGCAATTGTTCCGCAATGCCTTGTTTTCAGCACGATTTTGGCAGCATCTGGCGTTGCTGGGGGTGCTGCTATCGCTATCGGGGCCGGCGGTGCCAAGATCCTTATTCGTTCTATTCGTCCTTGCCATGCTTCCGTTGGGCGGCTGCATGCAGACAACGCTTTCGCCATCGACAGATGCGAGCATGACGCCGCGCGACCGGCAGTTGCTGGCGCATACGCCGTACGCGCAGGCGAACGTGCCCGAGCAATATCTCCGTCACATCGTCGATTATCCGCGCAAGGAGCAGCCGGGCACGATCCTGGTCGATACCGATGCGCGGTATCTCTATTTCGTGCTGCCCGAAGGCAAGGCGATCCGCTACGGCGTTGCGGTCGGCGAGGAAGCCATGGCGTTCTCCGGGGTCGCGCGGGTCGGTCGTCTGGCGGAATGGCCGGACTGGGTTCCGACGGCGGACATCCAGGCGCGGCTCGGACCCTATCCGGCGCGCGTGCCCGGCGGTCCCGCCAATCCGCTCGGCGCGCGGGGCATCTATCTCTATGCCGGCAACAAGGACACGCTCTACCGCATCCACGGCACCAACCAGCCGGAATATATCGGGCAGGCGATCTCGTCCGGATGCATCCGGATGCGCAACGAGGACGTGATCGATCTCTATGACCGGGTGAAGCTCAATTCAATGGTCGTGGTGCTGCCGCCAGGACAGAACGCGCAGGTCGAGGCGCGGCCCAGTTGGCGCGGGTGAGGTCGCCCTAGTTCTCGGGACGGGCAATGCGCCATTGCAGCGTCGTGGCATTGCCGTTGGCCTCGCCCGGCGCCTTGTCGGCCGGCGAGGTGTAGAGCGGACGATAGCGATATGCCCACATCTTGCTGCCGTCGTTGCGGTTGATCACGGTGAAGTCGCCGATCGCCTTGGCATCCGCCGTTGCGGATAGCGGAACCCAGCTCTCGACGCATTTGCCGTTGCAGTTCGATGTCTTGCCGGTGGTATCGCGCTCGTAATAGTAGAGCGTCATGCCATTGAGGTCGACGAGCGTGGGGCCCTGCTTGGTCAGGATCACTTTCGCCGGTGAGGTCGCGGGCTTCGGCGGAGGAGGGGCATCGCCGCCGCCACGGCCATTCGCGAGCGCCGGAGCGGCCGAGAGCGCGATCGCCGCCGCCGCAATGAGGAACCTGAACATCCGAAACTCCAGACCGGCAAAGTTAATCGCGCGTTAAACGCCGAATGCCGCCGACCGTAACAGCCGAAGGTTAGTTCCTGGTTTCGCGATCCTGCGACAATGAGGGGTAGAATTACGGGGCTTTCTGTCTTGGCGCGTTTTCTTGACGCGAACCGGTATCCACTTCGCTCGAAAACGCTCTATGCCTGCACCTCGCGCAATGGGGCGCGGCTGAGCTCGTTGCCGGCGGCGATGGCCTTGTGCAGGAGGCGCATCAGCTCCTCACCTTCCTTCGCGCTGAGGCCGCGCAGCATGATGCGTTGCGCGGATTCGACAGCCGGTGTGATCTTGCGCAGCGTGCGGCGGCCTTCGTCGGTGATCTCGAGCTCGCGGGCACGACGGTCGCGGCGCGAAGCGCGGCGCTCCGCGAGTCCCTTCTGCACGAGGCGGTCGATCACGCCGGTGATGGTGGTGCGGTCGTAGGCAATCAATCCTGCGAGCGTCACCTGGTCGAGTCCCGGATTGGCCTTGATGGTCGCGAGCGCGGCATATTGCACCGGCGTGAGGTCGAAGCCGGCATCCCCGACCTCGGCCAGAAACACCGCCACCGCGATCTGCTGGAATCGGCGCGCCAGATGTCCGGGCATGTCGTTGTTGTCTTTCACCGAATTTCTCCGTTGGGGCGGGACGGCCGGGCATCGTTGACAACTATACTGATAGTCAGCATACTGAGCAATATCCAAACAGAACGTTTCCGGGAGAGGTGCTCATGCAATTCCATCTCAATGGATTTCAGCCGGGCGACCCTGAAATCGCAGATCCCGCCGCGCGCATTCAGCCTTCTGGCGCAACGGGCGCCGCGCCTGAAGAGGTCGATGTCCTCATCGTCGGCTGTGGCCCTGCGGGCCTGACGCTCGCGGCCCAGCTTGCGCAGTTTGCTGACATCAAGACCTGCATCGTCGAGCAGAAGCCGGGCCGCTTGCTGGTCGGTCAGGCCGACGGCATCGCATGCCGCACCATGGAGATGTTTCACGCCTTCGGATTCAGCGAGCGCGTCCTGAAGGAAGCCTGCTGGGTGAACGAGACGACATTCTGGAAGCCGGACGAGCGCATGCCGGAAAATATTGTCCGCAGTGGCCGGGTGCAGGACGTCGAGGACGGTTTGTCGGAATTCCCTCACGTCATTCTCAACCAGGCGCGCATCCATGACGGCTTTCTCGATGCCATGCGCAAGGCGCCGGCCAGGCTCGAGCCCCATTACAGCCGGCGCCTGCTCGACCTTCAGGTCGATCCGGCCGCGGGTCCCGCCGACCATGCTGTGACGGCGCGGCTCGAACGGGTCGATGCCGAGAACGAAGGCAAGATCGAGACGATCAAGGCGCGCTACGTCGTCGGCTGCGACGGCGCCCGCAGCACGGTGCGCAAATCGATCGGTCGCGAGTTGCTCGGCGATTCCGCCAATCATGCCTGGGGCGTGATGGACGTGCTGGCGGTGACCGATTTTCCCGACATCCGCTTCAAGGCCCTGATCCAGTCGGCAAAGGACGGCAGCCTGCTGATCATTCCGCGCGAGGGCGGTTACATGGTCCGCCTCTATGTCGAGCTCGCCAAGCTCGACATCGGCGAGCGCGTCGCCAACCGCAACATCACCGCCGATGACGTGATCGCGAAGGCGCAGCGGATCCTGAAGCCGCATACGCTCGACGTGAAGGAGATCGCGTGGTGGTCGGTCTACGAGATCGGCCAACGACTGACCGACAAGTTCGACGACGTGCCGGAGACCGAGGTCGCGACGCGGCTGCCGCGGATATTCATCGCCGGCGATGCCTGCCACACCCACAGCCCGAAGGCGGGGCAGGGCATGAACGTCTCGATGCAGGATGCCTTCAATCTCGGCTGGAAGCTCGCTGCCGTTTTGCGGAAGCAGTCTGCGCCGAGCCTGCTGCATTCCTATTCGGTCGAGCGCCAGGCGGTTGCGAAAGAGCTGATCGATTTCGACCGGGAATGGGCGGGGATTCTTGCGTCCGCCGCCAAGGCCGGCGGCGCCGATGCCGCCCAGACGCAGGACTATTTCGTCAGGCACGGTCGCTACACCGCGGGCACGGCGACGCATTACCGCCCGTCGGTTCTGACCGGCGCTACGTCGCACCAGCGTCTCGCGCAAGGCTTCGTCATCGGCACGCGCTTTCATTCCGCACCGGTGATCCGGCTTGCGGATGCCAAGCCGGTGCATCTCGGTCACGCAGCGCCCGCGGATGGCCGCTTCCGCATCTACGCTTTCTCCGGCGCGGAAGATCCCGCAGCAGCCGGTTCGGCCATTCGCGCCTTGTGCAATTTCCTATCGGAGGCCGGGGAGTCGCCGGTCCGGCGTTACACGCCCGCGGCCGCCGACATCGACAGCGTGATCGATCTGCGGGCGGTCTTCCAGCAGGATCATCGCGAGCTCGCCGTCGAGGCTATGCCCGCGCTGCTGCTTCCGCGCAAGGGCCGCTACGGCCTGATCGACTACGAGAAGATGTTCTGTCCGGACCTCAAGAATGGTCAGGACGTTTTCACCATGCGCGGTATCGATCGCAAGGCCGGCTGCATGGTCGTGGTGCGGCCGGATCAGTATGTCGCGACCGTGCTGCCGCTCGATGATTTTGCTGCGCTTGCTGCGTACTTCGACGGCTTCATGCTGCAAGTGAATTGACGGGCCGGCGGCGCCCTTAATCGCTGTGTCGATGAACGGCGAATGAATATTGAACCGCGCGCGGCATCCGTCTCGATCTTTTGGCGGATGAGACCTTCGTACGCGGAACGCCCGTTCCGCTTGCGCGTTCCGACTCGAAAGAGGAGGACTACGCCATGAAATTCCGAAACGTGTTGTTAGCCGCATTGCTGCTCGCCCCGACCGCCGCACTGGCCGCACCGGGCATGGTCACCGTCTCGACCGGCCTGCGCGCCGGGCCGGGGCCGGGCTTTCCGCTGGTCGATCGCATCCCCGAGGGCGCCCGCGTCGACATCCATGGTTGCCTGCGCGGCAACGCCTGGTGCGACGTGAGCTTCTCGGATGACCGCGGCTGGGTGTCGTCGCAATATCTCGAATATCTCTACCGCAATCACTACGTCTATCTCCCCGACTATGTCGACGAGATCGACGTGCCAATCGTCCCCTTCGTGCTGACCTCGTACTGGTCGAGCTATTATCAGGGGCGGCCCTGGTATCGGCGGCATGCCCATTGGAATAGCTACTGGACTTCGCATCAGCGCAACGCGATGCGGATGACGATTGATCCGCGCGCGGCTCGGATCGGCCGCGCAGCAACGCGCGATGCGGCGATCGCACTCGGGCGCAACGGCGCCAACGCCAACGGGAATGTTAAGGGCGCGGCCACGATCTCCGGCCGTGATGCCATAACGTCACGACACGACGCCGCGATGGCCAGGCACGAGAATGCGGTGACGACGGACCGGAGCCGTGCGGGACGAAGCGACCGCATCGCGCATGAGCGGACCAATCTTCAGGCCCGCAATCCGCGCGATGCACAGGCCCGCATCATGCACGAGCAGGCTGCACACCGCGCGGCTGTGCCTGCGCAGCCGATGGCGCGCCCGCATGAGGCGCCGCGTGTCTCAGCAGCACCGGCAAGCCGGCCCGCGATGCCGCATGTGGCTCAGCCCAACGTCAGCCACGGCTCGCCGATGAACGCTCATGCCCAAATGCCGGCGCCGCGCGCGGCTGCGCCTGCGATGCCGCATGGCGGTGGCGGCGCTCCTCACATGAACGCCGCACCGCGTGGCGGCGGTGCGCCGGCCGGCGGCCCGGGTGGCGGCCACCAGAAGCACTAGCGTTGCCAACGAAAGCCCGGCCCTCGCGCCGGGCTTTCTGCTGAGGCCGGACCGGGTTCCGTGCGCGTACAATTTAAGAAAGTTCTTCGCGGGCAGATTTCATCGATCGTAATATGTCTACTCAAAGCTGTAAGCATTCCACTCGGGGCAGCGGGGCACGGGAGGATGACGACGATGAGACAGAACCAGGCGGAGACGCGCCGCCATAATGTCGCGAAGCGGTCGATGACCAAGGAAGCCAAGCAGCTGTCCGGCCTGATTGCTGGATTGCGTCAATCTCTCGAGGTGATTCACAAGGAGCGATCGAGCACCAAACTCTCCGGCGCCGAGATGGGCCTTCTCGACGAACGCCGCAACAATTTGTTGCTCACCATCGCAGCCCTCGACGACCGCCTCTCGGCGGTGCAGGGGCTGATCGATCTTGGCCGCCCCCACATCATTCGCGTCCACTGATCGGAGCGCAGACCTGATGCTATCGGCTTCGTCGCGGCGGCGACGGAACCTGGCTCAGCTGCCGGCTCTGCGTGGCATAAGGATTGGCATAGCACTGGGCGGACTGCCCGGAAGCGGTCGCGGCGCACTGCGCGATCGTCGCAAAGCTGCAATCGATGCTGCGGCCGTCGATGGTGTAGATCTCGATGCAGACGGGATGGCGCGGATCGTAGGTCTGCGCCGCTGTGGGCGCCGCGCCAAGCAGGCCCGCACCAAACAAGCCCGCGAGAAGCAGAATCGCATTCATGATGCGGCGCACGATCGGACCTCCTTCGCTCGGCCGGAACAAAGCACAATGCTGCCGCGGATGGCACCAAATTGCCACGCTCCCGGCGAATTGCCGCCAAAGCCCGCTGCCACGACGAGAGTGGGTGCAGGGGCAACGCAAGGGGATGCGCATTGGCCTACAAGATGATCGCAGAACGCGACAATGAGAAGTGCAGCTTTGCCCGCGAGAGCCGTCTGCTCATCGTGGCGAAGGCAAAGGTTTGGGCAAGCGAGGGGTGGAAGGTCGTCATCACCGACCAGGACGGCAAGGCCTACGCGCCGCCCGAGTTCGATCAGCTATTGGCGGCCTGACCGCAAGACGGGGCTGGGGACGATATTGATTTCGCCATTTCGACCGGGGCGCGACCTGATCGCGCCCCTTATGACTCTTGCAGCCGCGGCCGTCCTGACGGCGACATTTGCCGCCGCGCAAAATCTCGATGCCGGCAAGTCGCCGCAAAAGCTTTTCGCCGATGGTTGCGCGACCTGCCATCGCAGCCCGCGCGGTCTTGCCAAGGGGCGCTTCAACCTGACGCTGTCCTGGTTCCTGAAGGACCATTACGCAACCAGTTCGGACACAGCCAAGGCGCTTGCCGCTTATCTGGAATCGGTCGACACGGCGCCGCCGCGAGCTGCGGCCAAGCCTGGCGCGAAGCGATCCGGGCCGCGTGCTCCCAAACCGTCGCAAAGCCAGTAGGCGCGAGTCGGCTGTCGGACAGGGCGTCGCGAAGCTGAAGGCCGCCGGCATCAATGCACCTTGGCCGCCGAGAACAGGTTGATGATCACGACCCCGGACACGATCAGCGCGATGCCGACGAAGGCCGCAGCGTCGAGCATCTGGCGAAACAGCACGAAGGAGACCGTTGCAGTCAGGATGATGCCGACCCCGCCCCAGATCGCATAGGCGATGCTCAGGGGGATGACCCGGATCGCGACCGACAGCGCGTAGAACGAGGCGACATAGAACAGCACCATCGCCAGTGTCGGCCACAGCCGCGTGAACTGCACGGATTGCTGGAGGAAGGCGGACGCCGCGACCTCGAGGACGATAGCCAGGGCAAGCGCTGCGTAGGCATTGAAGGCGGAAGTCATCACGGGCTCGGGCGTATTGTGCAAAGAAAGATACCGCACGGTACGGGGAATATGACGTTTGCCTGGGTCCAGCTATCACGCGTCAGTGACGAGCCTGCGACACGGCGGACCGCAGCACGAAACCGCCGCGCGATGGTTCGCGCGGCGGCTCATTGGTGGTGGCGTTAGTTGATCCGCACGGAGAGTTCGACGTCCTCGGCAAAGGCCGTGGACATGTAGCCGCTTCCGGGCATGCGCATGCGCGCCAGATAGTCGGGGCTGTCGTCGGCGTTGTCGGCGACGATGATCGCGGCCGGCCGGAGATGGCCTTCGACCAGATCCAGGATATCGGGGTAGAGCGCCTTGGCGCCGTCGAGTAGCACGAGATCGATCGTATCAGGCAGATCGACTCGAAGCATATTCAGCGCGTCGCCTTCGCGGATTTCGACGAGATCCAGCAGCCCGCCGGCCGCGAGGTTCTCGCGGGCCCGGGCCACCTTGGACGGTTCGAATTCGCTGGTGATGAGGCGACCGCCGCCATTGTCGCGCAAGCCCGCGGCAAGGTGCAGCGTCGAGATGCCGAACGAGGTGCCGAACTCGACGATCGTTTTGGCGCGGGAGCTGCGTGCGAGCATGTAAAGCAGCTGACCGGTCTCGCGGGAGACCGCGAGCGGTGCGTCCTTCAGCCGCCCGTAGAGGTCGCGGTAAGCGGTCTTGCTCCGCATCATCCGTGCGCGGTCGGCGTCGGTCACATCGGCGAAGGCGGCTCGCATCGCGACGCGCGCCGCTTCGTCCTGGTCGAACAGACGATCGAGCAGTGGCGCAAGTGATGTGATGGTCGGGGTGGTCATGTGTAGTCTCCAGATGTCCCGCGAGGCGAGTGCTTGCGTGAGAATTGAAATACGACTAATTCGTCGCATTCGCTATTCGCATTGTCCGGGGGCGCCATGGCCGATCGCCGAAGCCGTTCAGTTTCCTCACGAAAACAGCCGCAGCAGGCCCGCTCGAACGAGCTGGTGGCGGCCATTCTGGATGCGGCTGTTCAGGTCTTGGCAGAGGAGGGGGCGCAGCGCTTCACGACAGCCCGGGTGGCCGAGCGAGCCGGGGTGAGCGTCGGGTCGCTCTATCAATATTTTCCGAACAAGGCGGCGATCCTGTTCCGCCTCCAGAGCGACGAGTGGCGGTGCACGAGCGAGCTCCTGCGCGGCATCCTGGCGGATCGGGCGAAACCGCCACTGGTGCGGCTGCGCGCGCTGGTCCACGCCTTCCTTCGTTCCGAGTGCGAGGAGGCTGCGATCCGCACGGCGCTCAGCGACGCCGCGCCGCTCTATCGCGATGCGCCCGAAGCACACGACGCGCGGGCCGCCGGTCAAGGCATCGTCGCGGCCTTCATGCGGGAGGCCCTGCCCAAGGCGCCGGATGCGACGCGGGAGCTTGCCGGCGAGCTGATCAAGACGACGCTGAGCGAGGTCGGCAAGCAGTTCTCGGAGACACCGCGCAACGAGGCGGAGATCGCGCGTTACGCCGACGCAATGGCCGACATGTTCTGCGCCTATATCGATGAGCTTGCGCGGCGGCGAGATCATTCCTGACATCCGCATTTGCGGGCCAATATCGCTTCTGATCTGACCGGATCATGAGTTAGCCTCGATTTGTCCTCTAGCCCGCTAACGAGCGCCCCGCCATGCATGTCCTCCGCCCCCAATTCCGCGTCGAGGAGCAGCAAGCGCTGGAATTCGCGACCCAGCGCGGCTTCGGCATGATCGTCGCGGCGGATGAGCGCGGTCCGCGCGCCTCGCATGTGCCCTTCGTGCTGGAGCAACGTGAGGGGCGTGCGATCGTCCAGATCCATTTCACCGCCAGGAATCCGCTCGTTCCGCTCGCGGATGGCGTGCGGCGCTTTCTGCTGATCGTTGCCGGCGATGACGCCTACATCTCCAACGACTGGTATTCTTCGCGCGACAACGTCTCGACCTGGCTGTACGAGGCCGTGCACTTGTCGGGGGTGGCGCATCTGCGCGGGGTCGACGAGAACCGCGGGCACGGCGATGCGCTACTCGCGGTCGCCGAAGCGCGGCTGCCGAAGGCGCCCTGGGACCTGGCGCAGATGGAGCCGGACAAGCGCGAGACCATGTTGGCCACAATTCGTGTCATCGATCTCGTGGTGGATACCGTCGAGGGGCAGGCCAAGCTCAACCAGCACAAGATCGATGCGGATCACGTCGCGGTCGTGGACCGGCTGGCGCGGTCGGAGGAGAGCGGGCATCGGCGGCTGGCGCGGAAGATGCAAGCGCTGCGGCCGGGGCTTGGATATGATTTTTCGTGATCCGGGCGACCCTTGTCTCGCTTGACGATTACTCCTACGGACCTCTTTCATGCTCGTCATCTCCATTCAAAGCCAGGTGGTCCACGGCCATGTCGGCAACAGCGCTGCCGCCTATGCCATGCAGGCGGAAGGCGTGAATGTCACCGCGGTGCCGACCACGCTGCTGTCGAACCATCCGCGTTATCCGAGCGTGCGCGGGCGGGTGCTGGAGACCGAGCTCGTTGCAGATCTGCTGAGAGGCGTCGAGGAGCGCGATCTCGTCGACGAGGCCGCGGTCCTCGTCACCGGCTATCTCGGTTCGTCCGGCAATGCCGCCGTCGTTGCCGATTTCGTCGAGCGGGCGCTGACCCGCAATCCAAAGCTGGTCTATCTCTGCGATCCCGTGATCGGCGACGACGGCCGGGTCTATGTCGCCGACGGCATCCTGGACGTGGTCCGGCACCGGCTGCTGCCCGCCGCCAATCTGACCACGCCGAACCAGTTCGAACTCGGGCTGCTCGCAGGCCTCGACATCGCGGATGCGCAAGGTCTGCGCGCGGCGTGCGCAGCGCTGGCCGGGACCGGCCACATCGACGTGGTCGCCACCGGTTGCACGCTCACTGATACAGCGGAAGGGCAGGTGGAAACGATTCTGTGCGCCGACGGTCAGTTGTCGCGCTTTGCGACGCCGCGCCTGCCGATCCGCCCCTCAGGCACCGGCGACCTCCTCACCGGCCTGATCGCGGCGCATCTGGCGAAGGGCGCAGCGACCGAGGCGGCGGTGCGGCTCGCAGTCGAAACCATCTTTTCAGTGCTGGTGCGCACGCAGGAGGCCGGCACCGTGGAGATGCGGCTCGTGCCGTTGCCGACGCCGGGACGGAAGCTGTGATACTCAGGTCGCGCGCTTCGCGGCCGATTGCGCTGATTTCTGCGGCTTCGCCAGGACCTTCTGCTCGCGCGTCGCCTGTGCCTTCGCCTTCGGCAGCTTCGCGCTTGCCACGGCCCGCGCTTTCCTTGGCTTGACGTTGGCTTCCTTGCGGTCCGACGTGCCTCGGCGCGAAACGTATTCCGTACCGTCGACCGGACCGACATGCGGGGGATCGCGGCCGAGATAGGGTCGGCCGATGCCGAGCGCCTTGCCATTGGCATCGACCCACTTCCACAGCACCTCGGTCGAGACCCAGCGCTGCGCGCGGTTGTCGCCCTTGGTGCTGACGATGTCGGCCGCCATGCCGTGCCCGTAGCCGCCGCGCGTGCTGCCGCCGTGATAGGAGCGGTCGGAGGCGGCCTTCAGGCCGCTTGCGATCGACTGGCGATAGTCGTCCCGGAACGCGCTGGTGATACCAGGCGAAAGCCCGGCAGCCTCAGCCGCGAGCAACGTGCGAAACAGCTTTCGCTTGAAACTCTTGTCCATGCCGCCGATGACGTAGTCCATCATCGACATGCCGGCGCGGTCGGCCGCCTTCGGATCCTTCCAGCCAAAGTCCTCGTCGACCAGTTTCGTGAAGCTGCGCATCACGGTCACCATCTTGCCCTTGCGCTTGACGGTGACGGCGCGGCGATCTGTGACCTTGATCGAGTCTTCCTTGGCCGTGCGCTGGTAGAGCGCCCAGAGATACCGGTCGATACAGGCTTCCATGACGTAGCATTCGTCGAGCACCGCGGTCGTGTCCGCGGACGGCGAGGCCTTGCTCGCGGCAGGCGCGGGGCCGGTCGCGATCGTCGCGGGCGACAGCGCGTCCGTCGTCACGATCTCGGTGGGATCGGCCGAGGCGAGCTTAATCACGGGCTCCGACGCGGGAGCCGGAGCAATCTCGATGGCGACTGGTGTCGGGTCAGGCGAAATCTGCGGCGCGAGCGGCGCTTCGGTCGGCAAGATCAGCACCGGGTCGGCCGAGGCGAGCTTGATGGCCGGAGCTGGCGCCTCGGGCGCTGCCGCTTCAGCGGGTACGATAGACGGTGTCGCAGCGACGGCGGCCGCGATAGCGGCGGTCAGGGCGACGCCGTCCTCGATGGAAGCAGCGTGCGGGATGTCGGCGAGGTCGAGCCGGCTGAGATCCTTCGCGCGCGAGACGGCGGAAGCATTCGCGCCGCTGTTCTCGATGAGGGCAGGGGCATAGGCGGACAAAGAGAGCGCCAGCCAGCCGGCGAGAACCGCCGAGGGGCAGGAGACCGCCACCAGAAGAGACCGCCGATCATTCATGATCCCTGCCTCCAAACGGTTCTGTCGAACCTCGTCTTCTCCGAACAGTCTGACCAGACAGTCTTTGACCAAACAGTCTTGCACGAAAAGGCACGCCGCGCGTCGATTGTTCGGAGGACGGTGTGGCGGCGCAATGGCGCAATTTGGGGAAATGGGGCTTTTCGAGCAGGTGTTGCGCGGGGGCAACGCAGGTTCCATTGCGGTTCCAAGGGCGCTTGCTCGCAGGCGTTGTACAAAATTCGATAAAGGCGAATATTTGGCGCGGGCCGCCGTGGCAGTGTTTCGCCGGCACGTTGGGCAACCTTGTCACGGCGAGCGCGTTAGGCGCGCATGACGCATTCCTCGCTTCGTCCCATGGACGCCTTCGACCCCACCGAGCCCGCCATCCTGCACGACCAGCTCTCCGATACGATTATCACCTGGACCGCTGAGCAGGCTGACGATTTCAGGCGTGCCAGCCGGCCGGGCGAGGGCGGAACCGTGATCTGGGAGGCCTACGTTTTCGACGGCTGGGGTCATGTGCTCGGCGGCTGACCGCCGCTCTCACAAAAGTGTCATGTCGCAGACGGCGGTGATTCGGCCAAAGCCTTGCGCGCATTAAACATATTGCCATGCACCGGGCGCGTTGTTGCATTGCAACAACGCATGTCGCAATGCAGCAAAATGCGCTTAGATGTGCTCCGAACTTTCCATCAGGAGCATCACCAATGAACAAGAAGATTCTGTCGATCGCCGCCGCCATCCTGACGATCGCGGGCAGCACCGCGGCTTTCGCCGCCGAGCTGCCGACTTATGAGGCCAACGGCTTTCCGGTCTCCCCGATGCAGGTGCGCGTGCTCGGTGCCGCGCACGTCGAGCAGCAGGCCTCGGCGCCCACTACTGTCGCTTCGGTCCACCAGGCGCGCGTTCTGTCGCCGCGCAAGGTGAAGACGGCTGACGTCACGACGGGCAGCGCCCGCTGATCTGGGGACGCCACAAGCCAACGTCAAGCCAACGTGATGCAGGCTCGTTTTTTTCGCGAGCCTGCGTGGACCGCGTTCCCTTTCGGGAGCGCGGTCTTTTTTTTGGCGCGGCGAGTCATGATCACATGCGGTTGTGTACGGCCGTTCAAAGCGAGTGTGATCTCTTTAATAGTTGCTTTGCAGATCGCGGCGCTTGATGCGGGCGCCGCTTATTGAGCAGCCAAGAATCATTTTCATAATGGAGTAGTCATGCCCGTTGCACAGAAAGCCGTTGTTGCAAGCGTCTCGCCGCGCGCGTTCATTCTCAAGCACATTGCGTTGTTCGCAGCCGCCGCGCTGTTCGTGTTCGTGCTCAGCCTGACCTATGGGCTCGATCTCAGCCCTGGATTTTTCTAGCCAGATCTGCAGCCGCGTGGGTTGAGCCTCGTCGCTTGCTGACATAAGCCTTGCTGATGGATCAGCGGACGAGCGGCGCTGACGCTCTCACTCAGAAAAGCGATGCGGCGCCGGCGCTTGTCGGCGTGCTCTGTGGCCTCGCCGCGGCGCTGTTCTGGGCGCTCGGCTTTGCCGGCACGCGGCACGGCCTCAAGGTCGGCTTCACGCCGGTCGATCTGCTCGTGCATCGCTATGTCTGGTCCGGCATCGCGTTCCTGCCGCTGGTGATACGCGGCGGAATCTCCGATCTCTGCGGCATCGGCTGGGGCAGGGGCCTTGCGCTGATGGTGCTCGGCGGCCCAGTGATGTCGCTGATCTCCTACACCGGTTTTCTGTTCGTGCCGCTCGGCCATGGCAGCGTGATCCAGCCCTCCTGCGCGACGCTCGGCGGCCTGCTGCTCGCGGCCTTGTTCCTGAAAGAGCATGTCTCCGCGTCGCGCATCGCCGGCGCCTTCGTCATCGTCGGCGGGCTCGGCGTGATCGGCGCGGAATCGATCGGCCATATCGGCGCGGACGGCGTGCTCGGCGATCTCACCTTCGTGCTGACCGGATTGATGTTCGCGGGTTTCGGCGCGCTGGTGCGCCACTGGCGTGTCTCCGCCGTGTCGGCCGCGCTCGTCATCAACGTGCTGTCGCTGCTGCTGCTGCCGATCTACCTCATGACCGGTGGGCTCGCGCGGATCGCGGCGATCGGAATTGGTGAGAACGCCATCCAGGCGCTGGCGCAGGGCGTGCTGGCGGGCCCGGCTGCGCTTTATCTGTTCGCCGTCTCGGTGCAGCGCCTCGGCGTCGCCCGCGCCGCCGTTGTCCCGGCCTGCGTGCCGGCGTTGACGGTGCTCACCGGCTGGCTCCTGCTCGGCGAGCCGCCGACACTATTGCAGACGGCGGGATTGGTGACGGTGCTGTGCGGATTCTATCTGGCGCAGAGGCAGCGATAGACCGCGGCCCCTAAACGGCGCTTACCATTCGATGGCGGTGAACTTGACGCCGCGGCCGGTCAGCTCCCGCCCGAGCCGCTCGGCGCGATCGCTGGCGGATTTGCCGAGCAGCCGATACCTGCCTCCGAGCGCCTTGTCGGCGGCAACCTGATGCCGGATGTTTTCGTACAATCGCAAGACGGCCTGATCGCTCAGATTGTCGAACATGTCATCGGTCGGGTCTGACCCGGTCGCGTCCCCTGTTGGCGGTCCTCGCAGTGCGGCCTCCCAAGACTTGTTCGTGCGGATGTCGACTGATGGGTAGCCGGCTGACGCAGCAGCGTATGTCCACTTCTGAACATTGCGACATACGGCTGGCCCCGGCTTACGCCTTCCTCACGAACTCCGATTTCAAATTCATCGCGCCGATGCCGTCGATCTTGCAGGCGATGTTGTGGCCGTCGGTGGCGTCCTGCAGGCGGATGTTGCGGACCTTGGTGCCGCCCTTGACGACGGAGGAGGAGCCCTTGACCTTGAGATCCTTCATCACGATGACGCTGTCGCCATCAGTGAGCGCATTGCCGTTGGCATCGCGCACGCCGGCCTCCTGAGTGGCGTCCGCGGCGGTCTCCGCCGTGCCGCTCCATTCGTGGCCGCATTCCGGGCAGACCCAGAGGCCGCGATCCTGATAGGCGTGCTCGGAGTTGCAGGTCGGACATTTCATCGCGTCGGTCATGATTCGCCTCGTCGCCCGTCACGGGCGCGCCGCACGCTTTCCGCCGGAAAAAGATGGATTGGGAGCAAATCCTTTACCATGGCTTTCAGTCCTGGTGGAACCCTTGGAAACTTAGGAGTTCGGGAAAAATTCTACGGTATCGAGGTCCGGGTTTACGCGGCGTCCGTTCGACGTTGCCGCGGAAGGGAGTGTTCTGGTCATGAGCGAGCATCGCGCCGCAGTCAGACATCACACGCTGCGCACCGGCATTGTCGAGTTCGACAACGGCACCGGCAAGATCATCAGCGCGCCCTGCACGATCCGCGATGTCTCGGGCACCGGCGCGCGCCTTGGCCTCAACGCCTCGCTCTGGGTCGCCGAGCAGTTCACGCTGGTCTTCAGCAGCGGACTGCGCAAGGACTGCCGGGTGGCCTAGCGCAAGGGCAGGCTGATCGGCAGCGCGTTCGCGGACGGCTATGCGAGTGCCGACGAGCAGGCCGTGATGATGACCGCGGACGAGCAGTCCCGGCACCGGCTCGGGATCGGCGCGCGCCTCAGGGCTGCGCGCGAAAAACGCGGCTACACGCAAGGTCAGCTCGCCGAGCTCATCGGCGCCACGCCGGCCTTCGTGTCGCTGGGCGAGCAGGGCCTGGCGGACATTCCGCTGTACCAGCTGATGCACATCGCCGATCTGCTGATGGTCGGTCTCGACGGGCTCGTCGCGGGGCCGGCGCCCGAGGATGTCGACGCGGCGTAGGTAGCGACCCGCCAAAATAAAAACGTCGAAAACAACCCCATGCACAGTAGAAATCCCGAGGGATTTCAGTGTGTTGGAAATCCGAAAAAGCGTTGGTGTTGGGCCGTAGCGTCCTGCATCGATTTCGGCGATACCGAATCGAATTTGACTCGTCGGGCAAAACAGGGGCATGATGTCATCGTGGCGAAGGTTCGTGTGATGGCCTCGCCGGGCCGTGGGGCGACATGCCGAAGACACCAAAAAGAAAACTGAAGACCTACCAGACCTCGCTCGGCTTCTACGACCAGGCGATCGCCGCGCCCTCGATGAAGGCGGCGCTGGACGCCTGGGGCGCCAGGTCCAATCTGTTTCATCAGGGCGCCGCGAAGGAGACCGACGATCCCGACATCGTCGCGGCGACGATGGAGAAGCCGGGCGTGGTGCTCCGGCGTCCGGTCGGATCGGACGGCCCGTTCACCGAGCATTCCGGGTTGCCGACCGATCTCGCTGACGACGAGGCCAAGCCCAAACGCAAATCGAAGTCCAAGCCGAAAAAGAGTCCTTCAAAGGCTGCAAAGCAACCATCCCGCAAGGTCGACGATCAACAGGCGCGCAAGGCCGCCGCGGCGTTCGAGAAGGAAGAGCGGCGGCGGGAAGCCGAGCGCCGCAAGGAGGAGGCGGCCCGCGCCAAGGAGCGCGCGCGCCGCGACAAGGCGGTCGCGAGTGCGCAGGCCGCATTGGACGAGGCGAGGCGGGAGCACGAAGCGCGGGCGGAGGCGATCGAGGCGGAGCGCGCCGCGCTGGATGAGCGCGCCGAGGCGGAGCAGAGCCGGTGGGACAAGCAGAGGATGAAGCTGGCGGAGGCGGTGCGTCGCGCGCGGGAGTAGGGCGCGGGTCGGAAGCGCGTCGTGCCGTCACTTCTCCGTCATTGCGAGCCAACGGGTCCGCGCGAAGCGCGGCCCGATGACAGGCTCCGCGAAGCAATCCAGTCTCGCCGGCGAGACAGTCTGGATTGCTTCGCTCCGCTCGCAATGACGGGTGGAGAGTCCGCCGGAGCCGACGCCGATCATTCAAGCAAGAGGATCGCAAATTCGCTTGCCTTGCCTGGCGTCCTTTTGCACTCTGGCGGCAAGGAGACAAACGCATGAAGATCATGACTGTCGCGTGTGCGCTCGGAACCGCCTTGGTGCTGTGTAATCTCGGGATATCGGATGCCGAAGCCCGGGCGCGGAAGGCCCGCGTGGTGGATGAACAACGGTTGAGGGTGGATGTCCCGGTGCTCAGGCCGACGCCGTGGGATTACAATATCGTTCCGCGCTATCGTTATCGCCCGGAAGACGACCGGGTCGATCCCTATGGTCCGCCGCTGGTGTCGTCGTATGTCCGCTACGAGGGCTGGCGCTGGCCGTATTGGTGGTGAAGGCCACCGACGGACGCGGAATTGATTGGCGCCTGTAGCCCGGATGAGCGAAGCGATATCCGGGACGTTACCGCAGCATTCCCGGATGTCGCTTCGCTCATCCGGGCTACGCTCCTTTGCTAACCGCCGTCATCCGCAGCAAGTCGCACAAACTGCCGCTTCATTGCGTTGACCCTGGCGACATAGCTTGCGACGAGGTGATCGCCGCAGCGCTCGTCGGCGATCATCTGGAACTTGCGGCGCGCATAGGCCGTGGCGGGGCCGGCGCCGCACAGATGGATGAAGGCGGCGAGATCCTGCCGCTCGCGCGCACTCGCCTTCACATCACCCGCGCGGGCGAGGACATCGGCGACATTGCGGTCGAGATACACCGATGCCAGCTCGATGGCGTGGCTCGGGATCGCGCGGACATAGAGGAAGGGCGAACCGCAGCCGGCTTCCGTGACCGCGTTGCTGCGAATACAGAACCGCGCGGCGTCGGCGTAGGCTGCGTCCAGCATCTGGAACAGGCCGACGGCGCTGGAGGCTGGCCGGTAGATCGCGAGCGGATTAAAACTCCATCGCCAGCGCCAATAGGTGCGCGCGAGCGGATTGCCGGATGTCTCGACCTGCGCCAGCGCGGCCAGCAATTCGGGCGTGATCGTCGCAGTTGAATGCTTGCGGAACAGCGGCCCGTATTGCCGCCAGGTCTCCGATGGCTCCTTGTCGAGTGCGTGGCCGACAAGAACGAACAGCTCGGTCGGCTTGCGCATGGTTTGATAGGCGATGTTCACGAGCACGATGACCGCAAGCAGCATCGCCATGCCGCCCGCGATCCGAACCATCCGCGGTGCGCGCGCGAAAGTCTTTCGCAGCCAACGCGCGCGTCGCCTGAGCTTGCGAAGGCGGGAGAGGAGGGGCTTGCTTCGTCCTGGCATCGGTCTTGTGGGAGTGCATCGCGGAGGCTTTGCACCTGGTTAACGCTGTCACCAGGCCTTGAAGTCCGGCTTCTTTTCCCTCCGGTCGCGCATTTCAAGTCGCCGCTCCGTACTCCCACGGCAGCTCCAATCCTTGATGGAAATAACCCGAGGTTGTACTGTGCGCCGCAACAGGGTTAATTTTGTGTGAATGGATCGGCTGGAATGACCGTGATCGAAAGCGTGGTGTCGGCGGAAGCTGCGGAGCGGAAAATGCCGCCGGGCGTGCTGGTCGAAGGTCCCGTGGTCGAGGCCAAGTTTCGCGATTCCTACATCTCCTTCGTCATCATGATCGGCGGATCGATCGCGGCGCTGGTCTGGGCCTTCTGGCAAGGCATCGGCTGGGTGGAGGTTTCGGTCTTCGCCGGCACGTTCGCGCTGTCCACGGTCGGGATCGGCTTCATGCATCGCTACTTCGTGCACCGCAGCTTCCGCTGCGGCCCGGTGATGCGGACGCTGTTCGCGGCCATCGCCACCATGGCGGTGCAGGGCTCGATCCTGAAATGGGTGAGCAATCATCGCCGGCATCATCTGCACTCCGACAAGCCCGGCGACGTCCACAGCCCTTATTATGACGGCGACGGCAACCCCTATGTCACCTTCGCCAAGGGGATGATGCATGCGCAAGGCGGCTGGGTGTGGGACCAGGCCACCACCGATGCCGGATATTACGCCAAGGACATCCTGGCCGATCCGATCGCGATGTTCTTCACCAGGACGCGCTGGTACTGGTACGCGCTCTCGGCGGTGATCATTCCGGGCGCGATTGGCTACGCCTTCGGCGGCGTGCACACCATGACCGGCTGCATCCTGTTCTCCGGCCTGTTCCGCAGCTACCTCATGACCATGGCGACATCACTGGTCAACTCGGTCTGCCACAGCGACGGCCGCTACGGCTACCGCCGCTTCGATCTCGACGACGGCACCACCAACGAGTTTGTGACCACGATCCTCACCTTCGGTGAAGGCCTGCACAACAACCATCACCGGTTTCCGCGCGACGCCTACATTTCGCACGCCTGGTACGAGATCGACATCAACGGCCTGATCATTCTGGGGCTGGGGAAGCTCGGCCTCGTGCACGACATTTTCGCGGCCGGAAGCCGGGCTGTTCGCTCCGGAGATCCAGAAGACGGAAAGCGTCCGGTGGCAGATACGGAAGCGATGGTCTGATGCGCGCCTGTAGCCCGGATGGAGCGTAGCGCAATCCGGGAATCCTGCCGCGAGCACCGTCCCGGATTTCGCTGCGCTCCATCCGGGCTACGGTCCTTAACCGCCGCAAGCCGCAGAAACTGCTGCTTCCGTGAAATCCAAACATGAGTTGTGTTCGGACGGAACTCTGGCCCAATGGGGCCGTTAAGTCCGGGATCCCCGAGCGTAGCGAGATCGAACCTCCGATCCTCGCCTGAGTAAGAGCGCAGTCGCGTTGTCAGCGCGGCTCGGCGCGAAGCGTGCTCCGTGCGTATCAACCGGAAACCTTCATGAACAGCCCCGATGTTCGCAATGCCATTCAGATCGACCGCGGCTCCAGCCTGGCGATCTGCAATGAAAAAGGCGACCGCCTGCGGATCAAGCTTCGGGGCGAGCACGACCCATTGCCGCAACATCTGACGGCCCTGGTCGACCGGATTGCGCAGATCAGCAGCCATTCGAACCAGGCGACGCTCGTGATGACCTCCAGATCGGATCCAGCATGCTAGATTTTTCGAATGCATCTTTTACGCCTGAAACCATCGGCATCATGAAAACTGCGCTGGACACGGCGGTTGCGTCACTGCCGGCCCCGGTCAGCTCTGCGCATGTCAAGTCGATCGCGGAAACAATCCTTCGCACGGCGAAGGAGGGCGAGCGAGACCCCGCTGTCCTAGAGCGCATGGCGTTGATGGAGCTTCAGATCTCGCCGCGTGATTGATGCGGGTCCGCAAGCTTGCGTGCTGGCGCAGAACTGCTCGCGTTGCCCTGCGGGCTCACCAATCCGGATCACCGTAATAGGGATCGACCATATAGGGCGGGGGCATCCAGGGCCCTCGCGACGGTCGGGGCCGCCGCGGTGCGGCCGCTTGCACATGCGGCCGTGCAGGCGCAGCGGTCTCGTTGGTAATCACGCTCCGCGCGGCGGGTTTCGCGGATGCAGGCGCGGATGAAGATGCGGATGACGTCGTCAGCTCCTTTTGCAGCGCCTGGACCTGTGCGGCGAGGCGTGCATTGGCCGCCGCATCTTTCTCTTGCGCCGCCTTGAGCTGTTGAATGGTGTCGGCCTGCTCGCGCAGCGTCTGCTCGTTGCGGCTTTTCAGTTGCTCGAGCTTTCCGTTGATGTTCGCGAGCTCGCTGGTGATGGTCTTGAGCGATTGCGCGAGATCGGACGACGACGAGTCAGGGGCTGTGGCGCCCGTTGTTGATGCGTTGGGTCTTGAAGCGTCAAACCCTGCATTGCTCTCCGTGTCCTTGCCGGCCGGCGGCGCGGGCACCGTGCCGGGCTCATCCGCGGCAGCGAGCTGCACTGCCGGCGGTTGCGCTGGACTTTCAACCGCGGCCGCTTGCGGAGGCTCAGTCGCGGCGGGCGGAGCCCATCGCGCCATGATCGACCTGCTCATGGACCTGGCCTCGTCGCGATATTGCGAAGCGAAGGCGACACCGAGAACGCCGATCGCCAGCACGAGACCAACCAGAGCGCGCCGCATGGGCCGGTCTCCCTTGAGGCCTTGATTACGAACCCTGCTATCCGGCGCCGGCGCCGCGGCCTTGGGGGTCTTGTCCTCGGGAATCTTGTCCTTGGGAGCCTGGACAGTCTCCGCACCGGCGCTTGCTCGCGAGACCCGCGGGCCTTCGTTGCCGCGTTCCATTCCGGAAACCAGCCGGTCCAGCCGCGCCAGGTCTTGCTCTGCGCTCTTGATCCGGTCGTAGGCCCGCGCCAGCCCGCCATCGGCTCGCCCTGCGTCCGGGTTGGAGGCCTCAGGCTTGGGGGCGTCAGGCTTGTGGTCGTCAGGTTTTGGGTCGTTCGTCTCGGGCACCGATGCGCTCTCGATCCAGTCGGGCGTCAATGGGAGTGCGGCAGTCCGATCGGAACGATAAGACTCGCCGCGATCCAACACAACGCGCGTGCGGAGGAGAAATTATGGCGAGGCCTCAGGGTGGGGCGGTCGCGGGGTATGCAACGGGCGCCCTTGATCTGGATCAAGCATGCAGCGCCCGACCGTCGCCACCGTGCAGACATTCATCGGAAGGAAAACATGATTCAGACAAGAGCGATCATCCTTGGTGCCTTCGCGGCCCTGCTGCTGGCCGTGCCGGCCAAGGCCCAGGTGCTGGTCGACGTTTCCAAGATCAGCTGCGACCAGTACATCACCCAGCGCATTACCCACATGCAGACCGTGAACGTCTGGCTCGCCGGGTTCTACGCCGGCCGCCGCAACAATCCCGTTGTGGACACGCAAGCGCTGAACAGGAACGGCAACAAGCTCTCGCGCTTCTGCGAGTCGCATCGCGAGATGCCGCTGCTCGACGCGGTCGAGGCCAATACGAAGTAGGGGCGGAGGGGGCGCGGGCGTTTGCGTTCGTGTCGGCCTGACCATGTCGCGCATTACGGCGACGCGCATGGAATCTACATCGACAGGTGAAGTGCACTGTCACCGTCATCGCCGGCCATCAATAGCGACCGCCGTGGCCCTTTTGCTGCGTGATCCAGTCCGACAATGTCTTCGGTGTCGATCCCACGGTCCGGCCCGGTGATGCCTTCGGATTGTCGCGCACGCCTTTCGTCGGACGGGTGCGCGGCGCTTCCGTTCCGTTGATGCTCTTCGAGCCAGCCATAGATGCTTCCGCAGCTTCCTTCTCGAGGCGCAGCTGTTTCAATCGCGCCATCTTGAGGCGCTCTGCCTCGACTTCGGGTCGCTCCGACAGCAGCGGCCTGTGTTGAGCGACCTCCGCCGGGACGACGACACCGAGAATGGTCGTCTCGCCGAGCGCCTTGCAGGCTTCGAGCCGATGCAGTCCCTCGACCAGAACGAGGCGGTCTCCGTCGAGCCGGACGGAAATGGGTTCCTGTTGTCCGATGTCCAGCATGCTTTCCGCGATCTCCCCGACGATCTCGGGCTTGATGGCCTTCTTTTGCTTCGTGGGAACGAAGATCTTCTCGATCGGGAAGCTTTCGGGTTTGGGCATAACTCGACTCCGCTTCTACCGGGGCGGTCGGAACCAATGCCGGTGGTGACGGGAGTCTAGAAGGGAAGGGCTCGACCGCAAAGGCAATTCGGCGGCAGGATGTGTTGATGAGCAACGAAGGGCCGATCGACAGGACGGTGAGGGTGAATTTTAGCGCACTGTCACCGCAATTCCCGAAACGACAACGATTGGTCCCTAGTCCTCCAAGAGTTGAGTGCAGTGTCACTGTAGTTGGAGCCCACGTTTAGCGAGCGCCCAATAGCGCGCCTCTTCTTGCAGGTACCTGCAATTCGGCTCTAGAACCATGCAGGGCTGGGGAGGCGCGAGTTGAGGAAGCATTTGTGGAAGGGAGCGCTCAATGGATC